>JAOAPX010000094.1 GCA_025463125.1 Acidobacteriota bacterium | reverse complement strand
ACGGTAAATTTTTAACTTATATAAATAACAGCGGAATCGATAATATCTGGAATCTTTCCGTTGAAAACAAAACGGAAAAACCTCTGACGACGTTTAATTCCGGCAATATAATTTCGTTCACATGGTCTGACGACGGCAAAAAACTCTTTCTCGTTCGCGGAATTTATAACAGCGATCTCGTCTTGATCAAAGACGGCGGCAAAACTTAAAAGCGAATCGAGCAAACAAGTTTCGATTATTGAACGCAAAACTCGCAGGACTTTAAAAAAAGCCGAAAAGAGCGAAAGAAATAAAACGCGTGTTTGCGAATAAAAACGAATAAAAAGGCGGATTTTTACTGAATTTCTATCAATGATTTACCAGTAAAAACCCGCCTGATTCGTTTATCCGCGTCCCGTTTTTTCTGTTTTTTTACTTTTTTACTTTTTTACTTTTTTACTTTTCCTTGCTGATCGCGCGGCTTTTATTGCCGCGTTTTCTTTTTGCAATCGATGTCATCGATGTTTGATATAAAATTATTCGTATCTCAAACATTCGATCGGGTCTAATTTAGAAGCTTTTCTCGCCGGAAGCACGCCGAAGATCAAGCCGACGGCGACTGAGACGGTTAAGCCCATAACCACAGCCCACAGCGGGATCGAAGCCGGAATGCTCGGAATCAGAAGCATTATCAAATTGCTGATTCCGATCGCGAGCGTTACGCCGATTAATCCGCCGAAAAAGGTCAGCGTCATCGCTTCGAGTAAAAATTGCATAACAATCGCCTTTTTCGTCGCGCCGATGGCTTTGCGAATTCCGATTTCTTTTGTCCTTTCCGTGACCGAAACGAGCATGATATTCATCACGCCGATTCCGCCGACGAGCAAGCCTAAACTTGAAATGGCGATGGCGATCAAGCCGACCATCCCGGTAATGCTGTCGAACTGTTCGATAAATTTATCGGCGGTTTTGATGTCGAAGTTGTTCGGCTGATCGAAAGACACTTGTCGCCGTTTGCGTAAAACGTCCTCGGATTCGAGCAAAGCCTGCTGCACAAGACCTTCTTTCGCTTTAATTATATGCAGCAGATAATCGCGCTGCGGCGCTACTTTGCGGGCGGTTCTAAAGGGCAGAAAAATTTTGCGGTCTTCTTCATTTTCGCCGAAAAAGCCGGCTTTCCTTTTTTCCAGAACGCCGATAATTTCCCACATCTGCCCGTTCATCCGCACTTCTTTGCCGACAATATTGCCTGCTTCGCCGGGAAAAAGCGCGTCTGCCGCGTCAACGCCGATGACGAGCACGCTTCGTCTCTGCTGATCATCGGCTTCGGTGATGAAACGTCCTTCGCGAAGCGTCAGGTTAGAGATTTGCTCGTAGTTCGGCGAAACGCCGTCGGTATTCGCCCAACGGTAATTTTTGCCGTTATAAGTCATATTATCGTCGAAGCTCGGACCGAAATTCCCGATTCCGGGAGCGACGAGCGCGATATCTTCGATTGCTGTTGATTGAGCCAAAATCGCGTCGGCGTCTTCGACCGTTAGAGGCTTGCGAGAGCGTTCGGAACGATCGCCGCCGCCGAATCCTGTCGAAAGATGAAACGCGTAAATATTATTCGTTCCGTAATCTTCGATCGTCTGGACGATGCTCTGGCGCATTCCGGTTAAAATCGACGCGACGACGATCGCCGTCATCACGCCGACCACGATGCCGAGAACAGTCAGGAAGCTGCGGAATTTGTTGGCGCGTATGCTGTCGAGCGCCATTTTTAAGATTTCGTGCGGGATAAATTGGGGCAGACGCATATCGATTTCTCCTTAATTCTTCCTTTTATTAATTAATTTTTTGTAAGCGCGATAATCGGATCGAGCCGCGCCGCTTTCCACGCCGGGTAAATTCCGGCGACGATGCCGATGATGCTCGACACGGCGACCGACATCACAACATAAAACGGCGTAATCGTCATCGTAATTCCGGCTAAAATCGTGATTAAAACCGTGACGCCGGTCGCGAGCAGCAAACCGAGAACGCCGCCGACGGCGCACAAAAGCGCGGATTCGATCAGAAATTGCAGCAGAATTTGTTTGCGCGTCGCGCCCAGAGCTTTGCGCAAACCGACCTCGAAAGTTCTTTCCGTGACGGAAACGAGCATAATATTCATCACGACGATGCCGCCGACGATCAAAGTAATCAGCGTAATCGGCACGACGACCGCCGCAATGCTCGCCGTGAGCTGGTCAATTTGCCCGGCGAGTTCTTCGGTGTTAACGAGTCCGAAATTGTCGTCCTCGCTGCCGAGAAGCTGGCGCTTGTTTCGCATAATCGTGCGTGCTTCTTCGAGCGCGATTTGAAATGATTCCTTGTCCAGTGTTTTGCCGTGAATCTGTATGCCGTCGCCGCCGCTGCCGAAAAGCTGCAGGTGAAGCGTCACCGGAATGTAAATGTGCCGGTCCTGCGAGCCGCCCATAAAAGAGCCGCGCTTTTCTTCCATTCCGACTATCGTCAGCGGCAAGCCGCGCACCTTGATCGTTTGCCCGATCGGGTCGCGGTCGGGAAAAAACTTTTCCTGCACGTCGGCGCCGATAACGGCGACACGGGCGGAACGCGTAACTTCGTCGTTATTGATAAAACGACCGAGCGAAACGGTTTTGTCTTCGATTTGCTCCATATTCGCCGTCACGCCCATAATACGCGTCGAAGGCATTTCGATTCCGTTCTGGCTCAAATCCGTTCCGCCGCCTTTTCCCGCGCCGATTTCCGAACACGACTGGCAATTTGCTTTCAAATATTCGTATTCATCCCACGTTATTTTTTTGTTGCGGCGGTTGGCGCGTTCAAATTCCTCATCGGTTCTGTTGCCGGAGTTTGCCATTCGGGCGATCATAAAGTGATTCGTGCCCAGAACCTTTCCGATTTTTTCGGTCACGTAAGAATTCAGCCCGCTGATCGACGCGCCGACGACGACCACCGAAGCGACGCCGATAATGATGCCGATCAATGTCAGAAAAGCGCGCAGCTTGTGCTCGAAAATCGATTTGACGGAAATCCGGAATGCATCGGCGTAAAACGAATAAAGATTCTTCATAAACAAAAGTGCGAAACCGAAGAAATATCGGCGCGGAATCGAATAAAACCAGAGAATTAATGCCTGTAAAGCCCGGCAAAGTCTAGAAACGCTTTTTTCAAAAGAAATGTTTCGCTAAAAGTTAACTTCGTTCAATTGCCAACCAAAACGCGCGTCGTGCTATACTTTTTCTTTGTTTTATTCAGCATAAAATTTGAGGAGAAACAGTTTTGAGTATTTTAGTTGATAAAAATACGCGCCTGATCGTACAGGGCATCACGGGGAAAGAAGGAACCTTTCACACGCAGCAGATGATCGAATACGGCACGAATATTGTCGGCGGCGTTACGCCCGGAAAAGGCGGAACGACGCACGAAAACGTCCCGGTTTTTAATACCGTGGCGGATGCGGTTAAAGAAACGGGAGCGAACGCTTCGGTTATATACGTTCCGCCGCCGTTTGCGGCTGACGCGATAATGGAAGCCGCCGCCGCAGGAATTCCTTTGGTTGTCTGCATCACGGAAGGAATTCCGGTTGCCGATATGGTTAAAGTCAGAGAATTTCTGCGCGATAAAAACACGCGTATGATCGGACCTAACTGTCCCGGAATTATTTCGCCCGGCAAATGCAAAATCGGGATTATGCCCGGACATATTCATAAAGAAGGCAGAATCGGAGTCGTTTCGCGCTCGGGCACGCTGACTTATGAAGCCGTCGGACAATTGTCCTCGCTCGGTTTGGGGCAATCGACGGCAATCGGCATCGGCGGCGATCCGATTATCGGCACAAATCATACGGATGCTCTGAGACTTTTTCAGGAAGACCCGGAAACCGACGCGATCGTGATGATCGGCGAAATCGGCGGAACCGCCGAAGAAGACGCGGCGGCTTACGCAAAAGAACACGTAACGAAACCGATCGTCGCATTTATCGCCGGGCAGACAGCGCCTCCGGGACGCCGTATGGGACACGCCGGGGCGATCATTTCGGGCGGAAAGGGCACTGCCGCCGAGAAAATGAAAGCTTTGCAGGAAGCCGGAATTCGCGTCGTCGAATCACCCGCAGACATCGGCAAAGCTATTCAGGAAGTTCTCGGCATAAAAGCGTCGGCTTAAAATAAAAATTCGACGCCCTTGTCGGATGCCTTATGTTTCTCCGCTGATTTGAGAATAAAAACCTTTTGTTTTTACCTGGAAATCTTTATTACAAGGAGAATCGTTATGGCAGAAGACTACACGACATTATTACACCGTTGGTTTGAAGAAGTCTGGAACAAAGGGCGCGAAGAAGCCGTCGACGAGATGCTTGCCGAAGACGGAATCGCGCACGGCTTGAGCGACGCGGCGGGCGAAACTGTCCGCGGAACCGAAGCCTTTAAAGTTTTGCATCGCGCGTTTCGTAACGCTTTTCCGAATATTCATATCGAAATCGAAGAAATTGTTACGGAAGGCGATAAAATAGCGGCGGTTTGCAGAGTCACGGCGACGCACAAAGGGAAAGGTCTCGGAGTGCTCCCGACAAATAAACCGGTTGAATTTACGGGTTTAACGATTGTGAAAGTAAAAGACGGCAAGATCGTCGAAGCCTGGAACCAGTTCGATTTTATGAAAATGTACACTCAAATCGGTGTCTTAAAGCTCAATCTGCAATGAAATTTTTGCAATCTTTTCGGGTTTCAGCCGATGATATTGACGTTCAGAGACATGTCAACAATGTCGCTTATGTAAAATGGATTCAGGATGTCGCCGTCGCCCACTGGCTTTCGGTAACAAATGAACAAATCCGCGACAAATACACGTGGGTAGTTCTGCGTCACGAAATCGATTACAAAAAACAGGCGTTTGAAAACGAGGAAATTACTGTCAAAACCTGGGTCGGCGAGCCGACGCGAATTTCCTGGGAAAGATTGACGGAAATCAAACGCGGCGCGGATTTACTGGTTAAAGCGAGAAGCGTCTGGTGTTTGATTGACCGCGAAACATCGAAACCGACGCGTATTACATCGGAGTTGAAAGAGATGTTTAATTGAGGCGCAAAATGAAAACTTTACAAATTATAGTTTTGATTTTAGGTTTTGCGATTTATGCAAATGCACAAAAATCGGTTTTGGGCGGAACAATTTATGATGCAGTCGGCGCAGTAATACCCGGAGCGAAAGTAATAGCTATTAATACGAAAGGTGAAAGGTTTGTGGCTGAGACAAATGATGAAGGAGTCTATTTATTAAACTTGCCTTACAAAGATTTTAATTCAACTAACATACCAATAAACGAAAAGATCGTTAAATATGAAATTATTGTTGATTTAGAAGAAAGAGGATTTGAAAAAAGGATAATTAAGGAATTTAGTTTTGTTCCTGTTTATTTGGGAAAAATGATTCTTGATATCGCGCTTGATTCAATGAATGCCGAACCTTGTGGATACGGTGGCAACGGTTGTTTACAAAACAAAACAATCAAATCAGAAGAAACAATAATATCTAATAAAGTTTTACAAAGACCTTTGGTGAAATTACCAAAAGCAAAAACTAATAAAAGGAAAAATAAAAACAATAAACAATGAGCAATTTAACATTTGGAATTATTAAGCCCGACGCTGTTGCGAAAGGGCATACGGGAAAAATTATTGATAAGATTTTGGGCGCGGGCTTTAAGATTCGCGGTTTGAAATTGATTCACCCGTCGAAAAAACACTCCTAAGGTTTTTACGCGGTTCATGCCGAACGCCCGTTTTTCGGCGAATTGACGGAATTT
>JAOAPX010000083.1 GCA_025463125.1 Acidobacteriota bacterium | reverse complement strand
ATGCGGTTTTCAAAAAACGCTGTCGGTGCGATTTGGAAAATATAGATTAAAAAATAAAGCGAGTCAAGATTTTTTTAATTGCGGGCGATTATCGAAAGCTCCGGGGCTGGGAAACTGTTTTCAGTGAGAATTTGAGGTTTGAGTTCGTTGTAAATCAACAAAATGCCGCTCGAAAGCGATTTTTGCCGGCGTGTCTTTTTTGAACGGCGCGAAAAGGCTTTATGGAAAAAAAGCGCCGCGGGTTTGAAAAGCTGCGGGGTTATTTACGGCAAGCGAGTGAAAGCGTCGCGGGTTTGAGGTTTTGGATTGATGGCATAATTGAACGGAAAGCGCGCTTTTATAGATGCCCGTTTCCCGTTCAATTAAGGCGAAAGAGGAGTTTTTCGAAGATTTTTTTTCGGAGGAGTTTATATTAAAGATTTCCTGGTATATCGCTGACTGATGCGGGACGAAGCATTGATTTGTGTAATTTGACTAAAAAGACAAAGGGAGTTTTGAGTGGAAGGGCGTTATTTATTACCGGCTGAACGCCGTACAGGTTAAAAAATTCTTGGCGAACCGTTTCCGGCTCTATGAGTGTTTTCGATCAGCAAGTCCAATTGATTTTTGAAGTTCTGCCGGAGAAAATCCGGTTTTTGATTGAACCATTCGACGAAACGCCTGATTCCCTCTTCGATTCCGATTTTCGGATTGTAGCCTAAAAGGCGTTTTGCCTTTTCGATATCGGCGAAAGTTTGCGGAACGTCGCCGGCTTGCGCGGGCAGCGAATTTATAACGGCTTTTTTCTTAAGCTCGCTTTGCAGAATCTCAATCAGCTCAAGCAGTTCGACCGTTCTCGATTCGCCCAAATTAATTATCTCGTAATTGCTTTTATCATAATCGATCGCCGCGCGGACGCCGGAAATAATATCGTCGATATACGTGTAATCGCGCCGCGTCGAGCCGTCGCCGTAAACGGAAATCGGCAAGCCGCGCGAGATAAGCTCCGCGAATTTATGAATTGCCAGGTCTGGACGCTGGCGCGCGCCGTAAACGGTAAAAAAGCGCAGGCATATGCAGCGCAGATCGTACAGGTGCGAATAAGTGTGACAAAGCAGCTCGCCCGCCGCTTTCGTCGCGGCATAAGGCGAAATCGGCTGCGTAATCTTATCGTCTTCGGCAAACGGAACCTTGGCGTTAATGCCGTAAACGCTCGATGACGAAGCGAAAACGAATTGTTTAACTTTAGAGCGCCGCACCGATTCGAGTAAATTCATCGTCCCGTTGACGTTTGTCGCCGCGTAAAGAGTCGGGTACGCCAGCGACGGGCGCACGCCCGCGCGCGCCGCTAAATGCACGACCACGTCGAAATCCGTTTTATCGAAAACTTCCGAAAGCGCGCCGCGATTGCAGATGTCGGCTCTAGCCAGGTTGTACGACGGGTTATCAAGATGCTTTTTGATGTTTCGCCATTTTTCAGCCGGAGAATAAAAATCGTTAAAGTTGTCAACGCATGTGACCGCCCAACCGTTTTCCGAAAGCAAACGGTCAACCAGATGCGAGCCGATAAAACCGGCGCCGCCGGTAATGAGAATGTTTCTTTTTGTCATATTATTGAGTCCTTGATTTACCTGGATTTAGTTAGTTAAAAATCAAATCGTTCGGGCTGTGCCGAAACTCCGTCGCGTTTAATCCCGTCATTTCCTTAAAGCTTCTTGAAAAATAATGGCTGTCGCTGAACCCGACGCGCGCGGCTACTTCCTTGACGGAATATTTGTGAGAAGCCAGCATTCTTTTGGCTTCTTCGATGCGGATTTGCTTGAGAAGCTGGCGAAAACTGATGCCTACCTGTTTATTCAAAATTCGCGAAAGTTTGGCGGGAGATGTCGGCAGCTCGCGCGCCACCTGTGTGAGATTCAGCTCCGGGTCCGAATAATTTTCCGATATAATGCGCGTCACGTCTCGCAGCAAATCGTAGTTGTATTCGGGTTTTGTGTGATGACAAAACTTTAAAGGCAAAACCCGGCGCAGCACTTTGATTAGTTCGAGATCGTCCTGATGCCGCGTGTCGCTGATTACAAATTCGCCCCTGATTTGATCCTTTATGTTTTTTTGTTCGATGTTTTCCCGCCGCAAAACCAGCATCGGCACTTCCGGGTAAAAACGCCGCAAACGGCTGATAAAAAGCCGCCGCGCGGGAACGTTCGATACCCCGACGACGATTAAATCCGTGTCGTTGATCGGAAAATCGGCGCTCGCCGTGTTTTTCGTGTTAAAAGAAATCAGGTTTGAATTGGAGATGCCGCGCCTGAGCGCCGATAAGACATGTTCGCAACAGTCAACAGCGACTATGCTTTTCTGCTGCTTATATTCTTTTGTCATATATCCGCCCTTTCCAAAAGCTCGTCCGAATATTAAACTCGTAATCGAAAACAAAAAAAATTACCGTCGTGTTTGTACGGTAATGAATGAGATTTACCCAACTAAAAGCGATTGTCGAAACGATCGCTTTTGACGTATAAAAAACGATTGCTTGCACGAAATATGCAAAAATGCGGATTTTATATAAGAAAAGCACGTTTTTTACACCATATACCGCTTTTTTACACCTCGTATGAATTGATCGAAGCTTTCCGCGTTCTTATACTTTAGACTATTGCCGAAAATACACACCGGCAACATTCTTTTGTCACTCGGTAAAGTAAAATTCTAAAATTTATAAAAATTAGAACCACTGTTTTGAATTTGCTTTGCGGCAAATTTTACACAAAACAAATTACAGCTTTACGAGTACTTCGAGTGGAGGCGTGTTTTTTTTTAGTATCAGAAGAATCATTGTTAATTTGAATATGATTCGATAAAAAAGCACGTTTTCGCTAAACAATTTATAAGTCAAATGTTTTTTGGAGGACTAAAAATTGAAAAAGTTTTTGCAATGCGATTTACGATTTTCGCGAAAACTCGGTTACTCATCTTTACTTCTTATCTTTGCCGCGCTTTTCTTAGGAACAATCAACAGAACGAGCCAGGCGGCAATTGTTTTCACAGACAATTTTAACGACGGCTCGATCAATATGTCCCTATGGAAATTCGGTGTTCTAACCAGAGCTTCCACAGGTTTCGATTCGCAGGTCAGCGTTACAGAGTCAAACGGGCGGCGTACCATCACGCAGCTCGGCAAGACCGGCGGCGCGAATTACAACGGATATGTTTCCGTTCAGCGATTGAATATAACCGGCGGCTTTGCCAGCGTGAGAGTTGAACAAAAAGCGTCTTTCACGGCTGAAACAATTTTTTCTATAGGAATTGACAGCAACAACTTTTATCGCTTCAGAGGAAGAGGAACAACGCTTTATCTGGAAACCGTCATTAACGGCAGCCTTTCGTCAACAAGCATAAAATCCACCTCGGATCCGCGATTCTGGCGCTTTCGCCACAATCCTTCAACAAACGCAATCGTTTTTGAAACCAGCGCGAATTCGACTTCATGGGAAGTACGACGCACGGTCGCGCGTTCGATCGACATTTCCAACG
>JAOAPX010000018.1 GCA_025463125.1 Acidobacteriota bacterium | reverse complement strand
GACGGCGGCGAACAGTTTTTCACGCGCTTTATGGAATACGGATTTTCGAAAAAGCGCGAAGAAGCCGCTCGCATCTGGAACGAAAAAGCCGTTTTAGGCGATGTGGTTCGCGCAATCAGATTATTTCGCCCGCTGGTCATAATTTCCCGCTTTAGCGGTACGCCGGCAGACGGGCACGGACAGCATCAGCTTGCCGGTTATTTAACGCCGATCGCTTTCAAAGCCGCGGCTGATCCGAATCAATATCCCGAACATTTCCAGGAAGGACTTCGACCCTGGCAGGCAAAAAAACTTTACGTCGGTCAGAGCTTTAACCAAAATGCGCAAAATGTTCCGTCGCTTGCGGTAAGCACGGGCGAATACGATCCGCTGATCGGTCGTTCATATTTTGAAATCGCGATGGAAGGCAGAAGCCAGCACAAATCTCAGGAAATGGGCTCGCTCGAATTGCGCGGAAAACAGCAGTCCGGCGTTCGTCTGCTTGAATCGAATGTTGCCGCGAAAGGCGCTCCGGACGCGAGCGTTTGGGGCGGAATTGACACTTCAATCAAAGGAATCCCCGCAATCGTCGGATTAAACGACAGCTTTATCGACGGGGAACTCGGGGATATTCAATCTGCGGCAGCTAAGGCTTTAGCCGCGTTCGATGCTCTAAATCCGGGAAAAACCATTGAACCGCTCGTCGCGGGATTGAAAAAAGTTCGTGAAGCGCGCCGCGAAATCGCCGGAAAAGCAGGCAGCGGGCAAAACCCCGCGCTTGCCGACGCCGATTTTCTTCTCGCTCAAAAAGAACGCGAGTTTTCCGATGCTTTGCAAGCCGCCGCAAGCGTTGTGGTTGATGCGTTAAGCGAAACTGAAACGATCGTCGCGGGAGACTCGACCGGTGTTGCCGTCCGAGTTTTCGCTCCTGAATCAGCGGGCGTAAAAGTAAGCAGCGCCAAAATCATCACTCCCGAAGGCTGGGTTGTAGACAACGCGCAGCAGCCGACGCCGGCTCCGAACACGGGTTTCCGCCAGCGCGATGAAACGGCTCTGAACGCATACTTTTTTAATGTCGCGCCGCCGCAAGCGGCGAAAGTTACGCAGCCTTACTGGCTGGAAAACCAAAGAAAGAACTTTACATTTAATTGGGATGCAGCCGGTTCGAATAAAAATATGCCGTTCAATTCGCCGCTCGCTACGGCGGAAGTCAAGCTTCTCGTCGGCGGTGAGGAAATTACTATTCAAAAACCGGTTGAATATCGTTTTGCCGACGACATTCGCGGCGAATTAAGACGCGAATTAAACGTCGTTCCGCATGTCACGATTGAATCGGATTCGAACCTTTTGATTGTTCCGACGGCTCCGAAAGCTCAAAAACGCAGAATCGTCGTTTCGGTTTCCAACAACGCTCCGAGAGAAACAAAAGGAACTCTTCAGCTCGGTTTGCCGAGCGGATGGACTTCGACGCCCGCGTCGGCAGATTTCGCTTTGAAAGGAAAAGGCGAAAAAACAGCTGTTGTCTTCGACGTGACGATTCCGGGAAATGCTAAAGCCGACTCTTATAAAATCGCGACAAACGCCACGGTTGAAGGAAAAACCTACAACCAGTCGATGCTTGAAGTCGCATACCCGCATATTCAAACGCATCGCCGCTACGTTCCGGCTGAAGTTGCCGCAAAAGTCGTCAATTTGAAAGTAGCTCCGGTTCGCATCGGTTATGTGATGGGAACCGGCGACAGAGTTCCCGAAGCGATCAAGCTTTTGGGCTTAAACGTTACAATGCTTGAAGAAGCCGATCTTTCGACCGGCGATTTGTCAAAATTCGACACGATCATCATCGGAATTCGCGCTTCGCAGGTCAGACCCGACTTTGTAGCCAACAACGGCAGATTGCTCGATTTCGCCAGAAACGGCGGAACGCTGATTGTTCAATACCAGCAGCAGGAATACATCAGAGAAAACATGGCTCCGTTTTCGGCTAAAATGGAATCGGTCGTAAACGGAACTCAGCGCGTTTCAAACGTTCGCGTCGTTGACGAAACGGCTCCTGTCAAGATTTTAGTTCCCGCGCACCCTGTATTTAATTATCCGAACAAAATCGTAAATTCAGATTGGGATAACTGGGTTCAGGAACGCAATCTTTACAGCTTGACCGGACTCGATCCGCAATACACGCCGCTGCTCGAAACCGCCGACGAAGGCGAAGCACCGAATACAGGCGGCATGGTTTACGCGAAACTCGGAAAAGGACATTTTATCTATAATTCCTATTCCTTCTTCCGCCAGCTTCCTACGGGAAATCCCGGCGCTTATAGACTTTTTGCAAACCTTATAAGTTTGCCGAAAGCACCAGCAACGAAATAAGCGACGGGTTAACGAAAGACACAGAGAGGAATTTAAGTTTTTTTCTCTCTGTGTCTTTTTTATTTACAGTTTTAAAATCTTGGAGAAAAAAGTGTTACCTGAAACAGAAGAAAAATCTAACCAATCGGAAAAATTTCCGGCACGTATTTACAAAGAAAATGTTCTGGCGGATTGTTTCGCAGACGCGAAGCGCTATTTTTTGGACGCGTATCTCGACGTCGATTACGCGCATGCCGTCATGCTCGCCGAACAGGGAATTATTACCGAAGAAGAATTAAAAGAACTGCTTCGAGCATTGAGAAGCCTGGATTTGGAATCCATTAAACGAGCCGAATACGACGGCAGTTTTGAAGACTTGTTTTATTATCTGCAGCGCGAAATTACCAAAAACTGCGATCCGGACACAGCCGGAAAACTGCACACCGCGCGCAGCCGCAACGATATCGACGTGACGATCTATCGTCTGCACCTTCGGCAGGACACGCTCAGACTTTTGCGCTCGGCGATGGACTTGCGCCGCAATTTGCTGCATCTCGTGTCAGAGCACCACGAAACTTTGATTCCCGCTTACACGCACACGCAGCCGGCACAGCCTTCGACGCTCGCGCATTTCCTGCTCGGAATGGCGGAAAATCTCGGGCGCGACATCAAGCGTCTTCAGCGCGCTTTCGATAATATGAATTTGTGCCCGCTCGGTTCGGGAGCGATTACGACGACCGGTTTCCCGATCAATCGTCACCGCGTCGCGGAGCTTTTGGGTTTTTATGCGCCGACGGTAAACTCATACGCTTCAATCGCTTCAGTCGATTATTTTACCGAAACCCTGGGCGCGACAACGGCGCTTCTGGTTAATATCGGAAAATTCGCGCAGGAATTTCTTTTGATGGCTTCGATGGAATTCAACGTCATACGTCTTCCGGACGGTTACGTTCAAGGTTCTTCGATTATGCCGCAAAAGCGAAATCCGGTCGCGCTCGAACATATCCGCGCAATCGGCAGCAAAGCCTTAGGTCAATGTCTCGGCGTAATTACGAGCGTTCACAACACCCCGTTCGGAGACATCAACGACGTGGAAGACGATTTGCAGCCGTTGATTTACAATGCGCTGCGCGATGCTAACCGCGCCGTCGCTCTTTTCGCCGGAACGATTCAATCGGCGACTTTCAATCTCGATACATTGAGCCGCCGCGCCAGTGAAAACTTTATCACCGTTACGGAACTTGCCGACACAATTGTTCGCCGCGAAAATCTTTCGTTCAGAATCGCTCATAAAATCGTCGGAACCAGCGTCAAAGCCGCGATCGCCGAAAAGGGCGAGGTTACGTATGAAATTATGCAGGCGGCTGCAAAAGAAGTTCTCGGTCATGAGCTTTCAATGACGGCGGAAGACACGACTAAGGCGCTTTCGGCTGAAAATTTTGTCGCGGTTCGCACAATTTACGGCGGAACGGCTCCGGTCGAAACTCGCCGCGCTTTGTCGGTCGAGCGAGAATACGAGACAACCGATGAAAGCTGGTTTGCGGAAAAGTCAGGCGGATTAAAAAATGCGTCGGATAATTTATATAAAACAGTAGATAACTTTATCGGATAATCGAACATTCAATAAAGGTAAAAATAATAAGGTAAAAACAAATATCGGAAACTACCTCTGATTATTTTTACTTCGCATTTAACAAATTCGGTTATACTTCTGATAAACTAAAACCCGTTTAAAATGAAAAAGCTGTGAAATACGATTTCACGGCTTTTTTAGGCAAAAGGGAAATAGAGTGAATTCCGTTTATGAAAAAAACCTTTTATTCTCTCGGTTAAATTGTTTTTATGAAAACAGAAGTCGATGAACGTCCGGTTTCGGGTTGGCGCGTTCGCCTCCATGAAATTGTTTTCGAAGCGGATACGACGGCTGGAAGATTTTTTGATTTAACGCTGATTTGGCTGATCGTCATCAGCGTTCTGGTCGTCATTCTGGAAAGCGTCGGAAGTTTCCGCGAGCAATACGGCGCGGCTTTTTTTTATGCTGAATGGTTTTTCACGCTTTTGTTTTCAATCGAGCTGCTTTTGCGTCTTTTAAGCGTTCGCCGCCCGCTTTTATACGTTTTCAGCTTTTACGGGATGATTGATATTTTGTCTGTTTTGCCGACGTATATCAGCCTTTTCGTGCCCGGAACCCAGTATTTTCTAACCATCAGGATTCTGCGGCTTCTGCGAATCTTCCGCATATTAAAGCTGACGGAATATATCTCGGAAGCGCGCGTAATAACTACGGCGTTAAAGGCGAGCCGCCGGAAAATCAGCGTTTTCATTTTAGCCGTTATTACGCTCGTCACGGTCATCGGCTCTTTGATGTATGTCGTAGAAGGCGAAGAAAACGGGTTTACAAGCATCCCGACCAGTATTTATTGGGCGATCGTCACCTTAACGACGGTCGGCTACGGCGATTTGTCGCCGAAAACTCCTTTTGGAAAATTTCTCGCTTCGATCGTGATGATTTTGGGATACGGGATCATCGCCGTTCCCACGGGAATCGTCACCGCAGAATTAACCCGAAACGCAAAAATTTTATCAACCCAGGTTTGCCCGAATTGTCATACGCAGGATCATGAGGCGGACGCGGTTTACTGTAAATATTGCAGCAGTAAATTATAAATCAGGAAGCTTTTCGGCGGTAATATATTCAATATTATTTTGAATTGTTATTAAGAATTCCGGGCGCGAAAAATTACTCGATAATCGCTAAAATATCGCCGGCATTAACGGTCGCGCCTTCTTCGAAACGAATTTCTTTAACGACGCCGTCTTTCGGCGATTTCATTTCATTCTGCATTTTCATCGCTTCGACAATCAAAATGCCTTCGCCCTGTTTAACTTCAGCGCCGACCTCGGTTAAAACCCGGACGAGTTTTCCGGGCATCGCGGTTTTTATCTCGGCGGTTCCGTCGGTCGCGGCTCCGGCACCGGACGCGCCGCGCAGCCGTTTCAGATCTGTGAGATTTACTTCAAGCTGATGAGCTTTGAGATTAACGACTCCGTTCGGCGCCGCGTAAACCTGAAAAATCTGATTTTCGAGCTTTAACAGGTAAACATTCGGTTCTACTTCGTGAGCTTCGAGCTGGTAAGTTCTGCCGTCAACCGAAGCTCTGACTTTGTCGCCCTCGCGTTTTATTTCGATTTCGTGATTTTCGCCGTTTAATGCCGCATGTAGTTTCATAATAGAATATTTTGACCTCAGATTAACACAGAAAGACGCGAATTCATTAAGAAAAAGTTGATTTTTATCTAACCCGCTCTTAATAAATCCGCGTCTGAAAAACAATTGAAAAGTTATTTTCTGGTTGATTTGTCGTATTCGCTTCGAAGAAGCTGCATGAATTCTTCGCGCCGATCGTAAAGACGTTTCGGCTCACGCGGCTCGCGGCGCGCTAAAGCGTAAGCCGTAATCAAAGGCAAAGCAACCGTCGAATCCACATACGCGACGACTGTTCCCGGCAATTGATCCGGGTCGATTTTCCCCCAACTGACGGCTTCCGCCGGAGTCGCGCCGGAAAGACCGCCGGTGTCGGGACGCGCGTCGGTAACCTGAAGAAAATAATCGTGCCCGCGCTCGTCTATGCCGAGAACTTCCTGGATCTGCGGTTCGGTTTGCAGCGCAAAATTTTTCGGGCTTCCGCCGCCGAGAATGAAAATTCCGGATTTGCCGCCTTCGTTTGATTGTTTACCGTTTTGAATAACTCCGCGCTTTGCGGCGAGAACGATCGAAGCGGTTTCGTTGACGTCGAGATTCGGGTTAAGAATAAGTTTTCCGCCCTGCAATTCTTTGGCGGCGATATTCATTCCGATCGAAGAATCGCCCGGCGAAGAGGTGTAAACCGGAACTCCGTATTCGTAAGCGACCGCAAGCAGAGATTTGTTTTCCAAGCCCAGTTTTTTCTCTCTTTCGCGGATGTATTTTCCGGCGAGATAATGAAACTCAGCCGACGACATTGTTTTTTGAAATTCGTCGTGTTCGATAAGTCGGCGAAAAAACTCGTCCGTGTCGAGCAGAACCGAATAATCAAAGAAAATGTCGAAAATCCGAACGACTTCCTCTTCGCGCAGAAGGCGGTCGTCAAGTTTCGCGTCGCCCTGGTGCAAACTCAAACCGATTCCGAAATGCGTATCGTGATAAAGATTCGCGCCGGTCGAAATGATCCAGTCGATAAAACCGGCTTTGATAAGCGGGATGAGAGCCGAGATGCCGAGACCGGCGGGCGTTAAAGCGCCGGTTAAAGTTATGCCGACAGTAGTGTCGGGCTCAAGCATTTTGCGGCTGAAAAGCTGACACGCTTCGCGGATTCGCGCCGCGTTGTAAGCCATAAACGATTCGTCGATTAAATCGGCGAGAGCCGTGTTTTTATCAATCGGGGTCGGGTCGATTCGCTTACCGCTTAAAAATTTACTCGGTTTTTTTGCCATAATTATAAATTTGCACGTTTGCTCAATCGTTTGTCAAAGCGGTGGATTGATAAAGTTTCTCCATCTTCGACCAATCGACGAGCGAATCGATGACGTAACCGCCGAGCATAAATATGACGACGAAAAATTGCGTGCTGGAAAAATCGATTTGTTCCGGCGCGAAGTAATCAATCGCTGCAAACAGCAAAATCAGGCTCAAAGTCCAGATGGATGTGCGGCGGAAAACCCAGAACCATTTTCCCTGGTTTCTTTCCTTTTCCCAGCGCGCGAGTTTGCGCAAGTGTTTTTGAGACGAAGCTGTGCCGGTCTTTTCATTTGAAAATAAAGAATTCATTATAGTTTTATTGATTGTAAAAGAATTAATCGCCGAAGGAACGTTACAGGGGATTGTCTTTGAACCTTCCCGGTCGAGAACAAAAAGATTTCGACCGTTTATATAGTTTATACTGATTTTTTATTTTCGGCAATCGCTGATCCGGGCGGCAAATTGTTTCGCGAATGGCGAGCGAGGCAGCGCGGGCATAAGCATTTATCAAAACCGGCGCTGAATTCCGCCAGTTTTTTCGCGTCAATATCCATTTCAAAACACCAGCAAGCGCCTGTTTTCGCGCCGCAGGAAAAATCCTCGCCGCATAATTCACAAACCGTATCTGCAAATGCCTTTTCACTCATAAACTTTTAACTTATTTCGTTTTGTAATTCGGTTTGCTTCTCGATTTTATTTTCGCCAGCGCCGAGCGCCCCGATAATTGCCCGCAACAGTTTCTCGAAATTTATAGGTTTCGAGATATGGGTTTGAAATCCCGATTCGACGGCTTTCCGGCGGTCTTCGGATGAAGCGTAAGCCGTCAGGGCGATAGCCGGAACATCGGGATTGCTTGTTCCCGAGCGAATATGTTCGATCAATTGATAGCCGTCGATTTCCGGCATCCCGATATCGCTTAATATTAAATCAAAGCGTTTTGCTTCGATTTGTTTTAAGGCTTCAGCGGCAGATTCGATGCAGGTAACGTCGGCGCCGTGTTTTTCTAAAAAAAGTTTTATCGGATAGACCCCGTCGCAATCGTCGTCAATTAATAAAATCCTTTTTCCCGGCAGAATATTCTTAAATAATTCCTGATTAAATGCTGAGTCGTTATTGACCGGAGAAAACTCTTCAGAAAAAAACGGATTGGGAATCAAGGGAAATTCGACGGCAAAACTCGATCCTTTTCCTTCGCCCGCGCTTTCGACAAAAACCTCGCCGCCGTGCATTTCCGTTAAATGACGGACGATGGTCAGTCCCAATCCGAGACCGCTGTGATTTCGTTTGGTCGTGCTGTCGGCTTGACTGAAGCGGTCAAAAATATGCGGCAGAAAATCAGGGTTGATGCCGATTCCCGTATCGTTTATTTGCAGGCGAGCCATTTTTTCTTTTTTGAAAAGAACGACGGAAACAAAACCGCCCGGCGCGGTAAATTTGACGGCATTATTTACTAAATTGACGACGATCTGTTGAATTCTGGTAGCATCGCCGTTAATTTCCAGGTCGATGTCCGTGTTTTCGATCGTCAGGGTAACATTTTTTGAAACAGCCAGCGGGCGAACGGTTTCGATTGCCGCAGAGGCAGTGGAAGAGAGATTAATCCGTTCGGTATCAATTCGCATTTTGCCCGAAATAATTCGTGAAACGTCGAGCAAATCTTCGATCAGGTTATTCTGGATTCGCGCATTTCGCTCGATGGTTTCAATCGCCTGATTAACTTGAGCCTGGTTGAGCGCGCCGGTTTTAAACATCGTCGTCCAGCCGAGAATCGAATTCAGAGGCGTGCGAAGTTCGTGTGAAAGCACGGAAAGAAATTCATCTTTCGCTCTGTTTGCCGATTCGGCATCGGCTCGCGCGGCTTGTTCGAGCGCGAGAAGTTTTTCACGTTCGAGCTCGGCATTTTTTCGTTCGGTGATATCGCGGATTATGCTCATCAATAAACGCGCGTCGCCGACGTTCGCGCCGATCGAATTTACTTCAACGGGAAAAGTCGAGCCGTCGCGCCGCCGATGAACGGTTTCAAAATGAACGCCCGCGTCGATGGCGTTAAGCAATTGATCCTGCAAAAGGTTCAACGTTTCCGGCGCGCGCAAATCCGTAATATTCATTCGCAGAAGCGTCCGGTAATCATAACCGTAAGTATTGACGGCGGCTTGATTCGCATCGACAATGCCGCCGTCAGCGCCCACAAATAAAATAATGTCGCGCGCGCGGCTCGAAAGCAGCCGATAGCGATCATTGATTTCCTCGGCATTTTTTCGTTCGGTAATATCTATTCCGATACCGTAAACTCTGACCGGCTCGCCGTTTTGCGAGTAAATCGCCTGACCGCGACCTTCCATCCAGCGAACTGTGCCGTCTTTGTGATAAAAGCGAAACTCGATTTGATACTCACGTTTTTCAGCGATGGCGCGTAAAATTTCAAAATGTATTCGTTCACGGTCATCTTTATGAACCAATTCATAAAATGAATCGATATTGCGATTAAAATCACCTATGTTGAACCCGAATATTTCTTCAAGTTCCGGGCTCCAGTTAACAGTGTCGGTTGAAATATCGCGTTCCCACGCGCCGATTCGGCTGCTGCGCATCGCAAGCGTCAGCATCATCTGGCTTTCGCGCAAAACTTCCTCGGTATATTTTCTTTCGGCAATATCGCGTGCAATTGCTATAAAACAAAGCTTTCCGTATTGTTGGCATTTGGCAAAGGAAATTTCCAGAGGGAAAATCTCGCCGCTTTGCCGTAAAGCGGGAATTTCAATGCGCTCGGTTAAGATTTTGCTGTGTTCGGACGCGCCGGGAATTGAGTTTTTAAGATGATTTTCAACTGTTGCCGCGGGAAATAAAACCGACAGATGTTTTCCGGCAAGCTCAAAAACTTTGTATCCGAAAATATTTTCGACCGCCGGGTTGGCAAAGATGATCGTGAAATTTTCATCTACGCCCAAAATGGCATCGGATGCGGCATCGACAAGCGTTCGATAACGCTCCTCTGATTCGCGAAGATATTTACTTAATTCTTCTGGCATGCAGTGTAAAAGTTGCGTGAATTACAGGGTCAAGTTTTTACAGTATACATTTTGGATGTTTCCGCTCATAAAATAAAGAAGAAAACAAAGATTTGCCGCTAAAAAAACGAATTATCCGAAAAACGAGAAAATTTGCTCTTGAAACAAGATAAAAACTTACGCGCTTTAATTTGTGTGATAGATATTTCTGTAAACGAAAGAAAGTCTTTTCGAATTGAATTTGCGCTCAGTAAGAGTTAAAAGATGCGAATATTACCGGGAAATTTGTTTTGAAGCCAGAAAACAGAATTTCCCGGTAATATTCGCAGGGCAAAAATAATTTATTGAGGATTCGTTAATTAAAACTAATTAATAAGCTTTCGCAAATATGACGCGTTTGGTTGAAGGTTTGCCTGAATAAATGTCGGTTCCTTCTTCTTCGGGCGCGTCAAGCGGAATGCAGCGAATCGTGGCTTTTGTTTCTTCTTTGATTTTTTCTTCCGTTTCAGCCGTGCCGTCCCAGTGCGCGGAAATAAATCCGCCTTTTTCGATGCGCTCTTTGAATTCGTCCCATGTGTCGATCCTGAAAGTATTTTCCTGGCGAAAACGGGCGGCTTTTTGATAAATATTCGCTTGAATCTCGTCAAGAAGATTCGTTACGTATTCGACGATTCCTTCGAGCGGGCGCGATTCTTTTGTTAAATTATCGCGCCGGGCGACTTCGATCGAGCCGTTTTCCAGATCGCGCATTCCCAAACCAAGACGAACGGGAACGCCTTTCAGCTCATATTCGGCAAATTTCCAGCCCGAACGCTGATTATCGCTGTCATCATATTTAACGGAAATTCCGGCGGCTTTCAGTTCTTCAAAAATCGGGTTGACCGCTTCGGAAATTTTCGCTAAGTCTTCTTCCGATTTGTAAATCGGAACGATAACGACCTGAATCGGCGCAAGACGCGGCGGCAAAACCAGACCTTTATCGTCGGAATGCGCCATAATCAAAGCGCCCATTAAACGCGTCGAGACGCCCCAGCTCGTCGCCCACGCGTATTCTAATTTGTTTTCCTTGTTGACGAACTGAACGTCGAAACTGCGCGCGAAATTTTGTCCTAAAAAGTGCGAAGTGCCTGATTGCAGAGCTTTTCCGTCCTGCATCAAAGCCTCTATACAATAAGTTTCGACCGCGCCGGCAAAGCGTTCGCCCGGCGTTTTCAAACCTTTGACAACCGGCATCGCCATCCAGTTTTCCGCAAAATCGGCGTAAACTCCGAGCATTTTTTCGGTCTCTTCGACGGCTTCGGCTTCGGTCGCGTGCGCCGTGTGTCCTTCCTGCCAGAGAAATTCGGTGGTGCGCAGAAACAGGCGCGTTCTCATTTCCCAGCGAACGACGTTCGCCCATTGATTAATCAGCAAAGGCAAATCGCGCCACGATTGAATCCAGCCTTTATAAGCGTTCCAGATAACGGTTTCCGAAGTCGGGCGAATGATTAATTCTTCTTCGAGTTTGGCGTTCGGATCAACCACCAAGCCTTTGCCGTCAGGATTTGCTTTGAGCCGGTAATGCGTCACGACGGCGCATTCCTTGGCAAAGCCTTCGGCGTGCTCTTCTTCTTTTTCCAGAAAAGATTTCGGCACGAAAAGCGGAAAGTAGGCGTTTTGGTGACCCGTCGCTTTGAACATATCGTCGAGCGCGCGCTGCATTTTTTCCCAGATCGCGTAACCGTAAGGTTTTATTATCATACAGCCGCGCACGGCGGAATTTTCCGCCAGATCGGCGCGCTTGACGATTTCGTTATACCACTCTGAATAATTTTCGCTGCGTTTCGGTAAAGCTTTGCTCATAAATAATTTTTAGGATGTGTATCCGGAGAATTTCCTTATCAGATAAAAATAAAAATCATACGGTAAAACGGCACAAGAAACAATTTTAGAAAATAGTATTTGATATTGATTTCAGCTTCACTTTTCCGCCGCTCTCTATGATAAATTAAACTTAATGAGTAATAACCAATTAGATTTTCAAGACACGGCGACCGCTTTTGCAGATAAAACCAACCGGGAATTGCTTGAAAAATACAGGCTTTTCAAGATGATGAACTCATCCTTTTTAACCGGCATCGGAACGCGCGTCACAGAGCTTGCTCTCGCGTGGGGGCTGCCGGTTAAAGGTCTGATAAAAGATACGCTTTACAAACAATTTTGCGGCGGCGAAACGATCGAAGAATGCCAGCCGACAATCGAACGCCTCGGACGATCTCACATCGGAACGATTCTCGATTATTCGGTCGAAGGCAAAACCGGCGAAGAAGTTTTCGACCGCACGAAAGCGGAAATTTACCGTACGATCACGCGCGCCCGCGAAGAAGAAATGATTCCGTTTGCCGTTTTTAAGGCAACCGGAGTAGCTCCTTTTGACGTCCTGGAAAAGGTCAGCAGCGGAAAAGAATTGCTTAAACATGACGCCGCCGAATGGGAAAAAGGAAAAGCTCGCGTCGTGGAACTGTGCGAATACGCGCATTCGATCGGACAGCCGGTTTTTATAGATGCCGAAGAAAGCTGGATTCAAGACGCGATCGATATTCTAGTCGCGGAAATGATGCAGAAATACAATCGCGAAGAAGCGATTATCTACAATACTATTCAGCTTTACAGGCATGACCGGCTTGAATTTCTTAAAAAATCTCACGAAAAAGCCAGAGCAGGCGGTTATATTCTGGCAGTCAAACTGGTTCGCGGCGCGTATATGGAAAAGGAGCGCGAACGAGCGCGGGAAATTGATTATCCTTCGCCGATTCAGCCGGATAAAGCCGCGACCGACCGCGATTTCGACGCCGCGATTGATTATTGTCTCGAAAACATCGAAGAAATCTCGTTTGTCGCCGGAACACATAACGAAAAAAGCGTGCAAATGCTCGCTCAAAAACTGACGGATAAAAATATTCCGCACAATCACCCGCACGTTTATTTCTCGCAGCTTTACGGGATGAGCGACAATCTTTCCTACGTGCTTGCAAAAAACGATTTCAACGTCTCGAAATACGTGCCCTACGGACCGGTCAAAGACGCGGTTCCTTATTTGATCCGCCGCGCTCAGGAAAACACATCCGTGATGGGACAGATGAGCCGCGAGCTGGATTTGATTCAGAAAGAACTAAAGCAAAGAAACATTTAATATTCATCCTTCAACATTAATCATTGAACATTTAACAACGTTCAAGCGTTATTTTTATCGGATAAAAGTTAGAATTTATTTTTGAAAGAAGATGAAATTTTCTTGATAAATGTAAAATGTCCAATGATTAATGAATATATGTTTTGCCCGAATTGCGGAAAATCCGAGCAGAAAAAAGACACGTTTTGCCGCCGATGCGGAATGTTTTTGCCGGATTTCGATAAAATCAAAAAAAGCCAAAATACGCCCGAAGCGCATCTTAAGGCTAATGCGTTTTTAAATTTGACGACGGCGATCGTCAGTTTAGGGCTGGCGATCGCGCTCTATTCGATTTTTCTGGGAAAAGAAAACACGCCGTTTATAATTTATTTAACGGCTGGATTTTTAACCGCGATTTTTTTCTGGCAGGTTCAGGCGTTTGTCCGCACGCTGCTTTTGAAAAAACACTTTAAGCGGAACAAAAACCAAAATAATCAAACCGAGACTCAAACTGAGTTTGCGGCTTTCGAAGCGCTTAAAACCTCGGAATTGCTGAACGAAGCTGACTTTAAAGACGTCGTTGCGGCAAGCGTCGTAGAGAATACTACAAAATCACTCGCAGAAAAAATTAAACCTAAATCATCTCAAGCCGAGCATTAAACGCACCGAACGATCGGAAATCTGCGCGTTCGGATTGCGTTTCCAAGCCTCAAGCGCGTTTAATTCATCAGGCTCTAGCGGCTCGTTTTTCATACGCGCGACCTGCGTGCTTTCAAATGCGCGCGTCGTCAAAGCGATGTGCGGGTAATTAACGGTCAGCGAAGCCGGATTTTCAATCGCCGCGTCAGCCGAATCGACATCGAAAAACAGCTCGTTGTAAGCGGCGAGATGCCAGATTCTTTCGCCCTGCGCTTCATCGATGGCGAGAATCCGCAACAGACCGTAACCGCTTTCGAGTTGAAAAATTAAATAATCACCGGCTTGAAATTTTTGCGACATGTAAATATTTTAGATTTTGAATTTGCCGTTTGTAAAATCGTTCACAATCAAATATAAGATTGGTTTGAAATTATCCGACCGGAAAAAACGTATAAACTTATGAAAAACGAACTCGATTACCAGGCGATGCTGAAAATCGCCATTGAAGAAGCGCGCGAAGGATTAGCCGAAGGCGGAATTCCGATCGGCGCGGCTTTGTTTGACGAGCGGGGAAATCTGCTCGGGCGCGGGCACAATCGACGGATTCAGGAAAACGACCCGTCGGTTCACGGCGAAACGGACGCTTTTCGCAAAGCCGGACGCCAGCGAAATTACCGCAATACGATAATGGTCACAACGCTCGCGCCGTGCTGGTATTGTTCGGGACTTGTGCGCCAGTTTAACATCGGAACGGTTGTCGTCGGCGAATCGGTCAACTTTCAGGGCGGAGCCGAATGGCTTCGGGAAAACGGCGTCAAGGTAATCGACCTGATCTCGCCCGAATGCATCGAAATGCTCGGCGATTATATTAAACAAAACCCGGAAATCTGGAATGAAGACATCGGCGAAGAATAACCTAAAAGAAATCCAGCCGCGGATTTGCGCGAACGACGCGGATAAAAAACGAAAAAAATAAATCCGCTTTCTTTCCGATCCGCGTTCTCCGCGTTTGTCCGCGGCTGAAAAATAAATTTAATTTTGTCCGACTGCTTGCAACAGAATGAGCAACATAAATCTAATCGTTCCTTTTGGAACGCAGGTAGTTTTGCTGAACGACGTGAAAGTTTTGCACGAAAACCGTTTTCAGCCGACGGGCGCGGTCGGCGCGATTTCCGGTTTGCCGATCGATGCTTCGCACGCTTACAAAATAAAGTTTCTCGACGGCAGCGAGGCGATGGCGAGCCGGAAAGATTTTTCTATAAAGAAGCATTTTCAAAACGAGCAAAGCGGGCTTATTTCGCAATTAGAAAATTACGAATTATATGATTTCGTCATTTACCGCTGCGTCGTCGGCTCGCGTGCGTTCGGGCTTGACGACGCGAATTCCGACACGGATTTGCGCGGGATTTATCTGCCGCCCGCCGAAATTCACTGGTCGATGTTCGGCGTGCCCGAACAGCTTGAAAACAAGGAAACCGAAGAATGTTACTGGGAACTGGGTAAATTTCTGATTCTCGCGCTCAAGGCGAATCCGAATATTCTGGAATGTCTCTACACGCCGCTCGTCGAATATAAAAATGAAATTGCCGAAGAACTGCTTTCGATGCGCTCGATTTTTCTCTCAAAACTCGTTTATCAAACTTACAACGGCTATGTAATGTCGCAGTTCAAAAAACTCGAACAGGATTTGCGCGCGAGCGGCGCAATCAAATGGAAACACGCGATGCATTTAATCCGTCTGCTTTTACAGGGCATCGGAATACTGCGCGAATCCGATTTAATCGTCCGCGTCGAAGCGAATCGCCTGACTCTGCTTTCGATCAAACGCGGCGAAACCGACTGGCGCGAAGTGAATGAGTTGCGGCTCAATCTGCACAAGGAATTTGAACGAGCCTTTGCCGAAACAAGTTTGCCCGAAAGACCGAATTACGAAAAAGCGAATGAATTTTTGATAAAAGCGAGAAAATCAATGGTTTATAATGCGTAGTAAAACTTTATTTTAGTAACAAGATTATGAAAAAGAAACTTCTGCAAAAAGGTGATGTTATTAAAACTAATCCGCGTGAAGGTTTTTGGGGTTGTGCGGTTGTGATTTCTGAACGGGAAAAAACAAAAGAGCGTGACCCAATGTGCCACATTGCTATAACACAGGTGGTTTTCCAAC
>JAOAPX010000016.1 GCA_025463125.1 Acidobacteriota bacterium | reverse complement strand
TGAATCGTTTCAATTTCATCAAGCGCCGTCAAAACTAACTTTACCGCTTCATCAACTGAAAAAAAGAACCGTCGCATTTCAGGTCCGGTAGTTTTAATAACGTTCGTTTCCTCAAACATCTTTTTCCAAATCGGCAAAACCGATCCGGTTGACCAGGCAACATTTCCATAGCGAACAGCCGCGAATTTCGTATCGGTTTTTCCATTCATCGAACAAAAAATTCTTTCCATCAGCGCCTTCGACAGCCCGTACGTATTACGAACCGGCGGAGCGGCTTTATCGGTTGAAATCCCAAGCACGACGTCGACGCCTTTTTCGACCGCTACGCGCGCGATGTTTTGCGAGCCCAGGACATTCACATCGACGCATTCCATCGGCTGTCTTTCAGCCAGATCAACAAACTTCGTTGCCGCCGCGTGAATGACTATGTCGGGCTTGGTTTCCACAAAAGTATCCCGAACCGCTTCTATATTCGCCACGTCCATCGGCAAGACCTGGCAGCCTGTAACTTGCTGCGCAAAAGAGTTTTGCTTATTATTTCTACCCGTCAGAACAACGTTGTACTCGTCTTTTAGAGCAGGAGCAAGATTTCTGCCCAAAAACCCGGTACCGCCCGTAATTAAAATGGTTTTATTCATATGTTATTTATCAAAATTTATCAATGCGTTTTCAAATAATCATTTACAGTCTGATTTCGTTTATTTTCAGACAGCTCGTATATATTTAAGCTCTTTACTGCTTCCTGATTAATTATAGTTTTTCATCAATTATAGATTTTTGCCTGCCTAAATTAATTTCGTTTTTATTTAACAAAAACATTTAAGATTCTTGCCCGAAAACTCTCCGGTAAATCTCTTCATACTGTTTCGCGACCTTTTCGGCGCTCATATATTCAATAATGTAATTTCTTCCCTTCTTTGCTCGACGGCGATATTCTTCGAAATTTGCGAGTATTTCTTCTAAAGCCCGTCGAAGAGCGCCGGAGTCGGCTGGCGGAATAATCACCCCGTATTTTCCATTATCCAGCGAATCGCGAACGCCGCTGATGTCGGTTGCGATAATCGGACGTTCGAGCATTAAAGATTCGATCACGGCGGACGAAAGCGCGTCTTCCAGCGACGGATGCACGATTATGTCGGCATTCGCCATTATCTCAAGCGCGTCGTCGCGCCAGCCGAGAAACCGCACGTGGTCTTTGATTCGATGCTTTTCCGTTAATTCTTCAAGCTTCGGCTGAAAATCGCCTTTGCCGACGAGAAAAAGTTTTACCTTTAAATTGCTTTTTATCAAAGGCGCGAGCGCTTCGAAAAGATACTCGTGTCCTTTCTGATGATAAAGCCGCGAATTGCAAACGAGCGTCAGAGTCGCGTCTTCTATGCCCAATTCTGCCCGAACTTTTTCGATTTTCGCTTTGTCCAGGCGATCAAACCGCTCCGTCGTCTGCCCGTAAGGGATAACGGAAAGTTTCGCCGGCGAAACATTTTCTTTATCAGCTAAAATATCCCGCACCATTTGCGAAGGGGCAACGATATGATCGACGCGCGCGTTGACAAATCGTTCGAGCCGCAAATAAAACGCGCGTTTAAGCTTGCCCGAAATTTTATAAAGCGCGTCGGAATGATGTCGGGTCAAAACGGTTTTCCGTTTCTGCAACCCGGATAAAATCAAACCGATCAGCGTCGGATCGAATAAATGCAGGTGAACGATATCCGGGTTTTCCTTTTTAAGAATTTTCCAGATTTCGCCGATCGCTCGCGGATATTGTTTCCGGTCCGGCGCGTCGAGCGCGTAAACCGGAACGCCGCGTTTTTTCATTCCTTCGACAAATCCGGCGGCGGGCGCAAACGTAACGGCGGAAAACTCCACCTTTTCGCGGCTCGTATAATCGCACAGATTGTTGAGGAAATAATTATCGACTTCGACGTTTGTGATATGTGTAACTTTTATAGCTTTCATTCGGCTTTCTTTTTTGTGTTAAAACGAATGAATCGCCTTTCCGACGCCCTTTAAAGCAAAGGACTTTTTGAAATAAACACTGGTAATCATTTGAATTAACCGATTCGGTCAAACCGACGGCTGCGTAGTTTTTTTCCGGCTTATGTTTCTCATAAAACGCTTAAAATTTTAGTTCAAAAGCTTTCCACGACTCTGAAAATCAATCGCGAACGCAAACATACATCATCATATTTCCCGAAAACCAGCGAAAAAATTTGACGCCTAAACCTAAAACGGGCACGCTCGCGTCTTCGCTGACGACCAGGCGCTTGAGCAGCGAGCCCGGGCGGTCTTTTATAATATCGGTAATATCAACCGCTTCGATCTCTTTGCGCTCTTTTTTTTCCTGCGCGGTTCCGAATTCGCTCTTCCCGGTCGGATTCAGAAAAGGCACTTCGGAAAATCCCCAGAGCACGGCGAAACCCTGCTTTTCGACAACGCGCAATCCGGCTTCGCTTAGCATTTTCTCGAATTCCCGCGCCGTGTACGCGTATTGAAAAAATTTCTTGCCCGAAAAAACTTCTTTATCGTCAATTTTAGGGTTTTCGATTTTTCGCCAGTTATGCTTTTTAAACGGCGACAAAAGTTTTCTCAAAGGGCTTTGATACGGCACGGAAATCAGCAAAACGCCGTTTTTCTTTAAGACGCGTTTTGCTTCGAGCAATGATTTTTCCGCTCCGCCTTCGAAATGCTCGACGACGCCGCCCGAATAATAAAGATCGAAGGTTTCATCGGCAAACGGCAGAGCCGAAACGTCGCCGGCGCACAAATCCAGGTAAGCCTGCCGTTTATGCAGATTTTTCAGCGCCTGCCGCGCGAAATCGAGCCCGATTACGCGACGCCCTTTCGCCGCGTAATAAGCCAGGTATTGCCCGAGCCCGCAACCGCCCTCGAGCATTAAACTTCCCTTTTGCGAATATTTTTCAAAAAGCGGGCGCAAAGGATCGATCGAGCAAAATCTCAAGCTTTCTTCAAATTGAATCGTTTCCCAGTTTTCTTCCCAAAAATCAGGCGTGTTTCCCGCGTGAGCTTTGGTTTGATACATTTTTATCATTTATTTTTTATCGGAACGCGCAGTCAAATTCTAATTATTTCTAAAACTTTTTGCCAGATAAAACGCTTCTTTTAAAGAAACTCTTTTTAAATAAACTACGAAAATACCGATAATCGCGCAAACCGACAATGAAATAAACGGGTTTCGCAATAAAGAAAAACAGATTGCCGCGGCGATGCTCGGAGTAATTGCCGGAAATATCCACGAAAGCGGCACGGAAGCCTTGCGCCGCAAAAAGATATAAAACGCTACGAAACTGATAAAATGCGCGATAACGGTTGCCCACGCGCAGCCTTCAACGCCGTATACCGGAATCAGCAGAAAGTTGAAAAAGATATTCGCAGCGGCTGAAAAAACGGCGGCAAACATCGCGATATAAGTAGCCGAAAGCGAATTGGACAGCGCGGAATAACCTACCAGAATCGGAAAACTGAAAACCGAGCCCGCCATTAAAATCCAGAACGGCAAAATCGAAGAAACAAACCCGGAGCCGAAAATGAGCGGGATAAAAAAGTATCCGGCGAAAGTCACAAATGTACAGAAAAAGCCCCAGGCTAAAGTCAGGCTCGGAAGAATATCCTTAAAATACAAATTTAATTTTCGCGCCCGGTTTTCTTTGTGAAGAGAAATAAAAAGCGGATTCAAAAGCGAATTTGCCAGCACCGGAAATTGCAAAGCGATGCCGCTGATCTGTGTTGCGATAGAGTAGATTCCCAAATCACTGGTTGAAAAATAATTAGCTATAAAGACGGCGTCAATATAGCCGCCGGAAAAATACCCGACCAGTGAAAACGGCAATAAAGGAAGCGAAAAAACAACCATTCTTTTGACAAACACCTTGTCGAAGGAAAAAGCGGAAAAAACAAATTTCCGCAGGTAAAACAATCCGACAAAGGTCATCGCGAGCGGAATCAGGGCATAGCAGAGTATCGCCGAAGTGCCGTCTAATTTGCCTGCCGCCAGCAAAATTAAAAGACTTGCAAAAATCGAAATTCTCTCAACGGTCAACAAGCCGCCCTGCAGTCGCGGCATCTTTATCGCCTGTAAACTGTTTTGAACGTGAATCCAAAAAGACAGCGCGACAAAATGCAGAAAGATAAGCCAGAAAGAACCGGCGGGAAGCTTCAGCCAATATGCCAGCGGCGGAAACCAAAGGTTTGAAATCAGCAAAACGAGAAGCAGATTAGGCAGCAAAATAAACAACCGGCACCAGAAGGTGGAAACGATTTTTTCCGTCTCGATAAATTCATCGACGCCGAAACGAATGACCGAAACGCTCGTCCAATTAACCAGGACCTGCGCGACCTGAGACGCGGCGATGATGGCGACGACTCCGCCGTATCCTTCCGGTCCGAGAACTTTCGTAATCAGCAATACGGAAACAAATGAAAAAAATGCGCTTCCGCCCTGCGTCAAAACAAGCGAAATATAATTTTTCGGCGCGTTCCGAACATCCCAGTTTGCGCTCTGACGTTCGGAAACGGGCGTGTCGGTCGGATTTTCGTTGTAATCGGGGGGGAAATTTGATTTCACTTGGAAACTTTAATCGGGGCGCTTATTTACTTCAATTTACCGGACAAAAGGCGAATCGAACGGATCGAATGAATCTTTCGCATCGCGTTCGATAATTTACACTTTGTAATTCGCACACTTTGTAATTCGCAGCCTTAAATACGTGTTTTTGTCGGCTTCTAACTTCTGAATACAACTTTATAAAAAATTCTTCAATTTGCCTAAAACCCTTATCGTTTTGTATGAATTCCTTTTGTAAATCTTATGCGTCCTTCGTGAAATCCCCGGCTAATCGCACCGGCAAGCGCGGCTTTGTACAAACGCCAAAGCACGGGCTGATATGGAAAAACCTTTTCCATCGTCGTGCACGCCGCTATTAAAACAGCTTGCGAGCCGCGCAAACTTAACAGGCTTTTAAGGCTTTTGCGAATAAAAAGAGCAAAGGAATCTTTTCGCAAATCGACGGGAAGATTTTCTTCGACCAATTTCAAACGCGGATGATCTTTGCCGTATTTTTGCCAAAAGTAAAACTCGGTTTGAGAATAAAGCTGCTGGCGGCGGCAAAAATCTTCAATGGTCGTGCCCGCCCAATCATTATGAACCCCGACGATTGCGGGCGCAAATAAAGTTTTAATTCCAAGCTGCCTGCGCGCGCGCATTGCAAGCTCGCGATCTTCTCCGCTGGCGACATGAAAATTTTCGTCGAATCCGCCGAGTTCGATAAAATGTCGGCGCGGCAGCGAGCTGTTTGCTCCGGTTAATTCAAACGTCTCGGAAAATTCCGTTCTCGTATCAACGGGCGCAGCCGATTTGCGAAACAATCCAAGCAAAGATGTTTCATGCTCGGGAAGATTGGCTATCGCGCCGACGATCCAGCAGTTTTCGTTCGCCTGCAAAGCCCGCAGATGTTTTTCCAGAAAATCCGGCTCGGTTAAAATATCATTATCAATAAAAACCAAAAATTCGCCTTTCGCGATACGCGCTCCGGCATTTCGCGCCGCAGCCGCGCCGGGCTTTTTCTCGTAAACAAGCTCAAGCGCAACAGGAAATTTTTCACGCTGCGAATCCACGACCGCATCCGTATCGTCGGCGCAGTTGTTATTTATGACAATAACTTCCCAGCTTTCATTAAATTGCTGCTGACTTAAATTAGTTAAAGTATGCGCTAAAGCGTCTGAACGATTGTGTGTCGGAACTATTACACTAACCATCATAAAATTAAACTTTAATCAAAGTTAATTGATTGAATTTTCTCGTAACTGCCGTACACCTTAATAACTATCATCAAACAAACCGAGCTTTTCGCACAAGTTGAATTTATCTTTTACAAAACAGACATACTTGATTTTTACCCGAGTGTCTACCCGGAGCCGGTCTCATAAAGACCTGCCGCCAAATTTTGAGCGGGTGTTTGCGGCACTTTTAAAGAGCTAAAAAGTATTTATGAGATCAGTTCTGAAGATTGTCGCTAAAATTTAAAATGGTACGCGGAGAGAAATAATTACTGACCGGAAAGTAGATTTAAAAAGCTCCCGGAAAACAGGAAACGAGGCTTTTCCGGCAGCGCCGACGAGTTTGCGGATTAACTTTTATTTGCGAATTAAATATTTTTAATCTCAGGAACTTCCGATTATTTCCCGTTTGTTATAAAACGGTAAAAGCTTTCCCATTCGGAAGCAGCCTTCTGAATATGAAACCGCTGATTGGCGTCTTTTAATGCCTGATTGCCTAATCTCATTCGCATTTGCGGGTCGCGAAACAAGTCGATCATCGCCGTAACCAGTTCGGTTTCGTTTTCCGGATCAAATAATAAGCCTGTTTCGTTATTCGTTAAGATTTCCTGCAAAACGCTTATATTTGAAGCGATGCACGGCAAGCCTTTAAACATAGCTTCGACCAGAGCTATTCCGAAACCTTCCAGAAGCGTTGGAAAAACAAAAACGTCAGCCATTTCTAAACAAGCTCCGATATCTTTGCGGCTGCCGAGAAAATGAATCCGGTTGCCAACGCCGGAAATTTTCGCCATTTCTTTTAACTCTTTTTCCATTACGCCGGTTCCGACGATAACTAAGTGAGCCTGCGGCGCGACGGCTAAAACTTTTGAAAAATTACGCACGAGAAGCGCCTGATTTTTCATCGCGTCGAGCCTGCCGACCGTCAAATAAACGAAAGCGTCCGGCGGAATTCCTAAATTTCGACGAATCCGGCTGGCTTCGCCTTCAACGGATTTCAGCGATTCCGGGTCAGCCGCATTGTAAATCACCCTGATTTGCGAATCTTCAATATTCAATCTTTTTTGAAATGATTTTCTTACGTTATGAGAACAGGCGGCAAAATACGGATCGGTTAAACGGGCGGTTAACCGGTCGATTTGCCGCAAGCCTTCGATTTTCAGCGGAGACCATTTCGCCGCGCGGATCGTTTCCGGCTCATAATCGGTCGAGTGCAAAGTCGTAACGATCGGAATTTTAGCGCCCCATAATCTTGCTAAACGCCCGGCGATATTCGCGTCGTAAAGCCATGTGGTAATTATGTCGGGTCGATAATCGTTAATTTTGCTTCGAATTTTTGCGGCGCCCGTAAACCACGGGTATTTGCCGTCAATTCCAAGCTCGCACACCTCGTACCCGGCGGCGTTAATGACCGGCGCGAAAAATCCTGAATCACTAAAGGCGCAAACAAAATGAGAAAACTCATTTTTTGAAGTGTTGCCGATAACGTTTGCAAGCTGCCGCTCGGCTCCTCCGCCATTGAGAGACGGAATAATGTGAAGAATACGTTTCATTGAGACAATCGAAACCATTATAAAGTATCAAAATAAACGGTGAAATAAGACAAACCGATTTTCATCGGCATTTATTCAACAGCGGCTGAGTCGTGCGAATAATTGTTTAAACTGCGAAGTTATTATTTCCCGGAATTGAACAAGTACAAATTTTATATTTTAAAAGGGAAATTTTATACATTTATTTCAGGCTCGCCTTAAACCAGCAAATCTTTCGCCGCGCTTTTTAAGCCGTTCGAGTAAGTATGATAACGTCCGGCTATTAATTCCTGCCCGATTTTTACAAATCTTGACGAAAAGTTTTTCGGCAATGTCGCTCTTGCCGAAACGTGTTTTCTAGCCGCTTTGATTTTAGAAATTGAATCTTTTGCCGCATAGCGGCTTTCGCTGAGTTTTTTTTCGGCGAAATCGAGCTGATTTATAATTTTGTCGTAATTATTGATTCTTTTTCCCGCTTTGACGGCTGATACAAGCAGGCTTTCCGGTTTATGCAGAACGCCGGACGAAGTTTGCTGCCGGTGCTGTCGATACTTGATAAGCGGCGTATCTATCAGCGCGATGTCGCCGACGGCGGAAATCATCAGCGCCGCCCAATCGTCGTGATCGTAATAGATATCCTGAGGAATCGGCAAAATCAAATCGATAAATTTTCCGAGAAAAGCCATGCTTGAGCCTAAAACGCACCCGTCGCGAAGCAATATATCAAGAGGTTTACCCGTATTAAATTGCTTTTGTTTTTTCAGATTAAAATTATTACACTGCCACATCGTTAAACCAAGCGGGCGCAAATTTTCATCGACGACTTCGGCATCGGCGTAAACCATCCCGATTTTTTCGGATTTGGCGAATTCTTCTTCGATCAGTTTCAATTTATCGATATGCCAAACGTCATCCTGATCCGATGTGACGATAATATCGCCGGCGCAAAGCCCGATCGCTTTTTCAAAATTTCTGACGTAACCGAGTTTTTTTTCATTCGGATATAACCTGACCGGAAATGGCGACTGCCTGCCGAATTCGTTCAGAATCTCGACCGAAGCGTCTGTGGAACCATCGTCGCAAACGATAACTTCATCAGGTAATCTTGTTTGTTCGGCGTAACTTGTGAGCTGTTCACGCAGATATTTTTCGCCATTATAAGTGCAAAGTGCGATAGATATTTTCACGTCCCCTGTAACTCCTCGGTTTGCGTGTTTATGAGAATAAATTGAAAAATATTGTTTAGTAATACAACAATAAATTCCTAATGGCGCTTTGATTAACCTGTTTGAGCAACGCGGTGGATATCAGCGCGAAACAAGCTTCGCGCTAAACGCAAAATCATTGAAATCAGCCGCCATTAGTATTGAGAATTTTTGATTCGTTTGCCCGCCGATAGCAAGCCTCGCTTCGGGCGAACAAAATATTTCTGCCGTTAAATGTAAGTTTTTCGCTTTGCGCCGGAATGCTTTTACGATTTAAAACTCAAAACTCGCATTCCCAAATTTATATTTCGATTTAGACTGAAAGTAAGAAATAACTTAATTGAAACAATTTCTATTTCAATTAATGCAAGAATCGTTAAAGTGAAATTTGTGTTTATTTAATAAGATTAATTTGAGCGAATAAATTTTATAAACCTGCGGTACATACGTTAGAGAAAGATTATTTGTTTTTAGCTTGTACCACAAATTGCATATATTTCCAATCTTTTAACAGATTTAAGGAAAAAATATTAATTATCTTGTATCGAAATCCGGTGAAATTATTTATTCCGGTAATGGCGATGACTTCATACCCGTTATCTTCAAACATTCGAACAATACTTTTTTTGGTGAAAAAGCGAAGATGAGTCTTATCGAGAACGCCCGCGTCCTGGTATTGCCAATCTTTCCTAATGAGGAGACTTTCCATAACCGGGTAATACAGGACGTTCGGTATCGAGGCGACAATTATTCCGTTTCCCGTTAATTTTCCCCGGCATTGACTAAGAACGTCTTCCGGGTTAACTAAATGCTCTAAAACGTCATTGAAACAAATGACATCGAAAAATCCATCTTTTATTTCCGCAAGCTTGTCTGAAAACGCGTCGTTTATAACTTTATCGAGCTTTTCTTTCGCTCTTTCCGCCGCTTCTCTGTTCGGTTCAACGCCCCAGAATATGCAGTCTCTTTCCCGCTTTACCATTTGCCCGAAATTACCGCTGCCGCAGCCGATGTCCAGAATGGTTTTCGCGCCCATGGGAATAAACCGTAAAAGTTCCCGCCTGTCACCGTCGTAATATCCTTCCTGCTTGCCGGCATATTCGCGCTGCAAACTTTTATAATGATCTTCCATAAATAACGCTTGACGACAAAATATAAAGCCTTTTTATTATAGATTTTATTCTGCGCAAAACTGCCGCCGGAGATGTGATAAACAGCCGGGTCGAAACGAAAAACGGCAAATATTTGATAAAATTTTCAAGCCTATCCGGAAAATTTTTATCTAACGCGAGCCGCAAGTCGTTTCGCCTGAGATTCGACCCAACTTTTTTCTTCCGGCTTTAAAACGGCTTTCCAAATAATCCAGCCGTAAAACAGTATCAAAACCGAACCGATCGAGAACGTTACGAGCGGCACTCCCGAAAGCATTAATAACAAAATCGCCGGAACCAGTAAAATCAAAAAGGCAAATAAATAATTGTAGCCGAGCTTAAAAAAGGATGTAATGTTTTGTTTTAAGGTATATTTGGCTAAAAATAAAAATATAACCGTATCGACCGAAACTCTCGCGGTCCAGGCTAAAGCCGCGCCGGTCGCGCCGAATTTTGCCGTTAAAATCAACGCCAGAAAAATATAAGGAATAATTTCCGCCCAGTAAACTTTGGCTAAAAAGTCGGTTCTGCCCGAAGCCGTTATCAAACAGTGCGGAACATAAGCGACGATATTGACCGCCAGCCCGAACGAAAGAATATAAAACGGAACGACGCTTTCGCGCCCGAATTCTTCGCCTGCCCAGATCGTGAAAAACGGCTTGGCGATCAGGCACAAAAAAACGATAACCGGCGGCGCCCAAATAAGATTTCCGCGAATCGCTCTTGAAAAAAGCCGCAGTAAATTCTCTTTGTTGCCCTCGGACTGCAGCTGCGCGAACGCCGGAAACAAAGATTGCCCGAGCGCGCCCGGCACGATTGTCAACATATTCGCCAGCGTAAACGCCACCGTATAATAAGCCAGAGCCGTAACCGAAGCGTAGCGCGCCAGAACGAGTTTTTCCAGATTGACCAGAATAATTGCCGCGATGCTCGACAAAACAAGCATTCCGCCGAATTTGGCGAGCGGCGCGGTCAGCGCTTTTTGTAATTTAAAGCTGAATAAATTAGGCAGCAATCTGCGTGAAACGGCGATATTGCAAAGCAGATTTATAAAACTGAAAACAGCGACCGTCGCCGCCGCGCCGACAAGCCCGCCGCCGCGCCAAAGAACCATTGGAACCGTAATAATCTGCAAAACTCCGGTTCCGGCTGTGATGGCGGTAGCCAAGTCCATCCGCAAACGCACTAATTGCGGCGTATTAAAAACAAGAGCGGCGGTACGAAACAAAAACCCGGCGGCAGCCAGCATCAAGGCGACCGAAGCCGCGTTTTGCAGGTAAACCGGCAAGCGCAAAGCGTCGCTGACGAGAAAATCCGAGAAAAGCGCCAAACCTGCCGCCACCGCAGCCGACGGGATCAAGGCGATAAACAACGCCGTCCAGACGATCGCCGCTTCGTTTTCCCGGTCATTTTCGGCGTATGCTTCGGACGCAAATTTCGTCGAAGCCGTTCCCATCCCGAAATCGGCAAAGGTAATATATGTGATTAAAAGATTTACAAGCGCGAGAACGCCGTAAGCTTCGGTTCCTAAAAGCCGTATGACAAACGGCGTGAAGATCAGCGAAGCGACAAGCGTCGCGCCTTGCCCGAGCAGAGTCCAAAAACCTCCGCCGACCACCCTCGCTGTCATCCCTGTTTCCGGATTGTTCGAAGCGCTTGCGCTAACGGGAAAACCTTCTGACGTAGTTTCATTTTCAGGGACAAGGGATTTTGTATGCGTAGTTGGCATTTACAAGGGTCTAAGCAATATTAAAAGCTGTCTTTTTACAAAGCGGAAAGGCTTTTTCCGTTCGATTATGCCCGGAATCGTTTCAGCGTAAAAGGCAAGCTTCGATCAAGAGACAAGTGTAAGGCGCGGCATATTTTTCGTCAACAAAGAAACCGCCGCAGTTTTTTTACGAGCGATGACGATTTTTTTATCGCGGCGCATCGCGCCGGCTTATAAAAAAGTTTTCGACCCGGCGGCGGTTGCAAGTTAAGAAATAATTTAGTTACCTTAAAACCGGGCTGATATTTACTTAAACTTTATCGGCAAAAAAATCAGCAAAAAGCCGGATTTTATTGATAAAGCAAAGGTTAAGGAGAAATTTTAATGACAGTTTTGGTAACCGGCGGCGCAGGTTATATCGGCAGCGTTACGGTCGAACGTCTGAGAGCTAAAGGCGAACAGGTAGTTGTGCTTGATAATTTATCGCGCGGTCATCGAAGCGCGGTTGACGAATCGGTGCCGTTTTATGAAGGCAGTATCGGCGATTCGGCACTCGTGCGCGAAATAGCGAAGCGGCACAATATCGAAGCCTGCATACATTTTGCGGCGTTCGCCTACGTCGGCGAATCGGTCACCGAACCGGCGGCTTATTTTGAGAACAACACCGCGCAGACCGCAAGGCTGCTCGACGCGCTGATTGCAGCCGACGTGCGAAACATCGTTTTTTCTTCGACCTGCGCGACTTACGGAGAACCGCAAAACGTTCCGATCGACGAAACTCATTCGCAAAAACCGACGAATCCGTATGGCTGGTCGAAGTTTTTTACCGAGCGAATTCTCGAAGCTTACGACAAGGCTTACAACCTGCGCTTTGTCGCGCTTCGTTATTTTAACGCTGCGGGGGCGACCGAAACCCGCGGCGAACTGCACGAACCGGAAACGCATTTGATTCCGAACGTGCTCAACGCCGCAGCCGGAAAGCTTCCGTTCGTCTCGGTTTTCGGAAGCGATTACCCGACGTCCGACGGCACTTGCATCCGCGATTACATACATGTTTCCGATTTGGGCGACGCGCACATCCGCGCTCTCGAATACCTTCGAAAAGGCGGCGAATCGACTTTTATAAATCTCGGGAACGGGCAAGGCTATTCCGTACTTGAAGTGATCGAAACGGCGCGAAAAGTGACGGGTAAACAGATCGAAATGCGGCTCGAACCGCAGCGCGGCGGCGATCCTTCAAAGCTGGTCGCCAACGCGGCAAAAGCTTCGAAAATTCTCGGATGGCAGCCGCAACATCCTGATCTGGAAACGATTATTCGTTCAGCCTGGCAGTGGCATACAGCAAATTCAAAATAGTTTTTGCGGAAAAGGCTTGTTCAGAAGCGCGTGATATTTTTACAGAAACACATAAAATAATTTTTATTGCAGCCGTTAAAAATCCGAAACGAGCGAAAATGAATCGCTCGTTCGAGGGAAAACGCCGCAAATGCAAATGTTTTGTGCATCTGACAGGCATTAACGGCTCATCTATAATTATTGTAAAAAAGAAAAAAACGCGCCCGGTTGCAGAGACCCGGCACAAATCTTAATTGTTCAGATAAAATATCAAAAGGAGCTTGCTCGATGCAGAATTTTACCTTACCGCGTGCGCTTTTTGTCGCGGGCGGAATTACTCTTTTAATTGCTATTAGTTTTATGAGTTCAAAACAGGAAGTTAAAGCCTCTGAATTAAATAATAAATCCGCCGCAGTAACTGCGGACGAGACAAATCCGCTGCTTGCCAAGTGGACGGGACCGTACGGCGGCGTTCCGCCTTTCGATAAAGTTAAAATCGAGCATTTCAAACCGGCGCTCGAAGCGGCAATGGCGGAAAATCTTCGCGAGATCGAGAAAATCGCGGGCAATTCAGCCGCGCCGACCTTTGAAAATACGATTGCCGAACTCGAACGCGCAGGGGGCGCGCTCGACCGCGTTGCGACCTCTTACGGCATTTGGGGCGGCACGCTGAGCACGCCGGAAATGCGCTCGATCGAAAGCGAGATGGACACGAAACTTGCCGGTTTCAGCGACAAGATCACGCAGAACGAACGGCTTTTTCGCCGCATCGAAGCGGTGTACAATTCGCCCGACAAAGCGAAATTAACCGCCGAGCAGCAGCGCCTCGCGTGGCGTTATTACACGAATTTCGTCCGCGCGGGCGCAAAGCTCGGCGCGGCTGAGAAAAAGCGTCTCTCGGAAATCAATCAAACTTTGGCGGGACTTTACACGCGTTTCAGCCAGAATCTTTTAGCCGATGAAACCGATCTGTTTCTGGTTTTAAAAAACGAATCAGAGCTTGCCGGTCTGCCGCAGTCTCTGCGCGACGCGGCGGCGCAAACTGCTGAATCAAAAAATCTTAAAGGCTCGTGGGTGGTCGCCAACACGCGCTCGTCGGTCGATCCGTTTTTAACTTATTCCGACCGGCGCGATTTGCGCGAAAAAGTCTGGCGAATGTTCGTCAATCGCGGCGACAACGCCGATAAAAACGACAACAATCAGATTATCACCGAAGTTTTGCAGCTTCGCGCCGAACGCGCCAAACTTTTAGGCTTTGAAACGCACGCGCACTGGCGGCTCGAAAACGCGATGGCGAAAACGCCGGAACGCGCGATGGAATTGATGGAAGCCGTCTGGACGCCCGCGGTCGCTCGCGTGAAAGAAGAAGTCGCCGATATGCAGGCGCTCGCCGATAAAGAAGGCGCGAAGATTACCATTGAACCGTGGGATTATCGCTATTACATGGAAAAGGTGCGTAAGGCGAAATACGATCTCGATCAAAACGAAGTCAAGCCTTATTTGCAGCTCGAAAAACTCCGCGAAGGAATGTTCTGGGTCGCGGGCGAGCTTTTTAATTTTAATTTCAAGCCCGTGACAAACGTTCCGGTTTATCACGCGGACGTGCGCGTTTGGGAAGTGACGGACAAAACTTCCGGCAAGCACATCGGGCTTTGGTATTTCGATCCGTATGCGCGACCGGGCAAACGCTCGGGCGCCTGGATGAACGCGTACCGCAACCAGGAACGCATTGACGGCAAAGAAATCACGACAATCGTTTCCAACAATTCAAATTTCGTGAAAGGCAAACCGGGCGAGCCTGTTTTAATCTCATGGGACGACGCGACGACGCTTTTCCACGTATTCGGACACGCTCTGCACGGACTCAGCTCGAACGTCACGTACCCGTCGCTTTCCGGCACTTCGGTTGCCCGCGATTACGTCGAATTCCCGTCGCAGCTTCTCGAACACTGGCTTTCGACGCCGGAAGTTCTGCAGAAATTCGCGCTTCATTACCAGACCGGAAAACCGATTCCGCAAACTCTCGTCAATAAGATCGAGAAAGCCGCGACGTTTAATCAAGGCTTCGGCACGGTCGA
>JAOAPX010000175.1 GCA_025463125.1 Acidobacteriota bacterium | reverse complement strand
ACCTTAATTCCGTGCGGATGATTCGGAGAATTTGTCAGTAAATCTTTGACGATGCCGACGGTTTCTCTTCCCGTGCGCTGATCCTGCTTTAAAACGATTGCGACGCGCAATCCCGCGCGAATATTTTTGCGTTCCTTGTGTTCCATAAGTTAAATCCTAAAACAATTTCAATTTTCTTTTCTGGGCTTCTTCGAGTTTATCCAGAAAATCTTTTCGGCGAATTTCTTTCGCGCCCAAAACTTTAAAATGCGGCGTCATCACCTGAATATCAATCCACGTCGCGCCGCGTGTTTCGAGATGCTCGATTAAAAAAAGCAGCGCCAGTTTCGACGTGTTCGAGCGCAGATGAAACATGCTTTCGCCGCAAAAAGCGCCGCCCGCGTCAACGCCGTAAAGCCCGCCGACGATTTCGCCGTTCTCGTCCCAAACCTCAACGCTGTGCGCCGCGCCTGACGCGTGAAAAGCGACGTAAGTGTTAATAAATTCTTCGGTTATCCACGTTCCGCCGCCGTCGCTGCGTTTCGCCTGCGCGCAGTTTTCGATCACTTGGGCGAAATCCTTGTCAATTGTGAACGTGTATTTTGTTTTCTGCCATTCTTTGCGCAGGCTTTTCGGCACGTAAAGCTCGGAAAACTCTAAAATCGCGCGCTTTTCCGGGCAAAACCAGGGCAATGGAAAACCCTCGATATGCCATGGGAAAATTCCCCGGCTGTATGCATTGCGCAGATTTTCCAGCGTCAATTCACCGCCGAAGGCGATGATGTCGCGGGCATTGTAATAATATTTGCCGATCAAAACCCATTCGGAAAATTCGTGCGTGCGCGGATTTGGAAAATTTATTGATGACATTTGCGGAACAAAATTTATAAACCTTTGTGTAACGAAACTATCAAATCTATGAGGTAAAATAAATGAAAAAATTTATCAAAGAATTAGTCACAAATCGTTTCGGAATCGTTTTAGCCGCGCTTAACCTGTGTTATCTGGCGGCACAAAAATTTGTGCCTTATGCATTTTCCCACGGTATCGGCGATGAATGCACGTTTTTCAGGCATAACGTTTTTTTCTGGATAAAGCTTCATTATAACGAAGCGATGTTCGACATCAATTTGCCGGCGGCGCTCGCCGCGTTGATTCACGGAAAATTTACGCAAATAATTTTTCCCGACTTCTGCTTTTTCACGCACGCCCGTTTTCAAATCGTCGCTTTTGCCTTTTTCGTTACGTTTCAATGGCTTTTTATCGGCTGGACTGCAAAAACCGTTGCCCGCCTTATCCAGCCGAAACGAGATTAAACCACTTTTGTTTTCCATTTTCCGCGCCGGAAAAGCACGGCGGAGGCGATTGCCAGAACTGAAAAGGCAATCGTGATCGCCCAGAAAACTCCGCCTGCGCCGAATCCGAAATAGTATGCGAGAACGTATGCGAGCGGAATTTCAAACAGCCAGAAAACAAATAAATTTAAATAAGTCGGGGTCCATGTGTCGCCGGCGCCGTTAAACGCGGTTTCGAGAACCATTCCGAAACCGTAAAAAACAAAACCATACGCGACGATGTGCAGACAAGCCGTGCCGTATTCCAAGACGCCCGGCTCCTGGGTAAAGATCCCGATAATGCCGTTTGAAAAAGCTACGAAAATCAGCCCGACCGCGCCGAGAAAAGCCGCGTTGAGAAAGCTCGCTTTCCACACCGAGCTCTCGGCGCGTTCAGGTTTTCCCGCTCCCAGGTTTTGCCCGACAAGCGTAGCCGCCGCGTTGCTCAAGCCGACCGAAGGCAAAAGCGCAAACATAATCACGCGCAGCCCGATAACGTAACCGGCAATCGCTTCGCTGCCGAATCCGGCGACGACGCGCACGAGCACGCTCCAGCTCGCCGTCCCGATCGTAAACTGCAGCACGGCGGGAGCGGCGATTTTAACGAGACTCGATAAAATCGGCGAATCGTATTTCCAATGCTTCTTCTCGACTGTGATTCGCCCGCCGGAACGAAAAAGCCACCAGGCGGCGAATAAAACGCCGACGCCGCGCCCGATCGTCGTGCCGATTGCCGCGCCCGTAACGCCGAGTTTCGGGAAAATCCAGTTATCGATCAGCCATTGCGGAGCGCTGATCCCGATAAAAGCGAAAATATCGGCGCCCATAATAAAACACGGCGCGAGAACGATATTCAGCAGGTTTGCCAGTATCAAAACGCGCATCGCGATCGCCGCGTCGCCCGCGCCGCGAAAGATCGCGTTCAGCAGAAACAGAAAAACGATCACCGCATTGCCGCCGAGCATTATACGCGTAAAGGTCGTGCCTTCAGCGATAACCTGAGGTTCCGCGCCGAGCAGAGATAAAAACGTCGGAGCGTAGACGATTCCGACAATGCTAATTAAAATCGAGACGATAATGCCGAGATAAATCGCGTGCGCAGCCGTCCGAGCCGCTCCTTCCGCGTCTTTTTCTCCTGTTCGACGCGCAACCGTTGCCGTCGCGCCGATGCTCAAACCGATTGCGACCGCGTAAATAATCGCCAGCATCGATTCGGTCAAACCGACGATCGCCACCGAAACCGCGCCGAGATGCGCGACGAAATATATGTCTACGAGAGCGAAGACGCTTTCCATAAACATTTCCAGAATCATCGGAACCGCCAGCAGAAAAATCGCCAGCCCGATCGATCCCTGCGTAAAATCTCTCTGCGAACCGGAAACGGCTTCGCGCAAAATTCGCCAAAACGAATTCTTTTCCGTTTGCACGGAGGTGTTTTCTAAATCGTCCGACATATGTAAAAACCTTTTATTTTATGAAAGAAGAACGAGAGGCTTGCGCGCAAAGTTTACGAACATCGAACGCGAGCTGAATAAACAGGAAAAAGCGAGGTTTTAAGAGACAGGAATTTTCATAAGCGCTGTAGAGATTAGCATATTTCATAAAAAATCGAAATCGGGATTTTAACTTAATTTTTCGCCGCGCTTATTTCCGAAAAACCTTTGCGACGTTTGTTTGAAAGGTTATTTGCCGAGCCGAAACAGGCGCTCGCCTGCCGGAAAAAAAATATATCTTTTTTAAAATTTCTGTGCTAAATTGATGCGTAATCAGGCTTTTACAAAAAATTCAAGGGGAAACGACAAGGAGGAAAGAAAATGCCGGATAAAAAAGACAGCAACAAATCGGGAAGCGATACAGCCGCGACCAAAGCGACAAACGCATCAAAGAGTAAATCTGCCGGTGCCGACGGCGCAAAAAATAAAAGCGCAAAAAGCGCGATTAAGAAAAGCGGTAATAAAAGTTTGACTTCGGGCGTAATCGATAAGGCTAAAAAGGTTGTCGGCGAGGTTTTAACCGAAGCCGCTACGGGAGCGGCAATCGGCGGCATCAACGCGGCGGTCGGAGCCGTCAGCGAAATGCTTGAAAGCGCCGCGCCGATCGAAGAAAAAGGCAAATCGGCAAAGTCAAAATCGGCAGGCTCGAAATCAACCGGCTCGACAGCGCCGAGTTCAAAAGCGGGTAAACCGGCGGCAAAATCCGAAACCGCCAAATCTTCAGCCGACTCCAGGCAAAAAGCTTCATCAAAATCAAATGCCGGAAAATCAACCTCGGCTGAAAAATCAAAAGATAAAAAATCGGGCTCTGCGGCGACGGGCAAATCAGCCTCGGGTAAAAGCGGCGGGAAAAGCGCGAAAACCGCAAAATCAAAATAGAAAAAATAGAGAAAATAGAGAAATGCCTCGATTGTAAATTTCGGTATTTTGCATTTCGCAGCCGGGACAATTTCTAAAATCATTGCGAAACGCGTGTGAAAGATTCAAAACTTTTCACACGCGTTTTTCTTTTTATAAAACTTTTTTATAAGACTTTTATAAGACTTTATTGAACAAAGGCGTTTCGCTTTTGTTTCTCATTCGCACGGAAAACTCCGGGCATACAAAGTTTTGCACGCGGATTACTGAAAACTCGCGGTGAAAAACATTTAAATATTAGTTTAATGCTTTTCTCCGGCAGTAAGATTTCCGCAAACAAATCAAACTTTACAACTAATATTTTATAAACCGACCGGGATTACTTTATTATAAAAAGTTAGGCGGATTGTTAGTAAAAAAGTATAATTTCTATAAATAATCTGGTTATTTTGCAAGACATAAAAACAAGAGGTAAAAATCAGTCAAAAATATGACATCAAACGATACCGGCGGTGTTTTAAACAAAAATGCTGAAACACATTATCGAAGACAGCTCGAAGCCATTACCAATAACGCAAGTGTCTCATTGTTTATTATGGACGAGAATCAGCATTGCGTTTTTATGAATCCGGCGGCGGAAAAGCTCACCGGCTTCCGTTTTGAAGAATTGCAGGGACAGCCGCTTCATTATTACATACACCACCTGTATCCGGACGGACGGGCGTATCCGATTGAAGAATGCCCGATTGATCGCGTCTCGCCGCAAAATAATCAGATACAGGGAACGGAAACCATTGTTCACAAAGACGGTTCTTTTTATACGGTTGCTTTTACCGCCAGCGCGATAAAAGAAGACGATAAAATCATCGGGACGATTATCGAGATGCGCGATATCGAGCGCGAAAAAGCTTATGAAAACGAATTAAAATCAGCCAACGAAGAAATAAAAAATCTGCTGGAAGCCGAACGCCAGGCGCGCCAGGAAACCGAGACGCTTTTGCGAATCGGGCAGATAATATCGGCGGAGCTTGATTTGAAAAAAATCGTCCAAGCCGTTACCGACGCGGCAACCGGTTTGACCGGAGCCCAGTTCGGCGCGTTTTTTTACCAGGTGCCTGACGGTAAAGGCGCGAATATGCTGCTTTACACGCTCTCCGGCGCGCCGGTCGAAGCGTTTTCCGGCTACCCGCATCCGAGAGCGACGGCTATGTTCGGTCCGACGTTTCGCGGCGAAGGAACGATTCGTCTCGGAAATGTAAAAACAGATCCGCGCTACGGTAAAAATTCTCCTTATAAAGGAATGCCCGAAGGACATCTCCCGGTTTCGAGCTATTTAGCGGTTTCGGTGATCGGGCGATCGGGCGAAGTTTTGGGCGGAATGTTTTTCGGTCACGAAAAAGAAGACGTTTTTACAGAGCGTGACGAGCAGATCGTCGAAAGCTTAGCCGCGCAAGCCGCCGTTGCGATGGACAACGCGACGCTTTTCGAATCGATTCAAAATGAACGATTCAAAGCGGAAGAAGCGGCGCGCGAAAACGAACGACTGTTTAACGAAGCAAGAGAAGCAAACCGTTTGAAAGACGAATTTCTCGCTACAATTTCGCACGAGCTGCGCACGCCGCTCAACGCCATCACGGGTTGGTCGAGTATGCTTTTATCAAAATCCCTGGATGAAAGGCAAACCGGCGCGGCAATCGAGACGATTAACCGAAACGCCCGCGCACAGGCGCAGATTATCGAGGACATTCTCGATGTTTCGCGCATTATTACCGGAAAACTTCGCCTTGATATTCAACTGCTCGATCCGAGCAAGATAATCGAATCGGCGGTCGATTCGACGCGCCCGGCAGCTGACGCAAAAGGAATCAGGCTGCAAATGCTGCTCGATCCGCAAGCCGGTCCCGTGTCAGGCGACCCGAATCGTTTGCAGCAGGTCGTCTGGAATTTGATATCCAATGCCATTAAATTTACTCCGAAAAACGGGCGCGTGCAGCTGCGCCTCGAAAGAATCAATTCGCACGTCGAAATTGCCGTCAGCGATAACGGTCAGGGAATTTCCCATGATTTTCTGCCGTTTGTTTTCGAGCGTTTCCGGCAGAGCGATTCGACGACTTCGCGGCGTCACGGCGGTTTAGGGCTCGGCTTATCAATCGTTCATCAATTGGTCGAAATGCACGGCGGAACGGTTTCCGTGTCGAGCGAAGGCGAAGGAAAAGGCGCGACATTTGTCGTTACTTTGCCGCTTGCCGCCGTCAACAGCAAATCGTTCGATAAAAAGGCAAAAGAACGCGTTCATCCGAAAACGAGCGATAAAACAATGGGTTTTGATTGTCCGCCGCAGCTGAAAGGACTGCGTGTGCTGTGCGTTGATGACGAAAAGGATTCGCGCGATTTGCTGGTCGCCGTACTTAAACAATGCGAAGCGGAAACGTTACCCGTTTCGTCCGCAGCGGAAGCGCTCGCCGTCTTCGACGAATTTAAGCCGCATATTCTGGTCAGCGACATCGGGATGCCCGACGAAGACGGTTACGACTTGATTCGGAAAGTTCGCGAAAAAGAAACCGCCGCCGGACAAAGACGCGTTCCGGCTGTCGCTTTAACGGCTTACGCGAGAGTCGAAGATCGCTTGCGCGCGCTTTCCTCCGGCTTTCAGATGCATATTCCGAAACCGGTCGAACCGGCTGAATTAGCCGCCGTAATCGCCAGCCTGACCGAATGGAAAGCAAAAGACTTGAAATAAATACTTGTTTCGCGGCAAACAAACGAAATCAAAGCTTAAAACCGAAAAGCAAAACCGGAAAAGCATTCTGAAGAATTTTTAACCGGAGCTTTTCGCCGCGAAACAAAAAACGCTTTGACCGAACGGGCAATTCGAGCGTTAAAATCCGGAAGGTATGAGCGCAAATTTGATAATCTTCTTGTTATGAATCCAAATTCGTCCAGCCAGTCGGAACAATTTCAAAATCACGTTGCCGTTCCGTTTCAGCTTTACAACAGTCTTTTTACGTCGCTTCCCTTTAACCGGATAGAAAAAACCGGCATTTTGCTTTCGCTTTTTCTGAGCAATTGCGAAGAGGGCTACGAACAGCAACAGAATCCGGAGCAAATCGTCGAAAACTTTTTCAACATCCATACTTCGATCTCCGGCGAAGCGGAAAAAATGGATATGCTTTTTCGCTTTGTGCAATACGCCGAGCGGCAGGTCGTTTTATTCGATGCTCTCGAAGATTCCGCTTTTCAAATTGTCAACGATATGCAGGGCGCCGGAACGCTCAAGCATCTCATCTCGACCGTTCAGCAAAACAATAAAAAAAACATTCTCGACGAAAAGCTCGGTGATTTTTTTATCCGGCTGGTTTTAACGGCTCACCCGACGCAGTTTTATCCCGGCTCGGTTCTCGGAATAATCAACGATCTGGTCGGCGCGATCAGTGAAAACAACGTCTCAGACATCAACAAATATTTGCAGCAGCTCGGGCGGACGCCGTTTATCAAAAAGCGGAAACCAACGCCGTTTGACGAAGCCGTCAGTCTTATCTGGTATCTGGAAAACGTTTTTTACGACGCGATCGGAAGCATCGTCTCCGATTTGAACAGCTACACGGAAGACAGTTTCGCGCCGATAAAAATGGGCTTCTGGTCGGGCGGCGACCGCGACGGAAATCCTTTCGTTACGGTCGAAACCACTTTACACGTCGCCGACGCTTTGCGCACATCGATTCTTCGCTGCTACCACCGCGATATTCGCCAATTAAAACGCAGGTTGACCTTTACGGGCGTCGAAGACGTTTTGAACGATCTGGAACAAAAGCTTTCAAACAATATCCTGGCAACGCAGGCAAATGCGAATTTAACAAGCGAAGAAATTCTCGCGCCGTTGCGCGAAATCCGCCGGGTGCTGATCGAGAGGCACAACGGCTTGTTCGTTCTTCTGGTTGATAATCTGATTTACAAGGTCGAATCGTTCGGGCTTTATTTCGCTTCGCTCGACGTGCGGCAGGAAAGCTCGGTTCACACGCAGATTTTAGACCAAATCGCCGCGCAAACCGATGCGCTTCCAGAAAATTACGCCTCGCTCGGCGAACAGGAAAAAATCTCCGCCCTGACCGCAATCGGCGAAAGCATCGATGCGAGCGCTTTCGAAAACGAACTGGTCAGAGACACGCTCGAAACGATGAGCGCCGTCAAAACAATTCAGCAAAATAACGGCGCCGAAGGATGCCACCGTTATATTATCAGCCAGTGCCAGAGCGCTCTGAATGCAATCGAAGTTTTCGGATTGTTTTTGCTGGCGGGCTGGCACGCGGAAAATTTAACCGTCGATATCGTCCCGCTTTTTGAAACCGTTAACGATTTGCAGAATGCCGCGGGCGTGATGAAGAAGCTTTACGAAAACCCGGTTTACCGCGAGCATCTGAAGCGCCGAAACGATACGCAGACGATTATGCTCGGTTTTAGCGACGGCACGAAAGACGGCGGTTACCTGATGGCGAACTGGAGCATTTACAAAGCCAAGAACGAATTGAGCCGGGTTTCGAGAGAACACGGCGTTAACGTAATATTCTTTGACGGTCGCGGCGGTCCGCCCGCGCGCGGCGGCGGCAAAACTCACAAGTTTTACTCGTCGATGGGCGAAGATATTTCCGATAAAGCGATTGAGCTGACCGTTCAGGGACAAACCGTCAGTTCTAATTTCGGCACGATTTCCGCCGCGCAATTCAATATCGAACAGCTTTTACACGCCGGTTTATACAAGGAATGTTTTGCCGCTCAAACCGATACTTTTACCCAGGAAGAAAATCGTCTGATGCAGAATCTCGCCGACGAAAGCTACAGCGCTTATGAAGATTTAAAGAATCATCCGGCGTTTCTCGATTATTTATCGCACGTCAGTCCTTTGCGTTTTTACGCGGAAACAAATATCGGCAGCCGTCCGACAAAACGCGGCGCATCGGAAAAACTGGAATTAAGAGATTTGCGGGCGATCCCGTTTGTCGGCGCATGGAGCCAGATCAAGCAAAACGTTCCGGGCTTTTACGGCGTCGGGTCGGCTTTGCGCAAAGCCGAAAGCGACGGGCAGATTGAAGAGGTAAAACGTCTTTATCAAAACAACGCTTTTTTTAAGACTCTCGTGGACAATTGCGAGATGGCAATGCAGAAATCGTTTTTTCCGCTCACGAGTTTTTTAGCGGATGATGAAACTTACGGCGAGCTTTGGAATAAAATATACGATGAGTTTGAATTAACGCTGCATTATCTTCTTCTGATTTCCGGCAAAGACAGTTTGATGGCTGATTACCCGGTCGAGCGGCAGTCGATCCAGATGCGCGAGCGCATTATGCTTCCGTTGATTACCATCCAGCAATACGCTCTGAAGAATTTGCAAAGCAAAGAGCAAAAAACCATCGGTTCAGCAACGGCTGAAAGTTACCAGAAACTGATCGTTCGCTGTTCTTTCGGAATTATCAACGCCGGGCGCAATTCCGCCTGATTTTTACTTCCGGGCGGCAATCGACGATCTATAAAAACTTCGGAAATTGTTTCCGCAAATATAAATAAAGTTTAGCGTTATTTTCTTTCTTTTAGTTCCGGCGGCGGAAAATCTTTTGCCGCCGATAATTTTATTTCCTTTATGATGATTTCTACAATTATGTTATAAATGAGTTATACTACTCTACATATTTGTATGAATGACACCATTCCTAAAGAAAACAACCTGAAAGTAAAAGTTAACTACTTAAATCTTCTGTCCAAGATCGGAAAAGACCTGACCGAAGCGAAAGCTTCGAGCTACGGCTTTCACCTGCTTTTGGAAACGCTGCACGGGACAAACAAATTTTCCAGAAGTTTTATCGTTGCTTTTGACGAAGGCTCGGGCAAACTGCAAACCAAGGCAAGCAAAGGATTCAGCGCTTCGGAATTTCGTCGTTTCGAATCGAATCTGGAAAAGAGCTTTATAGCGAAGGTTTATCAAACCGGTGCCAATGCGATTTTGCATTTCAGCGATCTGGAATCAATTTATTTGCCGAGCGCTTCCGCCAAATTCGACAAAAATGTAGAGAAAAGCTGCATCTGCGTTTCCGTTTCTCTCGGGCGAAAGATTATCGGGGCTTTCGGCGTTGAGTTTGATCATAGCCAATCGACTAATTACGAGTTTCTGGCGGATTTTTTATCCGTGATAGCCGCGATGATCGCCCAGGCAAGTAAAGCCGAAAGCGTAATTGAAGAAGAAAAAATGCGTTTGATGGCGGAAAACTTCGATTTAAAGCGAGAGCTGCGGGAGAAATACGAATTCGGGCACATCGTCGGAAATTCAAGCGCAATGAAACGGGTTTACGATCAGGTTTCTCAGGTTGCGCGTTCAAACACGACAGTTTTACTGCGAGGCGAATCGGGCACGGGCAAAGAGCTGATCGCTAATGCCATCCACTACAATTCTTTGCGTTCGAAAAAGCCTTTCGTTCGCGTAAACTGCGCCGCTCTTCCGGAAACACTTATCGAATCCGAGCTGTTCGGCTATGAAAAAGGCGCTTTTACAGGCGCGGACAGCCGGAAAAAAGGACGGTTCGAGTTAGCCGAAGGCGGCACGCTTTTTCTCGATGAGATCGGAGATTTAAGCCCGCAGACGCAAATAAAACTTTTAAGAGTTTTGCAGGAGCGCGAATTTGAACGCGTCGGCGGCACCGAAACGATCAAGGCGAATGTCCGGATTATAACGGCGACGAATAAAAACCTGGAAGAAGCGATTGCAGAAGGCACTTTTCGCGAAGATTTGTTTTACAGGCTCAACGTTTTTACAATTTTTCTGCCGCCGCTGCGCGAGCGAAAATCGGATATTCTGCTGCTGGCGGAAAGCTTCGTCGAAAAGTACGAGCGCGAACACGGCAAGCATATCAAGCGAATTTCCACGCCGGCGATCGATATGCTGAGCAGTTATCATTACCCGGGAAACGTCCGCGAGCTTGAGAACACGATTGAACGCGCCGTTTTGGTTTGCGACGGTAACGTCATACACGGACATCATCTGCCGCCGACATTGCAGACGGCGGAAATTACAAATACCGTCACGCAGGTTTCTTTAACCGCGGCGGTCGAAGCGCTCGAGCGCGATATAATTCAGGATTCGCTGAAAACGACACGGGGAAATCGAGGAAAAGCGGCAAAAATGCTCGATACGACCGAGCGGATTTTATGCTACAAGATCAAAAAATATAAAATCGATCCGCGCCGTTTTCGCAATTAAAAACAAGCAATTAAAACAAAGCGAACAAAGCTTTTACCGGCGAATCTGCCCGCTGCCCCGCACGACGTATTTATAAGTCGTCAATTGTTCGGCTCCGACCGGTCCGCGCGCGTGCAGCCGTCCGGTCGAGATGCCGATTTCGACGCCCATTCCGAATTCTCCGCCGTCGGCAAATTGCGTCGAAGCGTTGTGCAGCACGATTGCGCTGTCGACTTCGTTTAAAAACGCTTCGACAGCGGTCGCGTCTTCGGCAATAATCGCGTCTGTGTGATGCGAACCGTAAAAATTTATGTGGCGAATCGCTTCGTCGACATTTTTGACGGTTTTTACAGAGATCACCGCATCGAGATATTCGGTCGCCCAATCTTCTGCGGATGCGGCGATGATTCGAGAATCAATCGATTGAGCCTTTTCATCGCCGCGAATCTCGCAGCCCGCCGCGTGCAAAGATTCCAGCAATTCGGGCAGCATTTTATCCGTAATCGCCTCATCAATCAGCAAAGATTCGGTCGCGCCGCAAATTCCTGTTCGGCGCAGTTTCGCGTTCAGCAAAACGTCTTTCGCCATCTGCGTGTCGGCGGACGAATGAACGTATGTGTGGCAATTGCCGTCCAGATGCTGAATCGTGGGAATTCGGCTTTCACGCAAAACTCGTTCGGTCAGAGATTTGCCGCCGCGCGGAACGATTATGTCGATCAATCCGGTCATATTCAGCATTTCGCCGACGGCGGCGCGGTCGCGCGTCGGCACAAACTGGACGGCTTCGGATGGAAGACCGGCGGCTTTTAAGCCCGCGTGCAGACAATCGGCAATGGCTTTTGACGAAAGAAAACTGTCGGAGCCGCCGCGCAGAATTGCGGCGTTTCCTGACTTTAAACAAAGTCCTCCGGCGTCCGCCGTCACATTCGGACGCGACTCGTAAATAATGCCGATCACGCCGAGCGGCACGCTGACGCGCTCAATCTGAAGACCGTTCGGGCGTTCCCAACGCGCTAAGATTTTCCCGACCGGATCGGGAAACGCTGCGACTTCTTCCAAGCCTTTCGCCATCGCTTCGATGCGTTCGGCGTTTAATTTCAGACGGTCGAGCAGAGCGGCGTTCAAATTCGCTTTGCCGGCGAGAATCAAGTCCTTTTCGTTGGCGCTTGTAATTTCACTTGAGTTTCGGCGAATCGCTTGCGCCGATTCGAGCAGGGCTTTATTTTTTTGCTCGCCGGGCGCGATTGATAAAGCGCGATAAGCGCCGCGCGCCCGTTCGCCTATTTTTCGCATCAGTTGATGCACATCGTTTTCCTGTTCAAGGATTTCAGCTTTCATATATTTTTTCTGCCCGAAATCTCGAGCACCATATCGTCGCGGTGCACGAGCGTATCGCGGTATTTGAATCCGAGAACCTTTTCAATCTCGCTGCTTCTTGCGCCGATTATGCGTTTAGCGTCGATTGAAGAATAAGCGGACAAACCTTTGCCGAGAACTTCGCCCCGCAAACTTTTAATTATAACGGCGTCGCCGCGCTCAAACGCGCCTTCTACTTCGCGAACTCCCGCGGGCAAAAGACTTTTCCCATTTTGCAAAGCCGCCGCCGCGCCTTCATCGACCGTATAAACGCCGAGCGCCTTGAGCGAGCCGGAAATCCAATGCTTGCGCGCGCTTTTCGGCGTAGCTCCGGCGCGAAACGATGTGCAGCGCTCGCCTTTCATCAATCTTTCAAGCGGATGCATTTCAGCGCCTTTGCCGATCAGCATATGGCAGCCGGCTGCCAGCGCGATTTTCGCCGCTTCAATCTTTGTTCGCATTCCGCCGCTTCCGAGCATCGAGCCAGAGCCGCCCGCCATCGCTTCGATTTCCGTTGTGATCCGGCTTACTTCGGGTATAAACTCGGCGGCTGGATTGATAAAAGGGTTTTCGACGTAAAGCCCGTCGATGTCCGACAATAAAACAAGTAAATCAGCGCTGATCATCTGGGCAACGCGCGCGGCAAGACGATCGTTATCGCCGACTTTCAGTTCTTCGGTCGCGACCGTGTCGTTTTCATTGACGATCGGAATAATATGCGGTTCGGCTAAAAGCGTCTCTAAAGTGCTGCGCGCATTAAGGTAACGGCGGCGATTTTCGCTGTCGTCAAGCGTCAGAAGAATCTGCGCCGGATAGAAAGATTCCGAGTTTTCAAATTGAAAAGCTTTTGCCCAGTGCGAAATCAAAGTGATTTGCCCGCAAGCGGCGGCAGCCTGTTTTTCTTCCAGCTCAAGCTTTCGCGCCCCGTATCGAAGCGTCTGCCGCCCGAGCCCGACCGCGCCCGACGTTATAACCGTCACCTGTTTTCCGAGCCCGCGCAGATGCGCAATATCTTCGGCTACGGTTTTCAGCCATTCTTCGCGAACCCGATTGTTTTCACCGATTATCAGAGATGAACCAACCTTTATAATGATTCGGTGCGCTTGCTCAAAAATTGTCTTCATCCGCCGCTTTCGTTTCCTTGACGTCTCATCCTATCAAACTCTTTCACTTGAAAAACCCGCTTTCAGCTTAGCCGAAACCAGATTAATCATAAGACATTCCCGACTCGGCTCATAATTTGCAATTATTATTTTTCGGTGTTTTCCGCTGCTGTTTCCGGCTGGTAAATTTAAAGATACAAAAAGATTCAAAATTATCCGAATATCTATTAAACTCGCTTGTAATTATTTTATATAATTCCGGATAAGATTCGGCTAACCCGAGAATTTAATTATTCTTCTTAAAAATTTATGAAATATCTCGATTTCAGATACAAATTTGTCTGTTTGTGCGCCGCCGCGCTGTTTTCAGTATTTTTTTCGGGAAACTTTTCCGTGTATGCCGACACGGTTGACGTTTACGTAAAAGCGCAAATGCAGGAGCGTCATATTCCGGGCGCGGCGGTCGCGGTAGTCAAAAACGGAAAAATCATCAAAACCGCCGGTTACGGTCTGGCGAGCGTTGAATTCGGCGTGCCCGCGACGCCCGAAACCGTTTTCGAAATCGGCTCGGTTTCCAAGCAAATCACCGCCGCCGCGATTATGCTTCTGGTCGAAGACGGAAAAATAAATCTCGACGAAAAAATCTCGAAATATCTGCCGAATACGCCGGACGCGTGGAAAAACGTTTCGGTCAGAAATCTGCTTACGCACACGTCCGGCATAAAAAGCTATTCGAGCCTCGACGGGTTCGAGCTCAATCGAAGGCTGAAACGCGAGGATTTTATAAAGGCGCTCGCGCCGCATCCGCTCGATTTCGAGACCGGTACGAATTACACGTACAGCAACAGCGGCTACAGCCTGCTCGGCTACATCATCGAGTCGGTTTCGGGAAAATCTTACTGGGATTTCACCCGCGAGCGGATTTTTAAGCCGCTCGGAATGACGAAAACCGGCGACCGCGACCCGAAATACATCATCAAAAACCGTGCGACCGGCTACGAACGGCAAAACGGACAACTCGTCGGGCGCGATTACGACCTGACGGACGTTTTCAGCGCGGGCGCAATCGTTTCGACCGTCGAGGATTTGGCGAAATGGGATACGGCTCTGCGCAGCGACGCGCTTCTTAAAAAAGAAAGCAAAACGCAGATGTGGACGCCGGTTTTATTCAGCGACGGAAAACCCTACCCGTACGGTTTCGGCTTTCGCATATCGGAAATTCGCGGGCACCGGCTTATCGCGCACAGCGGGCAAACCGCCGGATTCGGCGCGAGCGTTTCGCGTTTTATCGACGACGATTTGACCGTTATAGTTTTGACGAATTTAGGCGAAATCGGGATGGGAACGCTGCTCGCAAACGGCATCGCCAGGATTTATCTGCCCGATATTTCGCTGCGCGCTATGAAAGAACAAAAAGACGCTGACGCAAAATTGACGGGTTTATTCCGAAACGTTTTAAGCGCCTATCTCGAAAACAAGCTTGACGCAGACCTTTTCACCGAAAGAACTTTCCGAAATTTAACAACCGAACGCGCCGAACAAAACGCGAAAAGAATCGCTTCTTTCGGAGCGACGAAAAATCTCGTTCCGGTCGGCAGCGAAATTGGAGTTAACGCGAAAACTTTTCGTTATGTAACCGAAACGCCAAAGCGCATTTTCTTATGGCGCTTGACGGTTAACGATGAAGGAAAAATCACGGAGATGACGCTTGAAGAAGAGGAATAAGTTTAGAAAACAACAGCCGCAAAAAGCACGGAATTCTCAAAAGAAGAACTCAAAAACAAAGAAACGGCGAGGCGCGCTTGCCCGGGAAATCCGCTTAATCCGGGAAACCGGCGCCTCGCCGTTTCTTTGTTTTTGATCCTGACTTTATTTGCCGGTTTTGTGCTTTTTGCGGCTAATTCGCTTTCTTAATTAAAAGCTAAACTGCACTTCCAGCTCGATGCGCCGGTTTCCCGCTTGTCCGCCGCCGCCGCCGCCGAAACCGAAGCCGCCGGCAATCGAAGTTGATTCGCCGAACAGCGGCGAGCGAAGGTTTCCGATCGGCGTTCCTTTGTTTGTGCGGTTGAAAAGATTTCGTATCGAGACGGCAAATTCCAGATTATAGGGGCTTTCATCATCGTCACCGCCGCCGCGCTGACCGCCTCCTCCGCCTCCGCCGCCGAACGGTCCGCCGAAACCGCCTCCGCGTCCGCCTCCGCCTCCTCCGCCTTGTCCTGCCGAAGATGATTCTTTCTTTTTAGTTCCGAAGCCGAATTCTTTTGTCGCACGCAAATTTACGACGAAAAATTCCGGTCCTCTGCCGTAGTTGCGCGGGATGATCGTATCGCCGGCTTCGGGCGTCGGGTCGAAAGCACCGAATCTCGTTGTGATTACGCCCGGTTCCGAAGGATTCGCAGCAAAAGCCGGACGCTCTGTAAAAAGCGTGTCGCCGTTTGCGTCTTCGCCGGTTGTGATATTAAACGGAACGCCGGAACGGAAGGAAATGAAAGGACTTAACCGAACGCCGAGCGGAGCCGTAAAATTTGCGCCGACAACAAAGCGATGACGTATATCGAGCGCCGCATCGCCGTATTCGCCGCTTAAATCGTAAGAATACGCTGGGAAAGTTCCCGCGCCGTCCGAATCGCTTTTCGCTTTTCCAAGCGAGTAATTGGCAAAAATTGAAACGCCTTCGTAAAAGTTCGAGCGAAAATTGAAAATCAATTGATTTTGATCGAATCGACCGGTCGATTCATATTGAAAAATGTTGCCGGCGCCCGGCGCCGGGCGCACGCCATTTAACGGCGCGTTGATATTGCGCGAACGCAAAAGCCTGCGCGTTTGAGCGCTGACAAAAGTCGCGCTGACAGTTGTCTTGAAAGGCAATTGGCGTTCGACGCTTAAAGCAAGCTGCCGCGTATAAGGCGATTGTAAATCCGGAGAAACGACGCGTGTCGTTTGTCTTTGCGCGAAAGAAGCGAGCGATTGAACCGTCGGCACGTTCGAAACGTCGCCGTTTGGTGAAAAAACGATTTGATCCAAAATCAAAGGGTCCGTAACGACGAACTGCTGCTGGTTTATGCCGTTAAAACGAATCGCCTGAAGCGTTAAATTTTCGCTGAAACGCTCGTAAAAAATGCCGAATCCGCCGCGAAAAACCGTTTTCGGACGATTTTGCCCGTTAGCGCCCGGCGCGTATGCGAAACCGAAACGCGGAGCTAAATTCAGATTGCTCGAAATATTCGTCTGCGCTTCGTACCGCAAGCCGAATGAAAGCGTCAGCGCAGGATTTACGCGCCAATCGTCCTGCAAAAACAAACCGACGTCGGTTTGTTTGACGCTCGCTTCAGGATTGCCGCCGGCTATGGAAAATTGTGTCGGGAAAGCGCCGTTGGCGTTTTGAATCGTATTTCGATATTGCTCGAGGCTCGTAAAGGTAAAAGTTCCGGCGAAATTGCCCGGCGAAGCATTGGAAAGGCTGAAATTACGCAGGCGAACACCGGTTTTAAGCGCGTGTTTGCCCCGCACAAAAGACGTGTAATTTTGCAGCTCCAGGCGGTCTTCATTGGAAAAGCCGAAACCGACATTTGCGCCGCCGCCCGTAAAAGCGTCAAGCACGCGAATCGTCGGCGAATTATTCTCGCTTTCTTCGGCGTCGCGGCGGCGAATATACTGAAATCTCGTTTCGTTGATTACCGAACCTTTAATGACGGATGTTTCCGTCAGGCGAAACGAATGCTCGCTGCCGCGCGTTGTAAAAGCGCGGGAAAGCAGGTCGAAACCGCCTAAACCCGCGTTATCCGAATTTGAGCGCGAATATTCGTAGCGCCCGACGAGCGTGTTGTTCTCGTTGATTTGATAATCGATTCGCGGGCTAAATTCAAAATCTTTCGAAGGCGCGAGAACAGCCATCTGAAACGGCACAATGTTCAAATTCGGATCGAGAATAAGCGCGTTTATCAGCGAATTATTGGCAGTGTCGCTGTATTCGATATCGAAGAAAAAGGAAGCGCGTTTTTTGATAATCGGACCGCCTAAATTTCCTTCGATTGTGCGAACCTGAAACGGAGCTCGATTGCTCGCGAAGGGATTCCGGGAATTGAGAGACTCGTCTTCAAACTCGAATTCGGCTTCGCCGCGAAACTTGTCCGTTCCGGGTTTTGTTAAAATTTCGATGCGTCCCAAGCCTAAGCGATCGTATTCGGATGAAAATGGATTTTGATTAATGCGGATTTCCCTGATCGTGTCGCGCGGCGGCAAACTTCCGCCGGAAAAGCCGTCGATAAAAATTTCGCCGCCGTTCGGACCCGCGCCCGGACCAGCCAAAGCACGCAATGCCGCGTCCAATTCTTCCGGGTTATCCGGCAAAGCCTCGATATCGGATTCGCGCAAAACAAGCGCGCTGGCGTTTGATTCCGGCTCGGTATTTACGGGCGCGTCTTCACCGATCGTCACTTCCGCCTGCGTCTGCGCCACATTGAGCGTAACGTCGAGCGATGTGCCGCGACCGGAAACGATTTCGACTGACGTATTTTCATACTGCTCAAAACCCGTGCTTGAAACGCGAACCGTGTATGACCCGGGAGCAAGATTCAAACTGAATTCGCCCGCTTGATCGGTTTGCACGGTTCGTTCCGCATTATTCGCGCCGGAAGCCGTAACCGTTGCTCCGACGATTACGGCGCCGGCGATATCGACCACGCGACCGCGCACCGTTCCGTTATTTGATTGTCCGAAAACTGCGGCTGACAATAACAGCGCAATAAAAAAACCTTTAAATCGCTTCATATAAATACCCTTAAACGTATGCCTGTGACCGAAATTTATTCCCTTGTTCTTTAAATCTAACATTTTTGAAACAAGAAGTTCATAAAATCATTTTTTGAGCTTTCAAAAAGATATAAGACTTTGAATAATAGAGAAAAGTCGATTTATTTAGAGATAAAAACAGATAAAAACGGCTTTAAAAGTAAGTTTTTTAGCGGCGAGTGTGTACGCCGTATTCAATCAATAAATTCGTCCTGTTAAACAATAAAAAAGTGCTGAAGGCGATAAAACACTCAGCACTTTTTTATTCGTCTAAAAACCGGCTAAAAACGATTTAGTTATAATTCAAAACCAGCTCGCCGTCTTTTTCTGTGATCGACACGCTTCCGCCTTCGGTCAGTTCGCCGAAAAGAATTTCATTTGCCAGCGGCTGCTTGATTTTTTCGTGAATCAGGCGCGACATCGGGCGCGCGCCGTAGCGTGCGTCGAAACCGTTTTTCGCCAGCCACGTCAGCGCCGAATCTTCGAGTTTTACGAGCACTCGTTTTTCGGCTAACTGCCCGTTGAGCTCTTTGATGAACTTTTCAACGATATTTTTGATAATCGAGATATCGAGCGGTTTGAATGCGACCCAGGCATCGAGACGATTGCGAAATTCCGGCGTAAACGTGCGCTCGATCGCGCCTTTCGCCTGTCCTTTCGTGTCGCTTTGATTGCGGAAACCGACGCCGCCCGAAGACAGTTCGCGAGCGCCCGCATTCGTCGTCATAATCAAAATCACGTTTCGAAAATCGGCTTTTTTACCGTTGTTGTCGGTCAAGGTCGCCGAATCCATCACCTGAAGCAATAGATTGAAAAGGTTCGGATGCGCTTTTTCGATTTCGTCCAAAACCAGAACGGCGTGCGGCGTGCGCATAATCGCTTCGGTCAAAAGTCCGCCCTGATCGTAGCCGACGTATCCAGGCGGCGCGCCGATCAGACGCGAAACCGTGTGCGGTTCGGCGTATTCGCTCATATCATAGCGCATAAACTCGACGCCGAGCTGTTCGGCTAACTGCTTTGAAAGCTCGGTTTTACCGACGCCCGTCGGACCCGAAAACAGAAACGAGCCGACCGGTTTTGTTTCGTGACCCAGCCCGGCGCGCGAAATCTGAATCGCGTCGACGATTTTATCGACGGCTTCGTCCTGCCCGAAAATCACGGATTTCAAATCCCCGCGCAAAGTCTTAAGACGGTCTTTTTCGTCGGCGACCACGGTTTTCGGCGGAATCTTCGCCATTCTGGCAATCGCGCTTTCGACCATCTGCACGGAAATTTGTTTCGGACGCTTATCTTCCGGCAAAAGTTTCGTCGCCGCGCCGACCTCGTCGATCACGTCGATCGCTTTGTCGGGCAAATGACGGTCGTTGATGTATTTCCCGGCAAGCTCGGAAGCAACTTTTAACGATTCGTCCGAGTATTTTACGCCGTGATGTTGTTCATAAAACTTTTTGAGACCTTTCAAAATCTCGTAAGTTTCGTCAACGGTCGGCTCGCCGATCTCGATTTTCTGAAAACGTCTCGCCAAAGCGCGGTCGCGTTCAAACGCGGCTTTGTATTCGGCGTAAGTCGTCGAACCGATACAGCGCAGCTCGCCCGCCGCAAGCGCCGGTTTTAAGATATTCGAAGCGTCCATCGAACCGCCGGAAACCGCGCCCGCGCCGACGATCGTGTGAATCTCGTCGATAAACAAGATCGCGTTTTCCTGCTTTTTAAGATCATTGATGATCGCTTTAAAGCGCTGTTCGAAATCTCCGCGATAACGCGTTCCGGCAAGAACCGCGCCCATATCGAGCGCGAAAACCTTCGCGTCTTTTAACACTTCCGGCACTTCGCCTTCGGCGATTTTCAGCGCCAAGCCTTCCGCCAGCGCCGTTTTACCGACGCCCGGTTCGCCGACGTAAAGCGGATTGTTTTTCTTGCGGCGGCATAAAACCTGAACGGTTCGCTCGATTTCCGGCAATCGCCCGATGATCGGATCGATCTCGCCTTTACGCGCTTTTGCGACGAGTTCGACGGTAAACGATTCGAGCGAATTTTTCTTTTTGCCGCCCGCCGCGCGTTCTTCGGCAAAGTCTTCGTCTTCCAAACCTTCGCTGACGCCTTCGAATTCGGTCGAGCCGTTCACTTTCGAAATGCCGTGAGCGATGTAATTTAAAATGTCGAGACGCGAAACGCCTTGCTGCATCAACAGATAAACGGCATAGCTTTGCTCGGCTTGATAAAGCGCGGCGAGAATATTTCCGCCGTCAACCGCTCTCTGCCCGCTGCCTTCTGCCTGCAGTATCGCATATTGAATCGTCGCCTGAAACGTAGACGTCAGCTCGGGCGTGCGTTTCGCCTTGGCAGGCATTTTCTCTAAAACGTCTGTGAAATAATCCTGCAGCGATTTGGCGATTTCGTCGATGCGAGCGCCGCAGTTGTATAAAATATCCCGCGCTGAAGTATCTTCCAAAAGAGCAAAAAGCAGATGCTCCAGCGTTACGTATTCGTGCTTGTGCTTGACGGCTTCTTCGACCGCATAGCTCAATGTTTCTTCTAATTCTCTGGTCAACATAAATTTCTATTCTACTGAAACTTTGATGCGAAATAAGTCATTTTGTTTTTGCTGAAATTTTCCGGTTTATTCTTCTTCGACCGTGCAAAGAAGCGGATATTCATTCGCCTTAGACAAGTTCATCGCTTTTTCAGCTTTCATATTAGCGACTTCATACGGATAAATGCCCGCTATGCCGACGCCTTCGTTGTGAACCTTAAGCATAATCGTAAAAGCTTCCACATCGGACCGCATAAAAACATGCTGCAATATAAAAACGACAAACTCCATCGTCGTGAAATCATCGTTGTGCAAAAGAACTTTATAAAGTTTTGGTTTTTCAAGCTTAGTGTCGCTTTCGGTTAAAACGTCACTATCTTGTTCGAATTCGGGAAAATCAGACATAAGTTCATTTAATCATAGATGAGTGCGGATTGGCACCGCAGGATATTAGCCGCGAATTTCCGACGATGACGCGGGTTAAAATAAGATAGATGAATTATAGACCACATCCGCAAACTATATTTGCAAATCACATCTTTTGTTTTTATTTCGTATCCGCGTCGCCCGCACAGATTCGCGGCTTAAAATTCCGGTTAAATCTTATTCACTTCAAAATACGCTTTTATCGCTTTGTACTTGCTTGAATTTTCTAAGATGTCGAAAATCTGCGCGTAGTTTTCCAATCCTTCGACTTTGTGCGTCAGCATTCGCTTGAGCCATCCCGCATACATCGCTTCGCACAAAGCCAAATCCTTAACGCCCATTTCAAAATGCTCGCGGCTGGCATTGACCGTGCCGACCATCGCGCGATTTCCGAGAACGAATTTTTGATTTATCGCGTCCGACGGAACCTGATCGGTTTTTCGGTCGCCGCCGGTCACGGAAGCCAGGATTAAAATGCCGTTTTCGTTAAGAGACTGCATCGCGTCGAAAATAATCGGCGAATATCCGGTGCATTCGAAAACAAGGTCGTATTCGCCGTATTTTTTCGCGCTTTCGGCGATTGAAATATCGTCGGTCGAATCGTAAGTCGCGCCGATCGCTTCGCAAAGTTCGGCGTTGAGATAATCTTTTTTCGCCTGTTTGCCGAATCCGTGAACTTCATAACCGCGAAGGCGCAGCGCCATTACCGTTAAAAGCCCGACGTTTCCCGTTCCTAAAACCGCCGCCGTTTTCGGCTGCCATATTTTCAATCTTTCCTGAATATCGCTCGCCTGTTTTAAGCCTTTTTCGATAATAGAAAGCGGTTCCAGAAGCACGGCGATTTCCGCAATCGCGGGCGGAATTTTAATCAAAAAGTCGGCGCTTTCCGCGTAAAACTCAGCCATATAGCCGTGCAGACGCGAAATGCCGCGCTCGTAATACTTATCGTCGGTCGTAAAATCCTGCTCGCCGATTTTATCGTAAATGCTCGAGCCGCGCGGTCGGCGAACCGTCGCCACGACGTAATCGCCTTTTCGCAATTCTTTTACATTTTCACCGGTTTCAACCACGCGCCCGAAATTTTCGTGACCGAGAATAAGATAATCGTAATCTTTCGGAGCGACGCCGTATTCGCCGTTGTTGATTTCCCTGTCGGTTCCGCACGCGCCGACGCGCAAAACTTCGACCAGAACGCCGCGCCCGTCTTTGATTTCGCGTAAATCAGGCTTTTCCATTTCGACCAGATGCGCCGAATTTTCTTTTTTTGGCGTAACCGCAACAGCTTTCATATTTTTTTATTTTAATCTTTTTTTCCAGCCTTTACCTGGCGTAATAGCCGCGACGCGTTTTCGCGATCAAGTTCGGCTTTGATTTTAGAGTGACCGTCAAATTTCGCCAGATTCCGTCGCGCGCGTTGTTTTTCGGCTCATAACCGATACTGTAAATTTTACCCAGATCGTTTATTACCTGCTCGTAAATCCCGTTCAAATCTTTTACGTTGTCGGCTTTGTAAAATTGCCCGCCGCTTTCTTCCGCCAGCATCGACAGTGATTGCCGAGATTTCCGGCTGTAACGGTCGGCGCGATTGCCCGAATAATTTGCGACGTCCAGATAAACCGGAAAAATTGTCGTATCGCCGCGCCTGACCGTTTCCATCGCGTCGGCGAAAGTATTTTCCTTTGAATAATCTTCGCCGTCGGTCATAAAAACAATCGCGCTTCTGCGCCCCGCGCTTTCTTTTTTTATGATGTTTTCATAAGCGAAAACGA
>JAOAPX010000174.1 GCA_025463125.1 Acidobacteriota bacterium | reverse complement strand
TCGAAGAAATTGACCAAATAAATTTTGTTAAATTGCTTCTACTCTACTTTAAGGCATATGACTACAAGAAATATGTTCCGACACACGAAATAATTGGACATCTTAGCGTTGATAGAAGAGAACCTATGAAAGAACACTATTTTCGCACAAAAATCATTGCTGAATTAAGAGATAAAGGAGTTATTATCGCGAGTAAAAGCACTGGAGACAAAAAAGGTTATAAATTACCGGCGAATCCAGAAGATTTATACCATTTTGTAAATCACGGAAACAATATCATTATTCCGATGCTAGCAAGAATAAAAAGGTGTAGAGACCAAATTAAACTAAAAACACAAAATAAATTAGATATTCTTGATAAACCAGAATATGAACATATAAAGAGAATACTTGAATTTTAGACTTACACTCTGAAAATTACGGTAAGACAAATTTGGGGGTTAAGTAAAATTTAAGGGAAAATTATTGTAAAAAAAAGCCGCCCAAAATGACGGCTTTTTTATTTTTATAAGCGAAAAGTTTATTCTTCGCCCAATCTTTCCTGAGCGATGCCGCGAATTTTCATTTCGGCGTCTTCGTCGATTTCTTCTTCGCCGGTCAGCCACGCGTCTATTTCGCCGACGGGTCTTCCCATTACAAATCCGACCTCGGCGTTGCTGTCGTCGAAAACCTCGGTTTTAAGCCTTTTCAGAAGCTCGAGCGCATCCGTATCGGCGTAATCTTTAGTCATTAAATTCCCTCCTTGAAAAAAATAGTTTCAAGCTACTATGATACGCAGCAGCCGAAACTTTTCAAGCTTTTATTTTCAAAAATTTTATATTTGGCGGTTTTAGTTTTACAAAAAACGTTTTCGGCGTGAAAATTATCCGTATCGAATGTAACCTTTCATTGATTCAAAAAATCAAAAAGCAAAAAAATGAAACTAGCCGTTATCATCCCCACATACAATGAAGAGCTGACGATCAAAAAAACGCTCGACGCGCTGTCGCGACTGGTCAATGTCGATGAAATCGTGATTGTTGACGGCGGAAGCACCGACGCGACGCTCGGAATTATCGAAAATTATCCCCAAAACAAACCGCTCAAACTAATCAAACTCGCCGAACCTAATCGAGGGCGACAGCTTCACGAAGGAACGAAACACACCGACGGCGATATTTTCTGGTTTCTTCACGCAGACACGCGACCGGTTCAGGGTTCTGGAAAACAAATCAAATCTTTTATGCGCTTTGAACAGGTTGTCGGCGGCAACTTTGAGATTATTTTCGGCGGCGACAACGCGTGGGCGCGATTTTTAACAAAACTGTATCCGACTCTGCGCACGGGCGGTATGATTTACGGCGATTCGGCTATTTTCGCGCGCCGCGAAACTTACGAGAAAATCAAAGGTTTCAAGCCTTTGCCGCTTTTTGAAGACCTCGACCTGGTCAAACGCCTGCAAAAAAAAGGGCGCTTCGTACACATCAGTTTGCCTGTAACGACGTCGGCGAAAAGATTCGAAAACCGCTCGTTCGTCTGGACTTTTACGAAATGGTCATTTTTTCAAGGTCTTTACTGGGTCGGATTGCCGCCTAAAATTATCGCTAAATTCTATAAACCGATTAAAAAGTGATAGAAAAATAGAAAAACAGAAAGCCCGACAATAAAATCAGTTTACCGATTCAGCGCGAACGGAATATTTTATAAAGCGAAGCGTTTTCGCCTTGCATTCTCATTTTCCATTTTTTATCCGCTTTGTGATAAGATTTTTTGTTTGCAGGTATAAGCAAATCTAAATCAAACACAAAAAGCTTTATGGATAAATTTTCAATTCACGGCGGTGAACCGCTGAAAGGAACAATCGAAATCAGCGGCGCGAAAAATTCCGCTCTGCCCTGTCTCGCGGCGACGCTTTTAACAGCCGAAACCGTTACTTTGCATAACGTTCCATACGTTAAAGATTTAATCACGCAGCGCCGTCTGCTCGAAGATTTGGGCGCGACCGTTTTAACGCCCGAACTGAGAACGCATAAAGTTACGGCGAAAAATATCGAAACCTTCGAAGCGCCGTATGAACTCGTTAAAACGATGCGCGCGAGCGTTCTGGCGCTCGGACCGCTTCTGGCGCGTTTCGGTCAGGCGAAAGTCAGCTTGCCGGGCGGCTGCGCGATCGGCACGCGCCCGATCGATCTGCACCTGAAGGCTTTCGAACAGCTCGGCGCAACCGTCTCGCTCGAATCCGGCGACGTCGTCGCTCGCGCGCCGCGCGGCAGATTGATCGGCGCGGAAATCGGTTTTGAAAAAGTCACCGTTACGGGAACCGAAAACGTGATGATGGCGGCGGCGCTGGCGAAAGGAAAAACGACGATTCATAACGCGGCGCGCGAGCCGGAAATCGAAGATTTAGCCGAACTTTTAAATAAAATGGGCGCGCGCATCAAAGGCGCGGGAACCGAAACTATGGAAATCGAAGGCGTCGAGCAATTAAGCGGCGCGGAACACACGATTATTCCCGATCGCATCGAAACCGGAACTTTTATCGTCGCGGCGGCGATTACAAACGGCGAACTCGAAATTCGCAGATGCGAACCGAAGCATCTGCGGGCGGTTATCGAAAAGCTGCGCGAAGCCGGAGTCGAGATTGAAGACCTTAATCAAAGCTCGCTTTTAGTAAAACGCTCGGCGAAAGGCTTAACGGCAAAAGACGTTAAGACCGAACCGCACCCTTTGTTTCCGACCGATATGCAGGCGCAGTATATGGCTTTAATGACGCAAGCCGAAGGCGTTTCAACGATCAGGGAAACGATTTTTGAAAACCGTTTTATGCACGCTTCGGAGCTGATCAGAATGGGCGCAAAAATCGATTTTTCCGGCAACACGGCGCGCATCTCGGGCAAAGCGAAGCTGACGGGAGCGCGCGTCCAGGCGTCGGATTTGCGCGCGTCCGCATCGCTTGTTTTAGCCGCTCTCTGCGCTTCGGGCGAAACGCAGATCGACCGCGTTTATCATATCGACCGAGGCTATGAAAACATCGTCGCAAAGCTCGGCGCGGTCGGCGCGAAAATCGAAAGATTAACCGATGGCATCGCGATGGCGGCGGAAAAATAATAAGCGTTGAAAAGCGATAAGTTGAAAAGCGATAAGCAAGAAGTAAAAGTAAAAAAAGTGAGCGGTTAATAAAATCAGACAAGCGGAGAACTTGTTTTTACTGCTCACTTTTTTCTGTTTTCAGCCTTGCTTAATATTTTCCTCTTCTTATCCGGTTGCTTTTTTTTCACAGTATATCGCCGACCGCCCAATCCGCCCGGTTTTCAATTCCGCTTTAACCTTTTGTCTTTTTAATCTATAATTTTCTTCTTTTATGGAAAACTGTATTTTTTGCAAAATTATTGCGGGCGAAATTCCGTCCGCAAAAGTTTATGAAGACGAGACGTGCGTTGCGTTTAACGACATCAGCCCGCAAGCGCCGACGCATCTTTTAATCATCCCGCGCGAGCATTTCGATTCGCTCGACAAAGCCGAAAACGGGCATAAAGAAACTCTCGGTCATCTGCTTTACGTCGCCGCCCAAATCGCACGCGACAAAGGTTTTGCCGAAGACGGCTACCGCGTCGTCATCAACACAAACAGAAACGGAGGTCAAACCGTTTATCATCTTCACGTGCATCTGCTCGGCGGGCGACCGTTTATTTTTCCTCCGGGCTAAAAACAGGCGAAAAATCCATCCTGATACCGGATAAGAATTTAATTACAAACCAAAGTTTCCCGCTTAGAATCTAAACCAATTTTAAACAAAGGGTTATGAAAAAAGTTTTTTTCACATTATCGACTTCCGCTTTATTGCTTTTCCAGCTTGGCTGCACGGGCGGCGAAGCTTCGAATAATTCCAATCAAAGCAATATAAATGCGGCGGAAACTCCGGCTGCGGAAATCGTCCAGGCAACTCCGGCTGCGGCGGAAACTCCGCTTCCCGAATTTACTGACGCGAACGAGGCTTTAACCGAAGGCGTCAAGCTATTTGACGCTAATGAAACCGATAAAGCGATCGAAGCGCTCAAACAAGCAGTCAAATTAAATCCCGATTTGGCTGAAGCTCATTTTCGCCTGGGCATCGCGTATGCGTTAGTGGAAAGAGAGCAGGCGGCTTCGACCGAAGAAGTAGAATTGACGCCGACGCCGACGCCGACGCCTGTAAAAAAAGGCAAAACGCTTGAAGCGGCGAGAACCGATTCGGAAAAGTCTTTTGAAAACGCGGTTAAGGCTTACAAAAAGTATCTGGTTAAAAATCCGAAAGACGACGTCGCGCATTTCAATCTGGGTCGCGCTTACAACAAATTGAACGAAGATCAGGACGCGCTTAAATCCTTGCAGCAAGCCGTCAAGCTCAAGCCCGACGATACCGAATATCAAACCGAACTCGGCGAAATTTTGATAAAACTGGCGCAGTATGACGAAGCCGTTCGCGCGCTTAAAAAAGCTCTGGAGCTTGACGCGTCAAACCTGCCAGCCGAAGATTTGCTCGAAAAAGCCGAAGCCGGAAAAAAACGCATCAATTTCGGAATCAAGCCGAAACTGCCCGAACAGCAGCCGGTCGCCCGGCAAAGACAATCGGGAAAACCGAAAGCTGAACCGAAAGAAGCCTCGACGCCGGCGGCAACCGAACCAAATCCATAAGAAACATAAGAAAAAAGAAGAGCTTGTTTATCGCAAGCTCTTCTTTTTTGCCGCATCCAAAATACACACGTCCAACTTGAGTTGTATCAACTTGACATAAATCTTAAAAATACGATGATAATTAAAGCGAAATAACAGCTTCGACTCGCGTTTTTTTATGAAAATTGAACTTGAAAGCCCGCCATTGTCAGAAACCTTATCTTTGGAACGAAAAATCAAAATGCACGAAGCGCGAGAAGCGATTATATATCGGCTGGCGCGCGATCTGCCTACCAATATCGACCTAAAAAGATTTCTCAACGTCGTCGTTTCGGAAATCGGGCGCATGATGCAGGCTGACCGCTGCGACCTTTTGCAGCTTACGCCGGAAAGCGAGCTTCAGATTAATCACGAATGGCGCCGCGACGAAAGCATTCCGTCGAGTCTCGGAACGGAAATCCCGGTCGACCCGGAAAAGCTTTCGGAAAGATTCGATATTTCCAGACCGATCGCCATTAACGACATTGCCAGGACGGACAACGCGACGCTCAAGTTTTACGCCAAAGCCCTCGAAACCAAATCACTGCTTATCGTTCCGATCAGTTTAAGCGGAAAAACCCTCGGGCTTCTCGGGCTGCATGATACAAAGGCGCCGCGCGTGTGGCTCGACGAAGAAATTCAGTTTCTCGAATCGATCGGTCAGCAGCTCGCCATCGGTTATCAATACACGAGTCTTTATGTAGCGCAGGAACAGGAAACGCGCCGCACAAACGCGCTGCTCGAAATAGCCAATACGCTCAATTCGCATTCGGATTTCAAGGAAGTTTCGTCGCGCGTTTTAGAACGAGCCATCGAGCTGGTCGGCGCCGATTACGGCGCGCTCGGCGTGCTCGATCAAACGGGAAAAAAAATCACCCTCGCGTCATTCAAATCAGCCGAAGGCATCGAGCTGAGCGCCGTTTTACAAATGATCGAGCAGCATAATCAATCGCTCGACATCGAGCCGTTTCCGGCGCTCGGAGAAATACTGCGCGAAGGAAAAACCATGCGCATTATCGACAATCAGCTTCCGTTTGCCGTGCGCTTGATTTTCAACTCGCAGCTGAACGGCAAAGCCGCGCTCGTCTCGCCCGTCCGCGTTGCCGGTCAGGCATTCGGGCTGCTCGGTTTCGTCTGGAGCGAAGAACGCGAAATTGCTTTTGAAAATCATGAAGTCGCGCTTGTCGAGGGAATCGCCGATCAGATCGGAACGGCGCTCGAGCGCGACCAGTTGAGCGCTGAAATAATGCGTCTGAAAAGCGAGCTTCATCAGCGGCAAAGCGAAATCATCGGTCAGGCGCCGACGATTCGCCGCGCCATCGAACTCGCCTTAAACGTCGCCGACACGAGTACGACCGTTTTAATTCAGGGCGAATCCGGAACCGGAAAAGAGCTTCTGGCAAATCTGATTCATTACAATTCGGGAAGAGAAAACAAGCCTTACGTAAAAATAAACTGCGGCGCGATTCCCGAAAGCTTGCTTGAAAGCGAGCTTTTCGGACACGAAAAAGGCGCGTTTACCGACGCGCGAAATCAGCGTAAAGGACGCTTTGAAGACGCGAGCGGCGGCACGCTTTTTCTCGACGAGATCGGCGAAATGACGATGCAGGCGCAGGTCAGATTATTGCGAGTTTTGCAGGACGGAGAGCTGACGCGCATCGGCGGCAGCGAAGTCGTCAAAACCGACGCGCGCGTCATCGCCGCTTCAAACGTCGATCTCGAAAAAGCCGTCGAAGAAGGCAGATTCCGCAAAGATTTATTTTATCGCCTGTCGGTTTTCCCGATAACCTTGCCGCCGCTGCGCGAACGCGCCGAGGATATACATCTGCTCGTTTTTCATTTTCTCGAAACGTACAAAGAAAAAACCGGCAGATTCGTCGCCGGAATTTCCAAAGAAGCTTTGCGCGCGCTCGTCAATTACGAATGGTTCGGCAACGTCCGCGAGCTGGAAAACGCCATCGAACGCGCCGTCATCATCGCTTCCGGTCGCCAGATAGAACTCGACGATCTGCCCGAAGCGATCAGCAAAAAAGCGTTTGAACTCAACGCCGTCGCCCGCCACGAACGAGCCCGCGCCGCCGTCGAAGGACGCTCGATAAACCTGGAAATCGAATTCCCTTCAACCATCGAAGAAATCGAACGCCGCGCCATCGAACTCGCTCTCGATTACACAAACGGCGACAAATCCCGCGCCTCGCGTCTTTTGAACATCGGCAGAAAAACGCTTTACCGAAAACTCGAACAATATAAGGAACCGTAAAAACATCAATATATCACGAAAGTTTCCCTGCCGAGATCAAACTTCGTTTCTAAAAAGTTGATGACAATTCACAATTAATATAGTAAGTTGTTATCGACTAGCCGGTTTATTCCCGAAAATATAGGAGTTACAAAGATGAAGTGTTTTCTCTGCACTATGTTTTTAGCAGTGTTCTCTTTACTCACAGTTTCTGCTTTCGCTCAAAATCCGAGCGTGACTTCAACGGCAAGCGACGACATTTTAAAGATATCAACGACTTTGATTCAGGTTGATGTCACAGTGACCGATAAGAAAGGAAATATCGTCAGAGATTTGAATCCCGAAGATTTTGAAGTTTACGAGAATGGCAAAAGACAGGAAATTTCTAACTTTTCTTTTGTTTCAATAGATTCCAAAAACAAACCGTCTGAAGCTGTTGTGTCACCGTCAGTTTCCAATAATAAAATTTCGATTCCGATTCCGCCGGTCAAGTTAAAAGCCGATCAAATCCGGCGCACTTTCGCTCTCGTTGTTGATGATTTAGGAATTGCGTTCGAAAACGTTCCCAAAGTTCAGCAATCTCTGAGAAAGTTTATCAATGAACAGATGCAGGAAGGCGATCTGGTCGCGATCATTCGGACGGGCAGCGGCATCGGCGCGCT
>JAOAPX010000160.1 GCA_025463125.1 Acidobacteriota bacterium | reverse complement strand
GCTAAAAGCTCGGGCGTTAAATCGAATAAATATGCGGCGAGCGCGCTGCGCGGAGAAACGCAGAAAGAAAAGCCGAAAAATGTTTATACCGGCAAAACTTACAATAACGCCGAAGCGATCGCCGAATTTTTCAACAAAAAGAAAACCGACGGGCAGCCGACAATCAGCAAGCCGGGCGAAAGCGAAAAACCGCTGTCCGGATACGATAAATTAAGAGCGATTTCCTCTCAAAGCAAAGAACCCCGAAAAGCCGATGACGCCGGATCGAAGGCTTTTGTGCCGGGAACTCATGTTCGTCACGCTAAGTACGGCAAAGGCTTGGTTTTGCGCCGGGAGGGAAGCGGCGATAACGTGAAGTTAACCGTCAGTTTTCCCGGCTTCGGGCAAAAGAAACTGATTGAAAAGTTTGCCAATCTCGAAAGGGCATAATGTTTGCATTTATTTAATTTTAGTATTTTAGCTGTATCGATATAGTACAGATTTAAAAAGAGGAGATTAAATATGCAAAAATTACCTTTTCGGAAAACTCTTATTTTGTCCGCTTCAATTTCGGGTTTTTTAATTTTAACCGGCTGCCAGCCGACGGCACCGAATACGGGCGCTAACCTTGTAAATACGAACGCGAACGTTTCCAATTCGTTCGTTAATACTTCAAATACAAACGCGTCGAATACAAGTTCAAACTCTGCTTCCGCCGCAATAGAAACCAGGGAACCCGAACAATACGAAGCAAAAGTCGCGCTGAGTTTTGAAGGCATCGGCGACCAGCAAAAAACCGCCTTGCCGGCGATCAGCGCGGTGGTTTCTCGCAGCGGCACCGATCGGCGAATGGAATTTACGCTGCCGGGAAATAACGAAAAAGTAATTTATCTCGATAAAGCCGGAACGAATTATGTGATTTTGCCGAACCGCAAACAATACGCCGAACTCAACCGGGAATCTTTAGGCTTTGAAGTGCGCCGCATGCTTCTGCCCGAACAAATCGTTCAGCAAGTTAAAAACCTAAAAGGCTTGCAGCTGGTCGGAGACGAACAGATGAACGGCAGAACCGTCACTAAATATCGATACGAAGGCGTCACAAACACGCAGACGCAAGCCGGTCAGGTCGAAACCGAATCGTTTTTGATCGTTGATAAAGAAACCGGGCTGCCGCTTCGCTCGGAAACGGTGACGCAATCTCAGGCTGGCGCGAACGTGCAGGGTTATAAAGGTTTCCGCGTCGTGACGCAGATGAGCGATATTAAAACAAACGTCGATCCGGCGATGTTCGCTCCGCCGACCGACTTCCAAAAAATCGAAGCCGAACAAGTTCGCGCGCAGGCAAATCTGATCTTTAATGTGGTCGCGGGCTTGCTCGGACAATTGATGAATCAATCGAGACCCGCTTCGAGCCCGATGGCGACACAGATGACGCCGACACCGACGCCGCAGGGATAAAATTATGAGCAAAATAGTAACTTTTCTACTTGGAAGCTTGCTTGGCTTGGTTATCGGCGGCGCTTTGGTGTTTTTCTTTTTCGGGGGAGCGCCGCGCGCTGCCGAAGCTCCGCCGGGAATCCCGATTTTGCCGCCGGACGCATCGGGAATGCCGCCCGGAACGGCTCAAATCGTTCTCAAACAGGAATTCTTTAATCAGGTGCTGCAAACGATTTTCCGGGATATGAACGCGCCCGCTTTTCCGCTTAATTTAACCGGGCAGACAAACCTAGAAGATCCTGACGTCGTTCGATACGGCTTGCTGCAAAGCGAAAATCAGTGTGAAGGCAAAATTACGCTTTTGCCCGAAGGCAGCGGCGTGCAGACGGGCTTGCGGTTTGAAAATAATAATCTCGCCGCGCCGCTCGCCTTTTCCGGCAGCACGAGCGTTTTGGGCAACTGCATACAATTTACCGGATGGGCGCAGGCTAATCTTCAATTAAGATATGACGCCGAACAGCAAACCGTTTTCGGGCAAATCAACGTCGAAACCGTTAATCTTGACGGCATTACTCCGATTATCAGCGGATTTGTGACGCCGATTGTACAGGGAACTCTAAACCAGCGCGTTAACCCGATCCAGATTTTGCAGGGAAAACAAATCGCGCTTAAGATGCCGATTGCCGCGACAAACAGCGTTTTGCAGGCAAACGTCAAGGACGTCCGCGCCGAGGTTAAAGATAACGCTTTGAATCTGTATGTGATTTACGATTTTACCGGCACACCGGCAGGTTAAAACACGAAAGCAGCATAATTTACCTGTAAATTAAAACGGCAAAAAGAAGTTATAACTTTTGCCGTTTTTTTGTTATTAAAGAGAGTCGGCAGCCGGGAAAGCAAATTAGGTTTTAGACTTTACCGAACAAATCGTATAAAAATAGTGAATAGAAAAGAAACTATTTAGGAAACAAAATGATAAAACAAATAATAATTACAGCAATTTTATTGAGCGCTTTGCTTTTCAGTTTCGGATGCGGAGTTTCCGATCAGGTTCAGAAAGCCGTGACCGGTTCGGGGAATTCAAATTCGCCGAATTCCAACGCGGATAACAAGGCTATCGTCGATAAAGCGATAGATACGGCGTTCGGCGGCGAGAAAATCGGCGTAAAAGAATGTGACGATTTATACGATTACGTCGCTGAACTGGTGACGAAAGGCGAAAATGAAGGCTACGCGGCGAAAGCGGCGCGCCAGTATTTTTTGAATCGAATCCGCGAACGAATAAAAACCAGCATCGAACAAAATAAAAACGATAAGGCGCAGATGGCGACAGACTGCAAAGATTACCGGCGGCAGATTGACGTTTTTATAACTCAGCAGCCGACCGAAAAATAAAAAAATGAAATAAAGCGAAAAGGAGTTTGCCTTTCCACACGGCAAACTCCTTTTTCGTTTTTATCTTTGATAATAAAAGGCAAAAAAAAATGCTTTTGCCGAAAGTTGGCAAAAGCATTAAGAAAAAAATCGAGACGTTTGGATTAAACGCTCATAATTTCTTGTTCTTTTGTTTTGGCGAGCTCGTCAATTCTGGCGACAAACGTGTTTGTATGTTTCTGCACTTCTTCGAGTCCCGAACGCTCTTCGTCTTCGGAAATGCCTTTTTCTTTCAGCATTTTCTTCAACTGGTCGTTTGAGCTGTGACGAACATTGCGAATGGCGATTTTATGTTCTTCGGCAATTTCGTGAACTTGTTTCGCCAATTGTCTGCGGCGTTCTTCGTTTAGCGGCGGAATCGGCAGACGAATCATTTTTCCGTCGTTTGACGGGTTGAATCCAAGATTCGATTGATTGATCGCTTTTTCGATCGCGCTGATTTGAGACGCGTCCCAGGGCTGTACGGTCAGCATCTGCGGTTCGGGAACGTTTACCGAAGCCATCTGGCTGAGCGGCGTCGGAACTCCGTAATAATCGACCATCACCTGGTCTAAAAGTCCGACCGTCGCGCGTCCGGTGCGCACATTTGCCAATCTGCGCTTAAAGTCTTCGATCACCGCTTCCATTTTCGGTTTGTTTTCTTTCAAAACATTATCTACGCTCATAATTTCCTCGAAATTTGTTCAAAAGTTTCTTGTATTAAAAATCAGGCTGTTTGCGAATGACTTTCCAGCGTAACCATCGTGCCGATACTCAAATCACCGCAGACAGCTTTGATAATATTGCCCGAGTCAGTCATATTAAAAACCATAATCGGCAGATTATTGTCCATGCAAAGCGAAATCGCTGAAGCATCCATAACCTTCAATTGTTTTTCCAAAACTTCCTGATACGTTATTTTATCGTATTTTTCCGCATCCAGATCAATCATCGGATCAGACGTGTAAATGCCGTCAACCTTCGTCGCTTTCAAAATAACTTCGGCTTTGATTTCGAGCGCGCGCAGCGCGGCAGCCGAATCGGTCGTAAAATACGGGTTTCCGGTTCCGGCGGCAAAAATCACGACGCGACCTTTTTCAAGGTGGCGCTCGGCGCGGCGGCGAATAAACGGCTCGGCAAGCTGCGGAATATCTACAGCCGACATAACGCGCGTGAAAACATTTAGTTTTTCGAGCGCGTCCTGCAAAACCACCGCGTTCATTACCGTCGCCAGCATTCCGATATAATCGGCGCTGCCGCGGTCCATATTTCCGGCTGATTTTGAAACGCCGCGAAAAATGTTTCCGCCGCCGACGACAATCGCCACTTCTACGCCAAGCTGCTGAACGGCTTTAATTTCACGCGCGACGGCTTCGGCTACTTTCGTATCGATGCCGTAATTTTGTCCGCCCATCAGGGCTTCACCGGAAAGCTTGAGCAGGATTCTTTTGAAAGCAGGTACCATAGACAAAGTAATTACAAAGTTATTAAAAGATAAAGGCAGTTGTTAATAATTTTTACTAACAACTGCCTTTTTAATTATCCGACCATTGAAGCGACTTCTGCCGCAAAATCGTCCTGACGTTTTTCAATGCCTTCGCCCATTTTATAGCGCGTGAAGCGACGAATTGAAATGTTTTCTTTAATCGAAGCGATTTTTTCGGTGACAAGCTCACCGATGGTTTTGCTCGGGTCTTTTACAAAAGGCTGATCGAGCAGAACGTTTTCTTCGTAAAATTTATTAAGGCGACCTTCGATGATTTTGTTTAAAACGTCTTCGGGCTTGTTGGCGTTTTTCGGATCGTTTTTAAGCTGTTCGAGCAGAATTTCGCGCTCCTTGTCGAGTTCTCCCGAAGAAACTTCGGTGCGACTCAGATAACGCGGATCGGTTGCCGCAACGTGCATCGCGATATCTTTGACGAGCTGCTGAAATTCATCGCCGCGAGAAACGAAATCGCTTTCGCAATTTACTTCAACTAAGACGCCGACTTTTCCGCCCATGTGAATATACGACCCGACGGCGCCTTCGGCTGTCGTTCGACCGCTCTTCTTGCTGGCGGTCGCCATGCCTTTTTTGCGAAGAATCTCGACGGCTTGATCTTCGTTACCGTTTGCTTCGGTCAAAGCGGCTTTGCATTCCATCATGCCCGCGCCTGTTTTTTCGCGCAAAGCTTTTACTGCGCTTGCTGTAATTTCTGCCATAATTTACTCCGTAATATGTTTTTCTAAAAATTTGTTATAAAAAAGCGTAGCCCGTTTAAATCTAAACGAATGCGGCTACGCTTTCAAAATATAAAAAATAATGTCTAGCTCGCGGTTGCTTCGTTTGATTCTTCTTTTGAACCATCCTGCGATTGCTTAATTTCCTGACCGGAAACAGCTTCACGGGCAGCGACCATATCTTCTGAAACCGCAGCGGATTTTTCAACCTGCGATCTGACTTCCGGTTCGATTTTGCCCGAAGCGCCGCCGGCAGGAGCCGCGCCGGCAGCCGGTTTTGGATCCGAATGAGTTTCTTCAGCCGAATGGAAGCTTTGATCGGCAACTACAACGCTCGGCTCAAGCGCCGCGGTTGAATCTGCGGCGGCGGCATTGTCGGCAAATTGAACCGCTCCGGCTCTGCCTTCGGTTGCGACCTGCTGTCCTTCGAGGATCGCGTCGGCGATTCTCGAAGCAAACAGGCGAATCGCGCGCAGCGCGTCGTCGTTTCCGGGAATAACCTGCGAGATGCCTTCGGGCGAGCAGTTGGTGTCGACTACGGCGACGATCGGGATGCCGAGACGATTTGCTTCCTTGACGGCGATATCTTCTTTGCGAACGTCAATGATAAAAATCATATCCGGCAAACCGTGCATATCTTTGATGCCGGCAAGGTTTTTCATTAACCCTTCCTGCTCGCGGTCCATCTGCAGACGTTCTTTTTTCGTCAGCATTTCAAAACGACCGTCTTCTTTCATCGTTTCGATGTCGCGCAGTTTCTGGATTGATTTTTGAACGGTTTGATAGTTTGTTAAAAGTCCGCCGAGCCAGCGATTGTTAACGTAAAATTGTCCGGCGCGTTCGGCTTCTTCTTTAATGGCGTCCTGCGCCTGTCGTTTTGTTCCGACAAACAAAACTTTCATATTCGGCTTTTCGGTCAACGCTTCGGTTACATAATTGAGGGCATCGCGGAAAAGCTTCTGCGTTTTTTGCAGATCGATAATATAAATTCCGTTTCTTTCACCGAAAATATATTCTTTCATTTTCGGGTTCCAACGGCGAACCTGGTGACCAAAATGAACTCCTGCTTCGAGAAGTTCTTTCATTGTTACTGTTGCCAAAATGATATCTCCTTAACTTTATTGGTTTTTGTACTCGCCGCCGACATCGGCACAACCAAAAGCCGGCGACAATGGTTTAATTAACGACAAATTATGAACGATTAAACGGCGAATCAAAGAATTCGTTTCCCGATTCAACATTAATCGTTCACGGCTCGTCGTTAAACTACTATCGTTTCGAGAATTGGAATCGTTTTCTCGCGCCTTTCTGCCCGTATTTTTTACGTTCTTTCTGGCGCGGATCACGCGTGACCAGCCCGGCTTTTTTCAAAGTTCCGCGCAAATCAGAATTGAATTCCATCAAAGCTCGCGTGATGCCGTGTCGAACGGCACCGGCTTGCCCGGCTGTCCCGCCGCCTTTAACATTTACTAAAATGTCGAATTTGTTGGCGGTGTCGGTCAGGCGAAGCGGTTGACGAATGATCATTCGCAGCGCTTCATTCGGAAAATAGCCGTCAAACGGGCGGCGGTTAACAAGAATGTCGCCCTTTCCCGGACGAAGATAAACTCTCGCCGTCGAAGTTTTGCGGCGACCGGTTCCGTAATATTGAATATCTGCCATATTTTTTGAGATGTCAGATGCCGGATCAAACTTTTGCCGCTTGAATCCAGGCTCTGTACTGAATTTTATTTTGTTTCGATAACAACCGTTTCGGGTTTTTGCGCGCTGTGACGATGGTCGCCGTCAGCGTAAACTTTTAATTTTTTCGCCATCGCTTTGCCGAGTTTCGTTTTCGGCAGCATACCTTTAACGGCAAGCTCGATAATACGCTCAGGTTTATCCTTGAACATATCTTTAACGCTTGTTTCGCGCAGTCCGCCCGGATACAGCGTGTGGTAGCGATACATTTTCTGGTCGTTCTTTGAACCTTTGAAAATGCAGTGGCGCGCGTTGATTACTACAACGTGGTCGCCCATATCCATAAAAGGCGTATACGCCGGATTGTTTTTACCCGATAAAATACGGGCAACTTCCGTCGCTAAACGACCGACCGTTTTGCCGCTGGCGTCAACGACAAACCATTTACGGTTTTCCGCTAAACCCTTTCCGCTTGGAAAATAAGTACTCATAATAGTCTACTCTGTTAGGAATTTTCGCCAAAAAGCGAACCGATAGAATATCGAAAAACCCTTGAAGCGTCAAGTTGTAAACGCTTTATTAGTATGAAAAACCGAATTTCGCGCCGGCGAGAATTAATCCGATTATCGTTTTGGCGTCCTGAATTTCTTTATTCGCTATTTTTTCGAACGCTTCGGCGAACGTAAATTTTTCTACCGACAACACTTCGTCTTCGTCAAGATTCTGCCCGGTTTCCGTCAAATCCGTCGCTAAATAAAGATGCATTTTCTCGGTTAAGAAGCCGGGCGAAACATAAAACTCCGACAGCTTTTCCATTTTTTTCGCTTTTACGCCGATTTCTTCTTCGAGCTCCCGCTCGGCGCCGATTTGCGGATCTTCGCCCGCGTTTAAAGTTCCGGCGGGAATTTCCAGCAGAAATTCCCGGGCGGCGTGGCGATATTGCCTGACAAGCGCGACGGTCTTGTCGGCGAAAACCGGGATGACGACGGCGCTTCCTTTATGCGCGACGATTTCGCGTTTGTATTCGAGTTCGCCGTCGCGAATTTCGGCGATCGAAACGTCGAAAATTTTTCCTTTATAAATAGGTTCGTTTGAAAGTATCTCAGGTTTCATCAGAATTCTTCTATTTTGTCGTTTTCCGTATAAAATTACTGTTCCGCCATGCGGGAAAATGTGATTAAATGTAGAAAACAATATTTGCGTCTTGAAATCAAAGCATAGACTAATTCTAAAAAGATTTCATCCGGGAAAGGTTCTTTATATTCTTGAATATGTTTTAGCGTTACGAGCTAGAAGGAGGCTTTATGCGAAAAAACGGAATTCTGACGGTTGTTCTTTACCTTATTTCACTCGTTTTTTTTATGATCGCGATGTATCGCATCGATCTGCTGAACATGATGGGCACGATCGGCGCAATATTTTTTATTGCGGCGACTGTAATTCTCGCTGTGATGATTAAGAAAAGATCGCGAACGCGGCGTGTCTAACCCGTATGCGACAAAAAATCGCGAACTTTTTTCATGTCTTCCCAAGCTTCGCGTTTTTTTGAAGGATCGCGCAATAGGTACGCGGGATTAAAGGTCGGCATTAATTTGATTCCGTTGTAATCGAAAAAATCGCCGCGTATCTGCGAAATGGCTTTTTTTGTGTTCAATAACGCTTTGGTCGGCGTATTGCCGAGCGAAACGATGACTTTCGGGTTTATCGCCAGCATCTCCCGGTGCATAAAAGGCGTAAAGAATTTCAAAATCTCGGGCGTGATTTCATCGCCCGCGGAAATAAATTTGACGACGTTCGTCAGATAAACCTCTTCGCGTTTTAACCCGACAGCTAAAAGAATCTTTTCGAGCAATTGCCCGACCGGACCCATAAAAGGCTTTTCCGAATCGGCGTCCGGCAAGCCGGGCGATTCGCCGATCACGACAACCTGCGCGTCGGTCTTTCCGGTTCCGAAAATAAAGAACTTATCGGGGAATAAGGCTTTGCCTTTTTCAAGCATTTCCTGATTTATTCCTTCGACGGATTCGCTCGGTTCGGAAAGATTTTCTTCAAACAGAGAATTTTGCATAAATGGTTTAGCCGCAGAGTTCACAGGGAAACTACTCTGAAAATTGTTTTATTATATTTCCTGTAACGACGGTAATGACGTGAAGCGGAAACCAGACAGAGGCAAACTAAGGTTTCAGAGTCTACTTTTAATGAAAGTAGCTGTTTCCGCCTCGCGTCTAATAACTTGTTCAACGTTCGGTTAATTTCATAAACCTGATGGATGAAGCGAAAGCCAATCTTTGTATTTTGCCTTAAACTCGTCCCGCTCTTCGGTGTTTTCTAAGATTACGTCAACACCGCCATCATAGGGAGCGAAAATTCGTCCGTGTTCGCAACTCACAACAAAAAAGTTATAAATTTGTTCATTTGCAACACAAAGCAAAACATCGTCTAAAGATCCAGGTTTTAGCTTGTGCATTGAACAAAACAAACTCAAATAAGTCGGTTCTTCATGCGGTTCTAAATCCTCTGGGTCAAAGTCTTGTTTGGATAACCGCATAAACTCCTGAAGCTGAAAATAATCCAA
>JAOAPX010000138.1 GCA_025463125.1 Acidobacteriota bacterium | reverse complement strand
AGTTGTAGTATTGGTATGTGAAAGCGTCGCCGTGCAATTTTGCGCGTAGCTTGAAGCGGTTAAAGTGAGAATTATAATAAAGAGCGGAAGTAAGGTTTTCATAAAATTGTTGCAATCATTTATCAAGATTTGTCATTTCGGTGAACGCACGAGCAAAACAGTAAGGAAGAATGGCGCAAGCCAAAGCCAGAGAGATAACAACGGCTTCCTGTGGTGCCGTTGTCGCCATTGACATGCCGCCGATTAAAATAAACCCGCCGATAACGACTCCGGCTATAACACCCATCCAAAGCAGCATTAAGAAAGTTTTCATTGATTAAACTCCAAAGATTTCGTAAATATGTTTACGTAGAATTAGATAAGGCTGAAAATGTGAAACTAAAATAAATAAGGGGAATTATTTTTTAGAATATTTTTAGCTCAAACGACCTATTCACGTAAGCTTGATTGAGAAAGAAGCGTAAAACGCAAACAAACCTTGTAACCCGGTAATGGGTTAAGGATTGAAGGTCGGTTGAATGATTAAATTACCTGGGTGAAAGTATCTGCTATTATCTGTAAATTCCTTTTTATGTCAAGGTTTATTTTTTAGCGGGAAGGACTAAAGAAGCGTTGGTATAGTATTTTTGGCAAATGAGTCAGGATGTCCAGGTTGCGAAACTAAAGAACAGCAAATAAGAGTCCGGTAAGAATCGTTCAGTGAACACAGAGGATACTGTGTCGGGGCTGCGGAAAAACCTGTAAATTTGAGCCGAAGCCGCGCGGTTATCTGGAATAAGGCGTCAGATACGCGGCATATTCTTCAAGATCATAATAGTCTTCTCTGCATTCCGGCATTTCATCTATAGTTTCAATTCCGAATATATACGGCTTTTTGTCAATTCTGCCTGCGTTCGCCGCACCGACACTTTTACTTTCGTCAACCAATTCAAACGGCGGAATCTCGTTCATCGCCGCTCCGGGCGGAACTAACCGAAATTCTGTTTTTGCATTATCCGAAACTGCCGCGCCGCTAACAAAAGTTGTTCTTGACGGATCGAATCTCCGCGTTTTCATAAATGTTGAAGCTTCTTTAAGCAATTTTACTTTACAATTTTACTTTAAGTTGGAGATTTGCCCTCACCTTCGATAATTTTTTCGGCGGAAAGCGACCAGTTTATTGTATATTTGCCTGGTTTGCCTGAGGCGGAAACTTAAGTGTATAAATAATTGTTTCGCCGCCCAAAACAGGTTCTTGCGAACATTCGATAGCGAAGAGATAGAAACTGTCCGCTTCTTGCCCGAGAGACGGGGCAGCAAAAACAATTGTTAAAAAAATGAGAAATATTGCTTGAATTTTCACTTTTCAATTTCCTGTAAAAACAACCGGCAATTGCTCAACCATTTAATTTTTCTAACATTTCACTTGCCCGTTTTCTAAAAATACGGCTTGATTTATTAAAAAGCCGAATTCACGAAAGCTCATTTCTCGCGGGCGACAATCCTAAAGCCTCTTTCGGTCGCGCGCGCAGAGGCTTTTATAGAACTGCGATTAGCCGACGTTACAGTAGCATTACCTCCGAAACCGCCTCCGCGGAACACGCGCGATCCTTCGCTTGATATGCTCCCGTTTGCGGATCCATCTGTCGGAAGATTTGAATAGCTTGCGAGATATGTATCCTCACACCATTCGGTGACATTACCGATCATGTCGAAAAGCCCGAAACCGTTCGGACGAAATGAACCCACAGGTGCGGTTTCCGCAAAGCCGTCATTGCACTGTGTTATTAGATGATGATAATTCACGTGCGATAACGGCTTCCGTGATAAATCGTTTATATTTGCATAACGGCAAATGTCTGTATTGCTTAAATCATCTCCCCAATGATTAAGCGTTGAAGTTCCGCCACGCGCCGCGTATTCCCATTGTGCTTCGGAAGGCAGGCTATAAATAAATCCGTCATTTTTCTCATTCAGACGCCGGACGAATTGTTTCGCTTCATCCCAGGAAACAAAATACATCGGGTAATTTGCCCCTTCGCCGGCAAGCGCGTTGCCGCTAACAAAATTATCGCGCTGCTGCCTCACAGTCGTTCCCATCACCAAACGCCATTGTTCTTGAGTGACTTCATATTTACCCATCCAGAATCCTTCTTTAATTGTTACTTTTCGCTGCGGCGTCTGGTTTGAAATCCAGCTTCGTTCGGCTGTTTTGTTGTAGCGTTTGTAGATAGTCAAAGATTTATCAATGTCAGATTCGCTCGAACCCATCATAAATGCGCCGGGCGGAATATAAACCAATTCCATTCCGATCGAATTTTTTCGTATTGTTCCCGCCGCTGGATTCTTCTGACCTGTCGGTGTCGTCGCCGGTTTTGTTGGAGATTTTTCTACTTTATCGCCGGTCTCGATTGCTTTCTTTTTGCCGGTTACGGCAGCGGGTGAGGTTCCCATTTTGCGATAATTTTCCGCCTTTAATTTTTCCAAAAGCGCTCGTTGGTCGCCTGTGGACAATTTAATGCCTTCGCTAAAGTCGGCGTCTGCCAGATCGTATTTGCCTTGCGCGGAATATATCTGACCTCGCCAATAAAATACTTCCGCGGCATTATCGGTTGCCGGTATGGCTCTTGTTAAGTCAGTTAAAGCCAAGTCGTATTTACTCAAACCGATATAAGCAATTCCGCGTCCGAGCAAAGCTGAATAAATCGTCCCGGTATGCCTATCACGTTCTTTTATGCTTTTATAAGCATTGTCAATAGCTCTTGAATATTCGGCAACGGCAGAGTCAAATTTATTTTGATTATTATAGGTATTGCCGACAGCGACCGCCGCCTCATAGCGCCCGTTTGCATTTATGGCTTTTTCTTCAGCCTTTCTGAAATCAGCGATCGCCGGATCAAACCTTTTTAAACCTACATAAATCTGCCCGCGCAGATAATAAACCCTAAATTCTGTGTCTTTGTAAATGGAAGTACTCGTTTCAGTTTCGACAAGTTTTGCGGCAACATTAAAATCAGCCAGCGCTAAATCAAATTTATTATCGTACGCGTAAATTTCCCCGCGGAGCATGTAACCCCTTAATTTATAACCCCAATCGGCACTAGCTTTTTTTATATAAATGGTCAGATCGGCGATGGCTAAATCAAATCGTTTTTTTGCGGCGTAAATTTCAGCCCGTTCGAAATAAAAATCTTCATATTTATCTGTAATCTTTAAAGCTGAACTGAAATCGGCAATAGCCAGATCCAGCTTTCCGGATTCCGCATAACTTCGGGCTCGGCGGGCATAAGCATCCACGTCTTTCGGATTTGATTCAATGATTTTTGTTTGTTTTTTTATTTCCTCATCCCGGTTAGGATAATAATTCTGCGTGTCAAAGCCTTTATCCTGTGCCTTAACAATCATCGGTGAAAATGTTACTGACAGAGCTAAAACTAAGCCGATTACTTTTAATGATTTCATTTGTTGTATCCTTTATTTGGTCAGGCTCTGTAAAAGACTTTTTCTCAATTACAGATGTTATTGATTTGTTTTATTTTCGGAATTTAAAGCCGGGTTGTCATTACTGATATTTAATTTAACCCAAGTTGCCAGTTATAGTTATTGATATTTGAAAAAGGAAAAGTTCTCTTTTAAAGTTTCGTCGCCAAACAAATTCACAAAAAGAGGACTAATGAAATGTGCGAGAGCACTGTTGCAATATACTATTTTATTGACGATTTTCTCAAGGCGAGCGGGCATCAAGAAGATATTCGCACTGAAGTCGCGGACGCCGAAGTTTTGACTGATAACGATGCTGCATTTCGGCGGCAATTTTGAGAAAAGCCGCCTTCTTCTGCACGAACCTGGAGTTATCAAACGGCTGCTTTCGCATTAGCGCTTTTCGCGCCGCGTGAATCGATTGGAGGATTTAATTTCGCGCTTGTTTCATCGAACCGGCGGCATTCTGAAAAATTTGCATCGGAAATCGCGCTATATGCAGGAAATTAAGATTTACAGCTTTTATTTGTATATGTTATTGTCGCTTATCAAATTCACATAATTTGTAATCTTGAAATTAGAAGATTTGCCATCTACACAAAAATCGTGAATTTAAAGTCCGCATAAAACCGATACTCCGAATATATTGTTAATAAAAAGGTAACTCAAAATGAAAGCTAAAATAATCGGGTTGATTATAGCCGTAGGAATAATGCTGCCGTGCGTTCAGGCACAAAACAAAAACCTTTCAGCAGCCGAACAAATAAAACAATTAGACGTAATGCTGGCATTCAGACCGACTGCGTGGAACCACTTCGAGCGAGGTGAACTTCACGCTAAACTAGGCAATAAAGCCGAAGCCGGGAACGATTTTTTCAAATCGGGAAAACTTTACTTTAACGACGAGAGTTTCAGTTCGGCATTAAAGTCTTTTGACAGAGTAATCGAGCTTTTCCCGGATCACGGGGAAACTTATTTTTACCGCGCCGAAACTCACTCGAAACTGGCTAATTTACAATTAGCCGCAAACGATTACAGTAAAGCTCTGCTGAGTTATTCTAAGAAAGCTGATGTTTATTTCGGTCGCGCCAAAATTTACTCGAAGCAGGAAAAACTCGCACTCGCCGCCGAAGATTACGGTCAGGTCATAAAGTTGTCGACTGATAATCAGACTTTATTGGATTCTCATCTGGCTCGGGTCGAAATTTACGGTAAACAAAACAATCCCAATTTGATTATCGGGGAATTGAACTCAATTATCCGGCTGCTTCCCGCGAGCCGAAAAGGCGCTTATTATATGGTTCAAATGGAGAATTGGGCTTACACTACCCGCGCTAAAATTTATCATATGATAAATAAACTGGATTTAGCCATTGCCGATCTTAACAAGCTTATCGAGATGTATTCAGATAACACGAGCGCTTACCATCTGCGCGGGCATTACCTTCACGAAAAAAAGGAATACGATTCAGCAATTGCCGACTTTACCAAAGTGATCGCGGCTAGCGAAAAGCCCGGACATTTTTATAAAGACAGAGCAAAAGTTTATTTCGACCAGAATAAATTCGGCTTATCACTGGCTGATGCCAATAAAGCTATTGAACTCGCACCGACTCTAAGCGAAGCATTCATGGTCAGAGCGGAAGTTTATTGCAAGCAGGGCAACAAAACCGCCGCCGCCGCCGATGAAAAGAAAACTGTTGAGCTGGGCGGGAAAGTAGTGGGTAAATGTCAGTAAGAGCGGGAGATCAAAGGCGGTAATTAAATGGTTTAATTTTTCAAGATAAAAAACTCCCGGTAAAATAAGAGGATGAAAAATACGATAAAGATTTTAAGAAATGAAGCAGTGTTTAATCGGGAAAAAAAGCGATTATTCACAATATCAATGGGTTTCAGCAATCGATGAGCGGTAATTGAAGGTTATTATAACGAAAAACTGCCTTGTTAATTTTTATCCGAATCGGCATAAGCAGCCAGAGCCGCTAGGCTGGGGATAAAAATCTCCTTTCCATCGACAGAAATTAAGCCCTGATTTTGTAGTCGATAGATAACGCGTGTAATGACTTCACGCACGGTACCGATTCGGGAAGCAAGCTGCTTGTGAGTCAATTTTTGTTTGATACATACGCCCTTGCCGTTCGGATTGCCCTTAGTTTCCGCTTCCGCCAAAAGCAGGCAGGCGAGACGTTGACCGACTTCTCGCAAAGAAAGTGATTCCACTAATTCGGCACAATGCCGAAGACGTGCGGCAAGCAATCTGGTTGCCGCCAAAGCCACTTCGGGATGCTTCAGACAAACGGCGCGAACTTTCCTTTTATCCAAAAAATAAACCGTCGTCGCGTCTTCTTCCGCTGCCGTTGTCGAAGGATACTTTCCATCGTCGAAAACCGGAACCTCGGCAATCGTTGAAACGGCACGTTCGATGTGGATTATTTGCTCCCGCCCGTCCGCTCCGGTGCGAAACGCTCGAATTGCCCCTGTAGCAATCACGAACAAACCGGCGGCTTCATCTCCGGCAAGAAACAAAATCTCGTTGCGGTTCAAAATTTTCTCGACTGCGCGACTCGTCAAAACGCGTAAAACGTCTTCGTTCAAATCACGAAAAAGGTCGGTTTGTTTGAAAACTGCAACTTTATCTTTAATCATCGTAAAAATTTTAGTCTTCTTTTTAAGTTTGTTCAAAACTCGGATTTTTCATAATAAAAGAAAAATCGAAGAAGGTGATTTATTTTTCTTCAGGTGACTTAAATCACTTTTTCTTCACGTAATCAAGAGCATAATCTTCCATATTGGAGGAAATTAAAATGAAAGTAACTCGCGAAATGAAAATCAAAGAAGTTTTAGAGATGAACGAAGAAAAAGTTTTGTCCACACTTTTTATGCTCGCGCCTGAGTTTGAGCGCTTAAATTACCCGAAACTGCGGCGTGCGATGAGCGGGCGCGTTTCGGTTGAACAAGCGGCAAAAATCGCCCGCGTGCCGCTAACGGAAATGCTTTACGTCCTGAATCTGGCTTTAGGCGAAACGGAATCTGAAATTTCGGCGGAACTGTTCCTGAGCGATTGGAAAGACTTTGAATATACAGACACAAATCTTCCGGTCAAACCTTTGGAAATAGCTAATGTTAAAGACACTGACGCGCAGGTCGTTTTTGTGGATTTAATGCCGCAAGCCGAAGAAAAGCGTGACCCGATGCCGGCGATTGCCAAAGGTTTGGTCAGTTTGAAAAACCCGACCGACGTTCTGCTTATCCGGCATCCTTTTGACCCGATTCCGCTTCGAGAAATGTTTGCGCGGCGGCAAAATTTGGCAAGCTGGGCGGAAGAAAGAAAATCCGGCGAATGGTTTGTTTATTTTTATCGACCTTTAGAGAAAGCAACTGTAGCGGCGCATCCGCCGGTTCGCAATAAAGTTTTTTTGAAAGCGATAGCGGCAATTGCTTAAAATATTCGGAAAATCTTTTTAAGCCTTTTTCAAATGTTCAATCTCCTGCGCTTTTTTGAAATCTTCGGACGTGTTGGCGTTGAAAAAGAAGTGTTCGGAGTTTTGTAAATTTGTAAAATGGTTTTCAATAGGGTTTCACAACCCCTTAAACCGGTGCCGTTTTTCCGCCGCGGATAAAACTCAAATAATTGATCGCCAGACAAACCACCGCGAAAAGGGAAAGTAAAACAAAACCGATGGTGTAACTTCCCGTCGCATCTTTGACGAATCCGAGTTCGAGCGGCGGGAAAAAACCGCCTAATCCGCCGAATGCGCCGACCAGCCCCGTGACGGTTGCGGTTTCATTCGGAAAGTGTTGCGGCACGAGTTTGAAAACAGCCCCGTTTCCTAATCCCAGGGCTGCCGCGCATCCCAAAGCACCGATTGTAAAAGGTACAATCGAAACAAAACTCAAAAGCAGAGACAATACCGCAATGCTCGCAAAAACAAAAATCAAAACTTTTTCGCCGCCAATTTTGTCCGCTAAAATTCCGCCCACGGGACGCAAAAGTGTGGCGAGCAGAACAAAACCGGCAGTTCTTGCGCCCGCGTCCGTTGCCGAAAGATTGAAAATTTCTCTTAGAAAAGTCGGCATATAAAGCGCCAGCGCGACGAAGCCGCCGAACGTCAAAAAATAAAAAAGCGACAAAATCCAGGCGACTTTTGAAGTCTTCAAAACTCTTAAGTTTTCGGACAGCGATTTCGGCTGTGCGACAACCTCAGCGTCTTGAGCAAACAAATAAAAAACGATGCCCCAAACGAAAGTAATGGCGGCGAAAACAAAGAAAACAATACGCCAATCGCCAAACTGTAACGCTAAGACAGGAGCAAAAAATACCGCGATTGATTGCCCGATATTTCCCGCGCCGTAGATACCGAGAGCCGTGCCTTGTTTTTCTTTCGCGAACCATTTGGAGGCAAAGCCCACTCCAACTGGAAAAGTCGTTCCAGCCACGCCCAAAAGCAAACCGAAAATCAAGAGCTGCGCGAAACTCGTCGAAAATCCGATGGCGATTGCCGGAACTGCCGAAAAGACGAGCAAAGCGGAAAAAACGAGTCGTCCGCCGAAACGGTCGGCAACCATTCCGGCGATTAATCTGCCGATTGAACCGAGCAGAACCGGTATCGCAATCAACAAACTCTTTTCGGTCGCCGATAGATTATAAAGCTGTGCAAAAGTTGGCGCTAACGCGGCGATTAGACCCCAAACGGCGAAGGAAACGGCAAACGCAGAAGTTGCAAAAAACAGTGCGCGAGCGGCGCCCGCTTTGAATGTATCGCTCATAACATTTTAAGAATTGCTCGAATAAACTGGAAGATTACAAGAAGAAACATTCATTTGAAAAAGGCATTTTTCTTCTTAAATTGTCTTTTCAGATTTCTCAGCGATTAAAAAACTTCCTTTTCATCGTTTTCCTCATCGCACTTTCTGCAGTCGAGTTCCGCGCCTAGTTTTTCTCGTCTTCCCGCTTCAGTCAAAACCCATTCACGGACGACAAGCGGCGGTTTGTGGCGAACGTGCTGAAGATGCCCGCAGTCGAGTTCCGCCCGCCAATCGTTTTCATCGTCTTGATCGAACCCGATAATTTTTCGTTTCATTGCCCGCGTATGTATCCGGTGCTGCTGTGACGACGCGAAGCCGGTTTCCACCACAAAAATATCGTTAAGGCAATCAACCAGCACACGCCCGACGCGATGATAAGCGGCAGCAATTGTTTGAATTCGCGTGCCAACGCTGCTTCGACAGTCGCCGAAAGTATCCAAAGCTGCGCGAGATTTATCATAACCAGTAAAACCAGCCGCGCCTGCCAAACCGCCGTGCGCCCGCGTTCCATCGGGCGCTTGCCTTCCCGGAAATTCGCCGGTTTATACACGCCGCGCGTATCGTTCGCTAAATAACGGGCTTGCGCGTCTTCCAAAGTGTTAAACGCCGGATTGTTTTGCTTAAATTCCGTGTTGGTTGTTTTCATCGCTGCCACTCGCCTTTCTGCCGATTGCCCAAACTTCCGTGCCGCGCATTTCAAGTTCTATTTTATCAAGGGCGCGCGGCGGCGGACCGTATAAAACATTTCCCGTCGCCGCATCGAAACCGCCTTCGTGACACGGGCATTCGAGATGCATACTTTGCTTGTCGTAATAAACCGGACATGAAAGATGCGTGCATTTCTGACCGTAAGCGTAAAAATTCCCGTCGCTCGCGCGAACCAGAATCGCCGAGTCCTCTTCGCGCGGATAACGAAAATTCAAAGCCGTTCCCGGCTGCAATTCGCTTGCGCCTTCGATTTTCAGCGGTGAATAAGTCGGCGTCACTTGCGCTTCATAAACCGATTTTCCGGCAAATCCGATTGCGCCCAGGAATAATGTGCTCGAAGTTAAAAAGAGAAAATTGCAAAACTCGCGGCGCGTAACCTGTCCTTCTTCGTCGCGCTCATAAGGAAATTCCTTCTGGTGCGGCGCGGTCGCGGTACGCACGTCGCGCTCATCGGAAATTTCATTGTTTGCCGCAAGCACGTTTTTCACCGTGTTTTCGTTTAGGTATTTAGAATTCATTGCTTTTATCCGATTGTTCTTCCTGCGTGTCGATCCACGATTCTCCCGTTTGCGCCTGCTGCTCGCCGGTCAAACCGATGCGCCCTTCAAACACGCCGCAGCCGTCGATATTTACTTCCGTTTCGTCGGTCGGAAGCATTAAATAAACTTTCGTCTCGACGTGTTGATTGCCGAAAACGTGCGCGTTGACCGGTTTTGTGCGGCGAAGCGGGACGATTTGCTCGTATTTCCCGAAACTGATCGCGCCGGTCGGACAAACGCTCGCGCACATCGGTTTTAAGCCTTCGCTCGTGCGGTCGTAACACATATCGCATTTCATTTGCAGGTGCATCGCCGTGTTGTATTTCGGAACTCCGAAAGGACAGGCGTTAACGCAATTGCGGCAATCGAGACAGCGCGGTTTTAAGGCTGACATAACCACGCCGTCTTCGTTCATCTTGATGGCGTCCGCCGGACAAACGAGAGCGCACGTGGGCTCCGTGCAGTGCATACAAACCGTCGGCATCGTCGCCGTTGTTTCCGAGCGGTCGATATGATCGACAAAAATCATCGAATACCCCTTATGCGTCGAACATTCTCGGCACGCCGCAACGCAAGAGCGGCAGCCGATGCATCGCTGCGGGTCTATAAACATTGTTTCCTGCATAGATTTCTCCTTTTTTACTTTCCGCGCCGCACTTCGCTTAAAGATGCGCCTTTTCTGTTTCTGCCTAAAATCGGCAATTCGCGTGAATGAATCTTCTCGATTCGCGCCGCGCACGCCTTGTATTCGGGAATCTTCGATATCGGGTCGAGCGCGGGATTCGTTAATTGATTCGCCGCCAATTGCTCGCCCCAATGATACGGAATAAAAATCGTGTCCGGGCGAATCGTTCGCACAATCAATGCGGGAAACACGCCTTCGCCGCGCCGCGAGACGACTTTTACCCTTTCACCATCATTAATTTTCAAAGCCAGCGCCGTTTCCGGGTGAATCTCGACATACGGCTCCGGGCATTGTTCGACTAAAAAACCGATACGTCTGGTTTGATTGCCCGACAGATATTGATAAACGACTCGCCCCGTCGTCAGCGCGAGCGGATATTCCGCGTCGGGAACTTCCGCCGGCGGTTTGTATTCAATCGGGTGAAACTTAGCCTTTTTGTCCGGGTGATAAAACTTCTTGTCTTCAAACAGGCGCGGCGTTCCCGGATGATCGAGCGTCGGACACATCCAGAAAACGCCGTTTTGCTTTTCGATTTTTTCGTATGTGATGCCGTAATAATCGGCGTTTCCGCCTTTCGACGCAACACGCAGCTCGTCGAATATTTCACGCGGGCTGTTGAAATTAAAATATTTTCCGCGTCCCATCCGGCGAGCGATTTCGCAGACAATCCACCAGTCGGTTTTCGCTTCGCCGGGCGGGTCAACCGCTTTATTTATCTTGATGACGCGGGCTTCGCTGTTCGCGGTTACGCCCTCGTCTTCCGCCCAGGTTGTGCCGGGAAGAACCACATCGGCGTAACGCGATGATTCCGACATAAAGAAATCGACGTTGACGTTAAACTCTAAATTTTCGAGCGATTGGCGGATTTTGTTCGTGTCGGGCAAGCTGACCATTCCGTTGTTGCAAAGCGAGAAAAAGCCTTTGATTTCGCCTTCGCGCATTTTGTCGAACATCTCGACGACCGAAACTCCAGCCTCAGGCAATTCTTCTTCGGGCAAACCCCAAACGTCGCAGACATATTTTCGATGTTCGGCGTTGAGCATCGAACGCTGTCCGGGCAACTGGTCGGCTTTCTGCCCGTGTTCGCGCCCGCCCTGCCCGTTGCCTTGCCCGGTTATTGTGCCGTAGCCTTTGCCGGGTTCGCCGATCTTGCCTGTCGCCAAAACGATATTGATATACGAAAGAACGTTGTTAACGCCGTTCGTGTGATGCTCGATGCCGCGCGCGTGCATAATCATTCCGGTTTTCGCGCGTCCGTAAAGAAGTCCGGCTTGTTCGATTTTTTTCGCCGGAACGTCGGAAATTTGTGAAGCGACATCGGGCGTATATTTTTCGATTACGGTGCGCGTCGCTTCCCAGTCGTTCGTGCTGTTGGCAATAAAGTCCTCGTCAATCAAATTTTCACGAACCATGACGTTAAGCATTCCGTTGGCGACGGCGACATCGGTTCCGGGTTTTAACTGCAAATGCAAATCGCCCTGTCTCGCGGTTGCTGTTTCACGCGGGTCAATGACAATCCAGCGTCCGCCGTTATCGCGCTGTTCCCATAAATATTTGTTCAAAACCGGAAAAGTTTCCGCGCAGTTGGCACCCGCGATTATTAAAACTTCGGCAAGCGGAATGTCCGCGAACGGATTTGCAGCGCGGTCAATACCGAACGCTTTGTTGTTTCCGGCGGCGGCGGAAACCATACAAAGCCTGCCGTTGTAGTCAATATATCTCGTGCCGAGTCCGGCGCGGGCGAATTTGCCCATCAGATAAGTTTTCTCGGTCGTCAAGGATGAACCCGAATAAATGCCGATGGCGTCTTTGCCGTATTTCGCCTGGATTTCCTGAAATTTTGAAACTATTAAGTCGAGTGCATCATCCCAACTCGCGCGCTCGAAATATCCGTTTCTTTTAATCAACGGATAAAGCAATCTGTCGGGATGATGCGTTTGCAGATACGCGGTTACGCCTTTCGGGCAAAGCCGCCCTTCGTTGACGGGAAAATCGTAACGCGGCTCGAAACCGACGACCTTGTTTTTCTCGACCAGCAGATTCAAACCGCATTGGACGGCGCAATACGGGCAATGCGTCGGCACAACATTGTCAATCACGCGGTCAGCCGCCCAGCCGCCGTCCGGCGCGTCGTGCAGGTGTGGACCAAACTGTTCTAATATTCTGTCTAAATTTTCGACTTTACTCATTTTTATTGTTGAGAACTTTTTTCGCTTTTGGTGGTTTCCGTATGTCCTGCCTCTTCTCGCGTGCCGTAAAAAACCTTTTCCTTAGTGTCAGGCAATCCGGCATAAGCCAAGCCGCGCATAATCCGTTTGCAGCGCGGACAGTAATCCTGCAATGTCTGACCGTTTGCCATTCGGTAATCAAAACCCAATTCGCCGACCACTTTTTTCAAATCGTCAATCCACATCTGCCCGACAAATTCGGTTTTGCAGCGCGGGCAAACCGCTTGCGGCATTTCCCGCGAACGCCTTTGATAAAGCTCGACGCCGATTGACGCCGGACGTTGAACGACGTGAAAAAGTTTGCCGAACGGCAAGTAAAAAAGCGTCATAATCACTGTCGCCTGGTGAACCATGGCGACGAACGAATACATATAACCTTCAAACCAGAGGCTCGAAGCCGTCAGCATCAAACCCGACACAGAAATTGCAATCAGCATCATATGCGGCACAAAATCGAGAAGAAACGTTTGCGTAGCAATCGCGCCGCGATCTTTAAGCCGCCTGTGAATCGCGATCGCGCAGCCGGCAATCACCATAACCGCTGAAAAATCGAGTCCGTGAAAAACAATCCAGGCGAAAATATCACGACCTTGCATCAATTGTGTCGGAATGCCGAAAAGGTAAGCGCGATAGCCCAAATCGCCTTCAAGCTCAAAATGAACCCAGCCAAAGACGAGCGGAAACGTGATCAATGCGGCAATCACGCAGCCCCACATAATCAGCGCGTGCATCAGCCAGCGCATTGTGCCCCGTTTGAAAATGAATTTTTGCGCTACGAGATTTGTCGCCACCGTTGTGGCTGCGCTCGCTGTGTTTGCCGCGAATTTCTTGCGCTGGAAAAACAGTTGCAGACCGCGCCGAAAGTATGTGCGCGTGGCGGGGCGCTGAAGCCAGATCGCATAACGAAAAGCGATTGCTCCGAAAGCGACGATGCTCGCTATCGTATAGCCGAACAGCGCCGAGTCGAAGTGTTCGAGATTGCGTGAACCGACGATAACAAGAAGGGTTAAAACGGCGGATGCGATTACTCCGATGATTGTCGGATGCATATAATTTATCGCGCCCGAACGCGTTAATTTTTTCGCAGCGGTTGCCATAGATTTCTTTATTCGTTTCAAATACAAATTCGCATTTGAAAGTAAAATAATTTGTTTTCTAAGCGTGAATCAAAAGCTGTTAAGCGTATCTGATTTTCCTGATCCGTTTTGAAATGGATGGGCAAATGTATCCGCGTCTTCTTCACCCGCTCGCGGCTCTAAACAGGAAAAATCCTTTTCAATCAAAATTCTTAAAGTCTTTTCGCCATCAATCGATTTTTCGGCTTCAATGCCGATTTGATTTGTTTGCGCCCATTTCACGGCTTGGGCTTTCGGGATAAAAACCGTGATGCTTCCGGCGTCGAAAACGGCGGTTGAATTTTCAAGATTGTTTTTAACTTCGATGGCGTAAATCAATCGCTGCGCCGGTTCGCCGCCGAATTCGACTGTTTCCTGAACCGCGCCGCCCTCGCCGATTTTGGCGACCTCGCTTTTCGTCAAGCGAAGGCGCAGAGAATTTTCGCGTATTCTAAGTTTCATTTTATATGTGCCTGAGCATTCAGCAATCCAGTAATACGACCATATTAATATCAAAAGATTTGTGTTATCAGCGACAAAAGTCACCGATTTACTGAAATAATGAACGACTTGAAAACGATGATTTTCTTAAACCGCAGTTTCGCCGAAAACTTCATCTAAAGTCAAGAAAATTTAGGAAATTGCGGGTCTATGTGATTTTCATAATTTGTAAATTTTAATTTACTGATCTTGCCGGAACTCCGCTCACGAAATTTAAGAATCGGTTAGCTATCGCTTCGGCGCGAAGCTTGATAAACTCAGCGCGTTCGCCCGAAAAAGCTTCATCGACGGTTGCGCGGAACAGCTCAAGCCAGCGCCGAAAATGTTTTGAATGTAAAGGCGTTTTTTCATTTAGCGCGGCGTGAATCAGCAGCGGATTGCGCCCGTGTTTTTGATAATTGCCGGTGCCGAAAAGCAGCGTTTCCCAAAAGTCTCCGATAACCGGCAAATGATGTTCTAAATCAAGTTTAGCGACATCGGTAAAAATATAACCGATTGTGTCGTCATTAATCGCTTTTGCGTAGAAACGATTCATCAAATCATCAATGTCGGCGCGTGTTTCAATGTCATTTTTCATTTCGCTCTAAACGTCCTTAAATTTAGTTACCAGCAAATCGAGGGCAGGCTGCGCGACGACTTCGTGTTCGACGCCGCCTTCCAAAGTAATCAACGTACCGGCAACCAGAATTTGTTCGTCGCTCAAATCTGCTCCTGCGCGAAACACACCATTTCCAGCCAGACACAAAACCGTAATCGGTTCAACGGCTTTATGCTTTGCCAAAATCTCACTGTTGCGGAGTTTTACCTGGACAAGACGCCGCCGCGTGCCGTTAAAAATTTCTTTTACTTCTTTGGATTTTTCGCTTTCGGCAATTTCGCCGATTTTTAGATTGTTTATTAATTCAATGCTTTTCATAATCACCTCTGTTGTAAAAACTAACTCAAGCAGAATTAAAACAAAGTGATTTAAGTCACAAATAAAAAAAATCTCGTAAAAATGATGGAAAAGAGCCGACAACAACTTGAATCTTTGCAGTTAGTCCGCAAAGAATTCTTATCAGTAGACGGGGAAAAGCCATTGAAGGATTTTTACCTTATAGAAAAGAAAAAAGAAAAGAAAAGAAAATAGATAACGGGAAAATTACGGGAAATAGAAAAGCGGCTAGTCCGAAGACTGCCGCTAAACTGTTATAAATATTGGCTCCGCAGGTAGGGGCGTGAACTGATTTTTTATTTATTGCGATTAAAAAACTTAAACTATCACATCTCCCTTTAGTGTCCAAACCGAGTCCACCGGCGCTTTTTTTTACGAGAAGCGGCGAGGAGATTTCCTGGAACGAATGCCTCTTTGCTGTTTCAAATAAACAGCAAAGAGGCATTAAGACGGGTTGAATTTTATTTGTTTTTGACGACCGTGATCTTCACCTCAGCCGGGTATTGTTTTGAATGATGAACGGTGTTGTTGGCGATGACGCCTTTGGTTTCGTCGTAGTTGTTTCCGCCGGTATTTAAATTGCGGTCAAAGCGCGGAAAGTTACTGCCGGAGATTTCGATTCTGATTCGATGTCCGGGGGCGAAATAATTGCTGGTCATCATCGGCTGGAATTTCACCCGGTAAACTTTGTCTTTTTCCATCCAGACGGGCGGTTTGTCGTAGCCTTCGCGGTAGCGCATGCGCTGAATCGTTTCGTCGAGATTCCAGGCGCGCCCCTGTTCATCAACGTCAATTAATTTGACGGTAAAATCCGTGTCTTTAGCGTCGGAAGAAACGTAGAGCGTGACATCTATTGAGCCGGTCAGTTCGATGCCTTCTTTTAAAACATCAGAGCTGTAAACGAGAATGTCGGGGCGTTCTTCCATTTTGCGCTGGTCGAACGAACCGCCCGTGATCGCGTTTCCGGTGCAGCAGACGTTGCCGCCGTATGACGGAACGGGATTCATCGGGTCATAAACGAAACTGTCGGGCTGATCGTTTGCGGGCGGCGTCGAAACTAATTTTCCGTCGCCGTTTAGAGTGTTCGCTTTGCCGCCGCTGGAAAGATAAAAAGTAACGGACTGCGCTCCGGCGGGCGGGAAAGATTCGGCTGTCTGCCAACGGTTACTGCCCATCGTGAAATAACGAACTTTCGGCATCTTTTGCAAAATTTCGTTGTCTTCGCCTTTCAGGAAATGATCGAACCAGCCGTAGGTCAAAGCGTTGTAATCGAGCCGCGCGTCGCCCATCGAGCGTTCGCCGACGATTGTATTTTCCGTCGCGCGCGTGTAACTGCAATGGAGAACCGGAGCGATAACGAGATACTGTTTGTCAGCAATGTCGGGATCGGCGGTTTTGCGGACGTGATTGTAAGCCGCGATGTTCGGACCGCTTGATACGTCATACCACGACGCGAACCAGAATCCCGGAATGTTGATCTTCATATTGTCGTGCCAGATTCCGCCTTTATACCAAGCCGGATCATTCGGCGTGCGCTTGATCATCGCGCCGCCGGTCGGAACGGGCATCTGGTCGGCGAAAATTCCGCGCGGCGCGTCAACGGCTTTTAAAATATCCATCGTCGGAAGATGCCGCAGAGCCTGCGACCAATCAACCGGCGGAGATTGCTGGGCGAGATCGAAAGATTTCGAGGCGCGAATAAGGTCTTCCTGCGAAGTTCCGGGCGGAAACATCGGTCGAACCTGATTTTGCTGCCCGTAAAGCCAACTGATAAAAAGCATCTGCACCGCGCCGCCGCGATACCAGTTGCCCTGCTCATAAAAGGGACCGACACGCCCGATGCCCGCTCCATATCCCTGCACGATCATCGTCGTAAACGCCGGATTTCCGAGCGCGGCGACCGCCGGCTGCCATTCGGCGGTCGAAGAACAGCCGATCGCGCCGACTTTTTTATTCGACCAGGACTGCGAAGACATCCACGTAATTGCGTCGTCGCCGTCCGAAACGGGCGCGCCCAAGATGTCGTAATTTCCTTCGGAGAAAAAATGCCCGCGCTCGTTCATCACGACGTAGGCATAACCGCGCTTAACGGCTTCTAAAATCGTCGTCATATCGCGCGGCGCTCCGAGACGAACATCCCAGAAATTGAAATTGTAGGGTGTTCGGGAAAATATGATCGGATATTTTTTTGAAGCGTCTTTCGGGCGGTAAATGTCTGCCGCCATTCGCTTTCCGTCGCGCATCGGCACCATCACTTTGCGGTCAATGACGGCGATTTCCTGAAGCTCTTTTTCGATTTGATGCCGCTTGGCGATCAGTTCCTGATCCGGCACTTGACGGTTTTGCGCTTCAATATTGGGAATTAAAAAAGCGGCAGCAAGCGCCGCCGCTAAAACGAATTGCCTTAAAAAATATTTTTTCATCAAATTTTCTTCCTTTTGAAATGTGCTGGAGATGACTTTATTCGGCTCGATAACATTATATATTACACATTTTAAGTCGATGAATCTAACCGAGTTTGCCGCAACTGTTTCACTCAAATCGGCACAACTTTTTTTCATGTCCAAACCAAGTTTTTCAGCCCGCTTTTTTCTGCGAATCGGTGACGAAAGTTTCCAAAACGGAAGTCGCTTTTTTGCGGCTCTCGCGGGTGGCGTGCGAGTAATGCAAAATCAGATTCGCGCCGGTGTGTCCGGTGATCGCGCCGACGGTTGAAAGGTCAATTCCGGCTTGCAGCATTCGCGTGACTGCCGTGTGGCGGGCGCCGTGCGTGATAAAGCAGCCGCGCTCTTTTCCGCCGTAAGAGATGCCAACCGATTCGGCGCTCGGACATTTAGCGCCATCTAAACGTGAGCCAATTCTGCAACCCTTATCTTCCAAAAATCAAAATTACGAAACTGTTCGGCATAATCGAGGGGCGCGGATGCCGGCGGTCGGCGCGGGCGTTTCGCCGAATTCAGCGGTCGGCAGGTAAATTCTTTCGGTTTTAGAGTCAAATGCCATTGTTCGCGCCGCGTTTTTACGTTTTCGACGACGCTGAATTTGTCGGCATTGTCTTCGCGCACGATTGTTACAGTTCCCTCGCCGTTCGAGCTGAATGCGAGCCGCGTTTTCGGGTCGAAGGCACGGACGCCGCTGCCTTCGCCGATTGGTAAATCAGCGACGACTTTGCCGTTGTCGGCGTTGAGTACAATCATTTCCCGGTTGCCGCAGACGGCAAACAAGCGCCGCGTCTACTGATTTTAAGAACAAAATATTTATTCGTACGGTCATTTCGCTTCGATAAACGAATTGTTTCATCAGGGGCGAACTTTTTTAATATTGCGATTTGTTTGACCGACCGCTTATCAGGGCGTAAACGACGGGCGTGACGACCAGAGATAACAGTAAGGCAAAAGCCAAGCCGCCTATGACGGCGATGGCGAGCGGCTGGAGAAGCTCCGCACCCGAACCGATTGCCAGGGCGAGCGGCAGCATTCCGAGAATTGCAGCCAGGCTGGTCATCAGCACGGGGCGAAAACGCCTGCGACCGGAAATTATCAAGGCTTCAGTTAGATTTTTAGTTTTCGTAAGATTTTCCTCGATCGCATCGAGCATCAAAATCCCGTTTTTCGCGACGATTCCGACGACCATAATCATTCCCATTAAACTAACGACATTTAAAGTAGTTTTCGTTACAAGCAGCGCCAGCAAAACGCCGCTCAGAGCTAAAACCGCGCCTGTGACGATGGCAATCGGATGCGCGAACGAGCGAAATTCTATCAGCAAAACCAGAAAAACAAGCACGATTGCTAAAATTAAAGCAACGGCGAGTTCGCGAAAAGACGCTTGCTGCTCGGCGTACAGACCGCCGTATTCGATGGTCATTCCGGCTGGAAGTTTTACGTCTCCGGCTAACTGCGCTTTGATTTTATCAATCGTCGAGCCTAAATCGCTGCCCGTTATACGCGCTGTAACAGACAACGTTTGACGCAAGCCGTCGCGACTTATTTCGGTTTGTCCCTTGTCGTATTCGACGGTTGCAACTTGATCGAGACGAAATTGCGCTCCGCTTGAGGAACGAATTTGCAAGCCTTTCAAAACTTCCAGCGATTTGCTCGCATCTTTCGGAAAAACGACACGAACAGTTATCAATTTTCCTTTTTCCAAAATTGCAGAGACCGCGCTTCCGGACATTGCCGTTTCGACCGCGCCGGCGATGTCCGACGCGCTCACGCCGAACTGTGCGGCTTGCTGCGAATTGACCTTAAATGTTACTGCCGCGCCGCTTTCGACAATGCCGGGATTCGTATCGACTACGCCGTCGATTTTTTTGATTGACGCTTCAATTTCCTCGGCTTTTGCGTGCAGAGCCGCTTTGTCATCGCTGAAAACTTTTATCTCGATCGGTTCGGGTGAGCTTGTTAAATCGCCGATCAAATCGGACAAAATTCCGACAAATTCAATTTCCAGAGCCGGTTCGCTCGTCTCGATCTGTCCGCGCAAATCATCCATTACTTCCTCGGTCGAGCGCGAACGACTCTGTTTTAGCTTTACCAGAAAATCGCCCGTGTTTGGTTCGGTGATTGATAAACCTAACTGCAAGCCGGTGCGCCGCGAATAGCTTTCAACTTCCGGCGCGTCCGCCAGCATTTCCTCGACGTGACGCAGAATCCTGTCGGTTTCCTGTAACGAGGTTCCGGGCGGCGCGACATAATCCAGAACAAACGCGCCTTCATCAAACGCCGGAAGAAATTCCGAGCCGAGCTGTTTGTAAATGAAGAAAGACGCGAGCAAAATCAAACCACAAATCGCCAGAACCAGCCAGCGATTTTTGAGCGCCCGGCTCAAAAGCCATTCATAAGGTCGGATGATTAGGCTCAAAAACTTGCCGAGTTCTTCTGCGGTATCTTTCTTTTTAACTTTGACGAATTTTTCCGCCAGAACAGGCGTAAAAGTCAGCGCCAGAACGAGCGATGTAAGGAGCGCGACCGCCATCGTCAAAGCCAGCGAGCGAAAGAAAACGCCGGTAACGCCGGTCAGCAAAGTCAGCGGCAGAAAGACGACGACGGGTGTGACGGTCGAGCCGATAATCGGAATCGTAATTTCCGAAATCGCCTTCTGAACCGCGTCGTGCCTCGATTCCCCGTGCAAAAGATGCGTGTAGATGTTTTCGACGACGACGATCGCGTCATCAATCACCAGACCGATTGCCGCCGCGACGCCGCCGAGCGTCATCAAATCGAACGACAAACCGACCAGATACATCGCCAGAAACGTCGCCAGAATCGTTACCGGAATGACGATAACGGCGACCAGGGTCGTGCCGATGTTTCGCAGGAACGCAAGGAGAATGATGACTGACAAAATCAAGCCGATAATAATTGCATCGCGCACCGAACTCTGTGATTCGCGAACCAGGATCGACTGGTCGTAAAACGGCGCAATGCGAACATCTTTCGGCAGAGTTTTTTCGATTGCGGCGAGTTCGTTTTTTACTTCATCGGTGACGGAAACCGTGTTGGCGTCGGGCTGCCGCAGAACATTGAAAAGCACGGCTTCACGCCCGTCAGCCGTTACGATTGTGTAATTCGGCTCGGTGCCTTCACGAACGACGGCAATATCGGAAATCAAAACATTCGCGCCGTTTACATTTGCTACGACGATTGAATTCAACTGGTCGGGCGTTGTCGCCTGACCGCTGACAAGCGCGAGTTCGAGCTGATGATTTTCCTCTATCAGACCGGGCGAAGCGACGATGTTGGCGTTTGTTACGGCGTCCGTGACTTGCTGAACGGTAACGTTTCGCGCCGAGAGCTTTTCGGAATTTATCTCGATCTGAAACTCGCGCACTTTGCCGCCTTCGACCTGCACGTTGGCGACGCCGGCGAGACGCGCGAGACGCGGGCGAATCGTGTAAGTCGCAATTTCCCTAAGCCCGGTTGTGTCACGTTTTTCCGAAGTCAGACTGTAACCGGAAACCGGAAAAACGGCGAAGGTCAGGCGGTCAACGTGCGTCACCTTCGCCGTCGCCGGCAGAGTCAACTGCGAAAGACGCGCCTGCACGAATTGCTGCGTTTGCAGAATGTCTGTTTTCCAGTTGAAGAAAAGATTTACTTCCGCCGAGCCGCGAGCCGTCGTCGATTTGATGCGCTCGATGCCCGGAATTCCGTTCATCGCTTCCTCGACCGGCTGCGTGACGGAAACGAGCATCTGATCGGCGGGAATTTCGCCGTTTTCGATTGTGATGATTATTCTCGGAAAATCCGTGTTCGGAAAAATCGCGGTCGGCAAATTCCACGCGGCAAACAATCCGGCAGCGCACAAAAGCAGGACGAAGACAATCACGCTGCGAGATTGCCGTGAAATTGTGCGGGCGAGATTCATAAATTATTTTTCTTCGTCTTTTTGCTCTTCATCTTTGGCAATCTCGACTTTCGTTTCGTCCGGCAGAGCGTAATTGCCTTCGACGACGATTGTGTCGCCTTCGCTTAAGCCTTCCAGAACTTGCACTTTATCCGCTTGCCTGATGCCGATTTTTACTTTCGTTTCGTGCGCGACGGAATTCTCGTCAACCGTCATCACCGTTCCTTCGTCCGCGTTTGCAGCCTCCAGAGTTACGGCGGAAAGCGGGATGACAATCGCGTCTTCGGTCGATTGGCTCGAAACGACAAACTGCACCGTGCCGTTTACCTTCAGAAGCCCGCGCCCGTTTCCGAAATTCGCCCAGACTTCGACCGTCCGGTTTTGCGTGTCTGACGAGCGGCTGATTAAAGTAACCTTTCCGCTCATTCTTTCTTCGGGCGCATCCGGCAGATAAACCGTGACGGCGTCGCCGACCTGTAAATTTGCGACCACCGTATCGGCAAAGTTCGCTTTGACGATGACTTCGCCGATATTGGCGATAGTAACGAGCTTTGCTCCCTGAGCGGCAAATTCGCCTTCAAACTGAAACTGTTCGGTGACAACGCCGGAGATCGGCGCGCGAACTTCAGCGAGACGAGCCTGCGCGTCGAGCGCGCTGAGACGAGCCTGCGCCTGTTTGATTTTCGATTCGGCAATCGCGCGAGAATTTGGATTTACCGCCGTCGTGTTGATTCTCGCGTTTTGCTGTGCGAGGCGATAGGAGTTTTCGGCGTTTGTCAGCGCAAGCTGCGAGGCTTCGAGTTCTTTGAGCGAAAGCCCGCTTTTGTCGTATAAAACCTTCCGGCGCTCATAAGTCGCGCGAGCGTTGTCGAGCGCCGCTTTGGCGTCGGAGATGTCTTTTTCCGTCTGCGCTCCGGTCTGCGGAATGGTTACTTTTTGCAGGGTTTGCAGATTAAGTCCGGCTTCTTCGAGCGCGTCCTGCGCTTCGCTGCGCTGCGCCTGCAAATCCTGCGAAGCAAGCACGGCGAGAACTTCGCCTTTCTGAACAAAAGCGTTTTTCAAAAGCCGCATCTGCTTGATTTGCGCCGAAATGCTCGCCGCGACGGTCGACTGTTCGGCGGGCTGAATTGTTCCAAGCGCCGAATTTTCCTGCGCGATCGTTTCCTTTTCAGCCTTTGCGACTTTGACGCTGACAACCGTCTCTTCCTTTTTTTCGGTCTCGACCTGAATGGTTGGTTCGGTCCGGCGCCAATACAAATAAACGACGATTAGAAGCAAGACGAGAGAAACGATGCCGATGATAATTAAAAAACGCTTTCGCGGCGAAGCTGTATCTTGCGATTCGATTTCTTCTGACGGAGAAGCTTTTTCGATTTCTTCAATCGTTTCGCTTTCTGTCGCGTCTAAATTTTCTTTATTTTCCTCGCTCATTTTCTTCAATCGTACATCGCAAATCTAAACTCGCAAATCCCATCATTGTCCGATAGCTCTCAGCAATCTCGAACGCGCCGTTTGATAATCGAAAATCGCCTGGTAAAGCAGTTGTCTCTGCGCGATAAGCAAATTCTGCGCGTCGGTAACTTCCGCTATCGGCGCTTCTCCAGCTTGATAACGTGCAACCGACGCTCTTAAGTTTTGCTCGGCGTCAGCGATAGTCGCGCCGATTTCACGGATGCGCCTTCGCGCCGCTATCGCCTGCGTTCGCGCTGTGTGAAACGCCTGCGCGAATTGTCTTTCGGCTAAAATGCGAGTATTTTCCGCCTGCTGAATTTTTAGCTGCGCCTGCGCCTCGCGCGATTTCGCGCCTTTATCAAAAATCGGAATCGTCATGCCGACACTTGCCTGTACGCCGAGCGTGTCTTTGAGGCGAATCGGCGTCAGCTTATCGGAAATAAAACCGCCGCTGACCGAATAAGTAAATTGCGGGCGACGCTCGGTTTTGGCGATTTTCAAATCCTGTTCGGCGGCTCGCCGGTCGGCTTCAAACTGCGCAAATTCCGGTCGCGTGTTAACGGCATTTTCGACGTAACCTTCAATTTCCATGTCATTCGGCATCTGTACAAGCAAACTTTCGGTTGAAATTGAAACTGTAAAATCGTAGCCGATTATAAATTTCAACGAGTCGGCATTGACGATTTCTTCTGTTTTCGCCTGTTCGAGTTCGTCTCGTCTGGTCGCGGTTTGCAGACGCGCGCGAACCAAATCGACGGGTGCGATTTCGCCGGCTTCGAGCTGTAATTTTGTGTTGTTTTCAAATTCGAGCGCGGCTTCCAGATTCATCTCCGCGCCGCTTCGTTTCGTCTCCGAAAGCGCGAGATTGAAATATGCGTCCGAAACAGCTTGAATCAGATCGCGCCTGGCGATTTCGCTTCCGGCTCGCGCCGATTCGAGCAAAGCGCGGTTGCGCAGAAGCGTCGCTTTCAATCTGCCCGAAGTATCAATTTCGCCCGAAGCGTTAATTAATCCCTGGTAAACCGTGATGGCGTCGGCGCCGAGAAAACTCGGCTCGCGAACGCCGTTTGTTCGGGCGAGCGACGGCGATGTGTAAATAAAATTCGGCTGAGCCGTAATTCGCGGGTAAAAAGCGGCGCGCGCCTGATTTATATCTTCCTCGGCGATTCGCTCGTTGATTTGCGCCGTCTTGTAGGCTGAAGCCTGTTTTAACGCCAAATCAATCGCTTCATTAAGAGTTAAAATCTTCTGAGCCGTTTGATTTTGCCCTAAAGAAACCTGCGCAGCGCCGAAATTAAAAATCAGACCGAAAAGAAGAAAAATGACCGAAAGCCTGCGCTTTTGTCTCGGCGTAGGCTTCGATTTTCGGTTTTCACGTCGCAAACTCAAGATTTCGTATTAATTATCGTCTTAGTCTTCCGTGTCTTCCACGGCTTTTAAAACCTGTCCGGTTTTGGCGTCGATTTCAACATCGAAAACTTTCCCGTTAGCGTCGCGGATGTCGAACGAATATTGAAGCCTGCCTTTTTCTTTTTCCAAATCTTCTCCGGTAATCGTGCCGCTGACGCGCTTTAAGGCGATTTCCCGGGCTTGCTGCATCGTGATTTTCGCCTGTTTTGCGAGTCTTGCTATCCGCGCGCTTCTCGTCGCCGCGTCTTCTTCGTCATCATCGTCTTTTTTACTGTCCTGTTTCTTTTCGGCAGCTTCTTTAGCGGCATCTTCCTTTTCGACGCTCACGATTTCGCCCGTTTTCGCGTCAACCTGAACTTCCGTTATCTCTCTGTCGGAAGTGCGAATGTCGAATGAATAAATGAGTTTCCCGTTTTCTTTTTCCAGCGTACCTTCTTCAATCGTGCCGGGCGCTCGCTTTAATGCCGTTTCGCGCGCCGCGTCCATCGTGATTTTCGCTTGCGCGGCGAGTTTGGCGTTTTCCTTTTTTTGCGCCGAAATATTTGTCGAAGCCAATGAAAATAATGCCGTCAGAATCAGAATTGAAAATACAGTTTTGTAATTTGAACGCATAACTTTCTCCTCGTTTTTTAGATTTTTTGCTGAAATTGCTGATTTAGCAATCAGATTAACATCTTGAAAATGAATAGAAGATTAACCAAACGCGAATTAATTATTTTTGAGATTCCTGCGATTAAAGAAAAAATCGCCGAGCGCGATTGTTACCGTCCAGACGAGCGCCGCCGCATACCCGCCAATGACATCGCTTGGGTAATGAACGCCCAGATATATGCGCGAAAAGCCGATCGAAAGAATCAGCGCCGAGGCTAAAACCCAGACGAGGGTTTTGCCGGCAGGATTTTTCAGCCGCGCCGCCACGAGCCACGCCAGAATGCCGTAGAAACAGAACGAGCCGAGCGCGTGCCCGCTCGGGAAACTGAAAGAGAGTGGGAGCGCGTAACCGTATAACGCCTCGGGGCGCGGGCGGCGGAAAAATCCTTTCAGCGTCAAATCGAGAACGATCTCGCCAGCCATCGTCAAGGCAAACAAAACCGCCGCGCGTTTCCATTTCAAACGCAGAAAAATGATGACGGCGACTATTCCGAGCGGAAAGAGAAAGATCACGGAACCGATAAAAGAGAAAAAAACCATCAACTGCGTCAGCCGCGGCGAAGCGGTTTGCATTGCCGCGGCTCTAACCGCTTCGTCAAAGATTTTTGTTTCGCCCTCGAAAATCTCGCTCGCGAGCCAGCCGAAAAAAATTAACGCGCCCGCTGCCAGAATAAGCCCGACCAGCATCCGCACCCCGAAAAATTCCATCAGACCGGCAATGATTTTAGCGAAGGACAAATGTCCCCAGCTCGTTCTTTTCTTCATTCCGAATGATCTCCGGCGGGAAACTCGACAGTAAAAACGCTGCCTTCTTCGCCGGAAGAAACGAGTTTGATTGTCCCTTGATGAATTTCAGCGATCCATTGCGCGATCGAAAGCCCGAGTCCCGCGCCGCTTGTTTCGGTTTCTGCCTGACGCGAGCGAGCTTTATCGGCGCGATAAAAGCGGTTGAAAATATGCGGCTGGTCGGCTGGCGCAATGCCCGAACCCGAATCGCTGATTTCGACACGGAAAATTTCGCCCGTTGTCCGGCAAAGAACCAAGATTTCTCCGCCCTTTCGGCTATATTTGACGGCGTTATCCAGCAAATTTAAAAATAAGCGGCGCAGCAGCCGTTCGTCTCCGTTCATCTGCATTTCCTCGGCGCTGCCCGAAAAATTCAAAGCGATCTGTTTTTTTTGCGCCAGCACGTTCATTGAGCGGAAGGTTTCGGCGACGATTTCGTCCAGATAGACGGGCGCAAATCTCGTCTGCGTCTGCCCGGCGTCAGCGCGAGCCAGGGTAAAGAGGTCTTCGACGATTTTTGTCATTCGCCTGCTTTCGTCCGCGACGATTGCCAGCGATTCCTGATAGTCGGATGCCGGGCGATTTGCTTTGGCGAGCGCGACTTCCGATTCGCCGCGCACAATCGCCAGCGGCGTGCGCAGCTCGTGCGAAGCGTCCGCCATAAAGCGCTGCTGCTGCTCGAAAGCGTTTTCCAGCCTGGCAAGCAGCGCGTTGAAAACCACAGCCAATCTGCCAAGTTCGTCGCGCTCGTTTTTTACCGGCAGCCGCTCGTTCAAATTTTTCGCGCCGATTTGTTCCGCTCTCTCGCCCATTTCCGCGATTGGGGCAAGAGCTTTTTTAGCCAGAAAACTGCCGCCCAGACCAGCGATTAAAATGACGAGCGGCGCGCTGACGAGAAAGATTTTCGCCAGTTGGTTTTCAAACGCGATTTGCCCGCTTAAAGAGTGAAAGACTAGTAGCCGGTAATGATTTTGAGCTTCTCCGAGCGGCGAAATAAAAACGCGAAATTTTCCATCTCGGATTGATAAATCCTCAAACCCCGGTGTTTGATTAACGTTTTCGGCTGGAATCTCGAAATCCGCCGTTGAGGCGACAAGTCGTCCCTCGGTTGTGAGTACGGCAAATTGGTAGTCGCGGAAACGAAATTCATTCGTCGTCTCAACCAGAACTTGCTCGGAATCTCTTTCTTCTTCCTCGTCCGCCGCTTCGGCTTTAAGCGCGACAATGAAATTGCGCGACATTTCTTCGAGCCGCGCGTTCATATCCCGGTTCAGAACGCCGACTGTAAAAAAGTACGTCAGCGCGGCAAAAGCCATTATTACCAACGCCAGCACGCCGACATACCAGAGCGTCAATAGTGTTCTGACCGAATCAAACATTTTCGTCCAAAATATAACCCGCGCCGCGCCGCGTGTGAATCAACTGGACGGCGAAATTTCCATCCATTTTAGAGCGCAGCCGCTTGATATAAACATCAATCAAATTGGAAAAAGCGTCAAAGTTTTCATCCCAGACGTGTTCGGCAATATCTGCGCGACCGACGACCCTGCCTTTTTCCCGCGCCAAATATTCGAGCAGGGCGTACTCTTTTGCCGTCAAAGGAATCTCGCGCCCGGATCGCCAAACTTTTTGCGCGGTCGTGTCAATTTCCAAATCGGCGACAACGATTTTCGCCGGACGCACGTCGCCGCTTCTTCTTAAAAGCGCGCGGATTCGCGCCAGCAGTTCGCCGAACTCGAAAGGCTTGGTCAGATAACCGTCCGCGCCGAAATCCAGCCCCGCGATTCGATCTTCGACCGCATCGCGCGCCGTCAGCATCAAAACCGGCGTCCTGAAACCTTTTTCGCGCAGCTCGCGGCAAACCGTAAAACCATCTTTGTGCGGTATCATCACGTCGAGAATGATCGCGTCATAAGTGTTAACGGACGCCTGATAAAGCGCATCTTCGCCGTTCGCCGCCACGTCCACCGCATAAGCGTTTTCACGCAGACCTTTGGCGATAAAATTAGCCATTCGCACTTCATCTTCGACCAGCAGCAGACGCATCTTATTAAATTCAAGAATACTATACTAAAGATGAATACAAGATTAATCGGAAAACAAGACTGCGGAATCTGACTTTCCTCCGAAAGGAATGTCTGAAACACTGCTGCCGGCGCCGCAAAAAATCGGTGTTTATGTGTTTAATTTGAGTCAAACACCGCCCGCTCGACATCGAATCTACGTTTTTGTTTTAGTTTTAACGATAGATAAATACAAAAAAGCAACAGCAATCAACGAATTCACTGCCGGTAACCGCGACGTTTGGTGTCATTGGAGCGAAATTTTTCTCGGTCGCGCAAAATCGCTTCGATGTTCGGCGTGATTTCCAGATAGCGGACGACTTTTGCCGATTTGAAGCGGGTTTTGGTGCCGATGATTTGAAGAATTTTCGCGTCGAAATCAATTTGCGACCAGCGCAAAGCGATGATCTCGCCGACTCTTGCGCCGGTGAGTAATGCCATTTGAAAAACTTGCCCGACGACTATACGGCGGCGAAAATCAATTTCGCTTTCGTCGTCTCGTCGTGCTGACAAAAGATGCGTCAGGACTTTCATCACTTCGTCCTGCGTAATGAGGCGTTCGGGGCGTGATTGCTCGACTTTCGGGCGCGGAATTTTCGGGGTCGGAAAAATCCGACGAGTCGGGAAAATTGACGTGCGCCGAGTGGATCGCCGAGCCGAGACACGTTACTTCGCGGTTGATCGAAGACGCTTTAATTTCTCGCAGGCGCTCGTCAATGTAAAGCTGAATGTGCGCGGGCGCAAGTTCGTTGAAGCGCAGGCGTTTGGGCAGCATTGAGAGCCAACGGTGAAAATCGTCTCGGCGCGGACCCGTTCTTTTTTGCTTTCGATTCTTTCGAGACGTTTTTCGAGAACTTCGGTGACGAGCGAAAATAATCGACCACTGCATAAAAGGCATATAAATCCTTCATGTTTTCGAGAATACCGGTAAACTTATCTAACAAATTACGGTCTCCGTTTATAAAGAATTTCGATGACATTAAGCTCCACCTTATGATGAACTTATATTACTAAATTCTATTAAACGTTTTAATCCCAGTAAGGAGGCAGGAAGCCAAAAATACTATTTGATTTTATCGTTGACAGCAAATTAAGCTAGAAAAACAGCAAGAAAACATTTAGAGTTCAGCTACCAAAAGGATATACTGGATTTTGCATAATGGATTCAATCATTACACACATTAAAGCTATAATTTCGTGTCCAAACCGAAGTCCACAGATACCCGTTTGAATTGAAATTCAAATAAACAAAAGTGCCGCAATAACTTACGTCATTACGGCACTTTCAGTATATAAATATTGGCTCCGCAGGTAAGACTCGAACTTACAACCCTTCGGTTAACAGCCAAAGGAAGCATTATTTTCCACAATTCGTCGCCATTCACCATATTCGTAAATGCTTTACTTTTCAACAAATTAAATATAATATACATTTATAGTGATTCATCGAAATTCACCTG
>JAOAPX010000134.1 GCA_025463125.1 Acidobacteriota bacterium | reverse complement strand
AATCCAAAATTACAACCGGATGTAGAAGTAGCCGTTTTTGAAACCGATTACGGTCCGATCGTTATCGAATTATATCCGAACCTTGCTCCGCAAATGGTGGCGCGGTTTAAGAGTTTGATTCGGGAAGGCTTTTATAACAAAACTGCTTTTCACCGCACTTCGCCTTCGCTCGGAATTGTTCAGGGCGGCGACCCGAATTCGAAAGACGCCGACCCGACTAACGACGGATTCGGTAAATCGCCTTATCCGAATGTCAATGCTGAATTCAGCGTCGTTCCATACTCTCGAGGCATCGTCGGCGCGGCGCGCGCAAACGATCCGAATTCGGCAAATTGCCAGTTTTTTATTATGCTGAAGCGTCAGCCCGTCTTTGATAACAGGTACACGGTTTTTGGAAGCGTTATCGAAGGATTGGCAAACGCATATGTTATAAGCGTTTCCCCGGCAGACGGCGAGCGTCCGGAAGATCCGGTAATTGTAAAACGCGCCGTTCTCAAGCCGAGAAATCAATATATTTCAGGCAAATAAAACTTCGGTATATACCTTTAATTTGTCAGAAATTGCTCGCTTGAAAGATTATTTACACGATTTTAAAACAAAAAGTTGATTTAGATATTTTATTTTGTATCATCCTTATTACAAAAATTATTACAGTATTTAGAACTGGATATAATTGTTCTCTTGAACGAGATTGTCACCCTAAAAGAGATTTTGTTTGTTTTACACATTATTTACACATTAAAGAGAGATTCACGATTACATTTGCGCCTAAAAGGCTGATAAAACTCTAAGCTCGCAACAAAATATCTCTAAAATCTCAAATTGCCGAACAGTTAAAAACGTATTGTTTTATTAAAACTTAAAATAATATAAAACATTTCATTTCCACGCTGCAAAGTAAAATAAAATCCTGATTTGCGGTTCTCAAATCAGCTTCGGGATTTAATAAAATACGAAAGCCTTTTGAAAACAAAGTGTTATAACCGTCGTCTCTATGATTATGCCTTGCTAAATTCAGGCTGAAATCAATGATTCCTCTCGATACAAACGAACAACTCTCATATGACGCCTTAAATAACCGGCTGATCAACAAAATGCGCGTTGTTTTAGCATTGGCGACTTTACTGGTTATTTTCATCGATCCGTTTAAGCCTGGAGAGCCGATTACCGAAGCCTTTATCACCTCGATTCTGTACAGTCTTTATGCAATAAGTCTTTATTTATTATCAAGGCGAAACGCGGCTCGCGTTCTTGCGCAATATACGCACTGGATTGATGTTATTTGGTACTTGATTCTGATTGCTCTGAGCAGCGGAACAAACAGTATTTTCTTTCTGCTTTTCTTTTTTGCGATCATAAACGCCTCTTTTCGGTTCGGGCATCATGAAGGAATGAAGGTAACTCTTTTTTCCGTTGTAATGTTTATATTTGTCGGGTATGTAACCGTACCGTACGGAGAATCGTTTGAATTAAATCGCTTTTTGTTAAGACCGGTTTATTTTGGCGTTTTAGGATATATGGTCGCTTACTGGGGCGGGCGGGAACTTACTCATAAAAAGCGTTTGGAAATTCTTAAAGATATAAATAATTTGTACAATCCGAGATTCGGCATCGACAAGACGCTTTCTGCGATTTTACAGAAAATTCTCATTTCCTTCGATGCTGATTCGTGCCTGCTGATTACCGCCGATCAAAATTCCTCGAATTATTCAATAAGACAGTGCTATCGCGAAGAACCGGAACAGGCGCTTTATGCGGAACCCGTTACCGGCGAGCGACCTTTAATTGATATTCCTCGTGAAAATGCAGTTATCTACGAAAGCATCAGCCGGTTTGGCGGACGAGCGGGTTCAAATTACCAGGTTTTTGATTTGGAAAATAAAGTGCAAACAAAGGGCTCGCAAAGAGACGGGGAAGTGCTGGCGGATTTTTTAGAAACCGAATCTTTTCTGAGCGTTCCTTTGCAGCAAAGAAAAGTTCTGACCTGGCGACTTTATTTAACTTCACGAACAAAAAAATTCGATTATTCCGATCTCGAATTTCTTCATCAATTGCTTCAGCAGGCGTATCCGGTCGTCGAAAATATAAACCTGCTCGATCGTCTGGCATCGGAAGCAACCGAGCAGCAGCGCCGGAAAATTTCGCGCGATATACACGACAGCACTATTCAGCCTTATATCGGGATAAAATTCGGCTTAGAAGCTTTGCAGATGAAATTTGCTTTGGGCGAAAACATTAACGGCGATATACAGCAGCTTATCAATTTAGCCGAAACAAATATCAGAGAAATTCGCAGCTACGTAAACCGGCTTCGCGACGGAAAGAGCGATGTTAAAACCGGGAATTTGCTGGTGACCGCCGTCAGGCAGCAAGCGAAAAAAATAAGCGAGTTTTACGGAATAGAAATCAAGGTTTACGCCGAATACGATTTTATTAAGATCAGCGATCGTTTATCGGCGGAAGTTTTTCAGTTAATCAGCGAAGCGTTAAGCAACATCAAGCGCCACACAAATGCTAATTGCGCTTCAATCCACATCAATATTGATAACAATACCGATAAACTGCAATTGGAAATACAAAACAATAATCCGAACGGCAATTCCGTATACGGGTTTATTCCGCGTTCAATCGAAGAGCGGACAAACGCGCTCGGCGGGCAGATTTCCGTAAGCAATACCAATAATCAGACCATTATCTCAATTGAAATTCCCTTATAGCTCAAAACGATATGAATACGAATCTTTGCGAAAGCACTATAAAAGTTTTGCTGGTCGATGATCACAAAAGTTTTTCCGATGGTCTGGCGATGCTTATTAACAGCAGCAAAAAGGTGATGAAAGTAGTCGGGATGGCTTCGAACAGCCGCGAAACCCTGTCTGTCGCGGCGCAAGTCAAACCGGACATCGTTCTTTTGGATGTTGAGCTTGGCGAAGAAAACGGAATTGAGATTTTGCCTCGCTTGATTGAGAATATCGAAGCTAAATTTATTATTCTGACCGGCACGCAAAATCCGCTTGTTCACGAAACCGCTATATTGAGCGGCGCGCGCGGCGTATTATTAAAAACCGATCCGGCGATCGTCATTCTCAAAGCGATTGAAAAGGTTTACCGCGGAGAGCTTTGGCTGAATAATAATACGCTGAACAACTTATTAAGCCGGATGGCGCGGCAAACGGGAGCGTCCGGGGGGAAAATCTTAGACCCGGAAGAAGAAAAAATTGCGGCTCTGACCAATCGCGAACGCGAAATTATAAAAGCACTGGTCAAAAATGATTCCTCGACCAACAAGGAAATTTCCGATCACTTGTATATCAGTGACTCAACGCTTAAGAATCATCTGACGACTATTTACAGCAAACTCGAAGTGAAAAATCGAATAGAACTGCTCAAGTTCGCCTTAAAACACAATCTGGGCAAGCAGTAGAATTAAAATTCTTAAAAGTTTTTACGCAATTGAAATATATTTATTACTTAATAAATATAGGCAGTTAATTTTATAAGTTTAATCCCCGACATCAGCCCGCAATAAGTCATAAAAAGATTGTACTTTTATTTATAATGGTACCGGTAAAAAATTCTGATTTCATACGGCTTTTTTTTATTTTTCAAATTATAAACTGATCCAGGCGACAAAATTTTTCAACCTTTATAATATTTTTGGCATCAGTTAAGTTTGTTATACTGGGAATAATTTTAATTATTATTAAAAATTATTCTTAAAAATGAAAAAGGGGAGGATTAAAAATGAGGGAAAAAATAAAATATGTAACAGCCGGTCTAACGGTTCTTTTTGCGATTTTGGTGTTTACGGACACGGGCAGCGCGCAGAGAAGAGCTCGCGGCAACGCGTATTCAAAACAATTTGTTGAGCAATTGCTGGAAAGAATCGAGGAAAGAACCGACGCTTTTTCCAATCAGCTAAACAAATCTCTCGACAGAAGCCGACTTGACGGCAGCAGCACCGAAGATAATATCGCCGAACGAGTAAGCGAACTGGAAAACGCGACGGACGAACTGCGCCGTGAATACGACCACAACGACACGCGTGTTGAAAACAGTCAGGAAGCTCGAAAAATCTTAAATACCGCGACCGAAGTAAATCGCATAATAAACACCCGAAACTTCAGCAGACAATCCGAAACTTCGTGGGTCAGGCTCCGCACGGAGTTAAATACTTTGGCGAGAGTTTACCGATTGCCGGCAGTCGGCGCGCGTTCATATAGATTTGTGGCGGCGCGCGGCAACGTTCCGGCACGAAATACGGTTCCCGCCCGGCGCGCGGCGATTATCAGAGGTTACAGCCAGCAGCAGGTCGAAGAGCTGCTCGAAAGAATAGAAGAGAGAGCGGACGATTTTACCGATCAATTAAACAAATCTCTCGATAGAAGCCGGCTCGACGGCACGATAAGCGAAGACAATATCGCCGAACTTGCCAGGGATTTGGGAGATTCAACCGATGAATTGCGGCGCGAATTCGACCATAACGATACCCGCGGCGAAAACAGACCGGAAACACAAAGGATTTTGGGCGTCGCAAGTAATATAGACCGTTTAATGAAAAGCCGAAACTTCGGCGGGCAAACGGAATCGACCTGGGTAAGACTTCGCACCGAAATCAACGCTTTAGCGAAACTTTACGGTTTAGCGGCGGTCGGCGCGCGTTCATATAGATAGAACGTAGATAAAACGATACATTAAACAAAAAAGACGATGTATTAATTAAAAAAGAGGCGAGCGTTTATCGAGCTCGCCTCTTTTTTTTGTCTGAATGTTAAATAATCAAGCGATGCCTTCGAGCGGAAAATACCGGTCGATAAATTCGACGTGCAGACGCGGAATGCAATCGTTTCCTGTGCGCTTGCCGCGTACGACCGAGATAATCGTCGTATTATACTGGTCGCAGGTGATGCGCAGAAACGAGCCGATCGCCAAATCAAGCGTTGAAAAAATCGCCGCTCCGCTCAAACTTAAATTTTCCGTAACGGTGTTTTCGGTTGCGATCGTGTTTCCGTTTGTGTCTATCACTTCGACAAAAATCGACAAAGGAATCGGAAACCTCGTCTGGCGCTGTTCGATCTTGGGCAGATCGTTTTCATCCGGTATCGCCGGAGCTTCGATGACCATCCACATACCGTCTTCCTCGCGATGCAGTATGTCGTAAAGCTTAGCCGGATTTTCCTGGTAACTTTGCGGCGGTCGCTTGCCGACGAAAGCTACGCCGAGCGCGTAACTTTCGTCGCCTTTCTTTTCGCTGATCGGAACGCATCTTCTGACCAATCCCCAGATTCTGTACTGCGGCTCTAAAAAATCGTAATTACGAAGCTGGCGCGGCAAAGGCATCGTTAATTGCAGAAGCCGTCCGCGTTTGACCGGGCGCTTTAAGACAAAACCCGCGCCGAACGAAGAAATATCGGAAAGGCGCGTAATCTCGCTCCAGGAATTGGTTTGATCGACTTGCACTTCGACGCGAATCGGCAGCGAAAGTGAAATCCTATGAATCCGCCGATGCTCTTTTTCGGCGACGGAAGTAGGCAGCATAAATTCTCCAGATTAGAAGTGAATTTTGATTGAAAAATAATTGAAAAAAACTTTAGGAAATTTGCTTTTAAGACTTAAATATAAAGGCTTTGCGGGTTGCTATGCCGGCATAACACCGGTATAATTATAATACATACAAATGGGCTTGAAGTCCAGATTTTTTTTATGTTCACGCCTTTTGCCGGCAAACTCAGAGAACAGCAAAAAAAACAATCGGTGAACGCTTAAACAAGGATAATAAATGGATACTATTTTAGAACAACGTAATCAAATAAACATTGAAGACGAGATGCGGCGATCGTATCTCGATTACGCGATGTCGGTAATCGTCGGACGAGCTTTGCCCGATGTCCGCGACGGTCTCAAACCGGTGCATCGCCGCGTGCTTTGGGCGATGAGCGAACTCGGCAATACATTCAACAAACCGTATAAAAAATCGGCTCGCGTCGTCGGCGATACAATCGGTAAATATCACCCGCACGGCGATACGGCGGCTTATGATACGGTCGTTCGAATGGCGCAGGAATTTTCACTGCGCTACCCGCTCGTTGACGGGCAGGGAAATTTCGGCTCGATTGACGGCGACAACGCGGCGGCGATGCGTTACACGGAAGTTCGTTTGCAAAAACTGACGAACGAGCTTTTAGCCGACATCGAAAAAGAAACGGTTGATTTTCAGCCGAACTACGACGAATCGCTTTCAGAACCGAAAGTGCTGCCGACGCGTTTTCCTAATTTGCTGGTAAACGGTTCGGAAGGAATCGCCGTCGGGATGGCTACGAAAATTCCGCCTCACAATCTGACGGAAATACTCGACGCGACGATCGCGCTCGTTAAAAAACCGGACATTACGATCGACGAGCTTATCAAAATCGTTCCGGGACCGGATTTTCCGACCGGCGGCTTTATTTACGGGCGCGAAGAAATTCACCGCGCTTATCGCGAAGGACGCGGCATTCTGCAAATGCGCGCCCGCGCCGCAATCGACCGGATCGGACGCGGCGACCGCGAAAAAGACGCGGTAGTCGTTACGGAAATTCCGTACCAGCTGAACAAAGCGCGGTTAATTGAAAAAATCGCCGAACTCGTAAATGAGAAAAAACTCGACGGCATTTCCGAAATTCGCGACGAGTCTAACCGGGAAGGCATTCGCATTGTTATCGAACTCAAACGCGATGCGGTTCCGCAAGTCGTTCTCAATAAGCTTTACAAATTGACGCCTTTGCAGATGTCTTTCGGCATTATCAATTTAGCTATTGTCGACGGGCAGCCGAAAATATTGAATCTCAAGCAAATGCTCGAAGCGTTTGTCGAATTCCGCCGCGAAGTTATTCGCCGCCGAACTGAATTCGAGCTTCGCAAAGCGCAGGCGAGAGCTCATATTTTGGAAGGCTTGAATAAAGCGATCGACGCGCTCGATTACATTATTCCGCTGATTCGCAATTCGCGTTCGATTGATGAAGCGCGGCAATGGCTGACCGGCAATTTCGCGACTTTGAACGAGCAAAAAACATGGCGCGGCGCTCCTGCCGAAAAAACTTTGTCGGGATTCCTGAAAGATCTGCAAAAAGTTATCAGCGCGCTGCAATTTACGGATATTCAGGCTCAGGCGATTCTCGATTTACAGCTTCGCCGCTTGTCCGCGTTGGAAAGACAAAAAATCATCGACGAGCTTCAGGGAATTTTGAAGTTTATCGGGGAACTCGAAGCGATTCTGGCAAACGATCAACTTCTGCGCCAGGTAATCATTGACGAAATGCAGGAAGTAAGGAGAAACTTCGGCGACGGGCGACGCACGGAAATCGTCGATGCGGGCGTCGAACTCAAGATCGAAGATTTGATTCCCGACGAAGAAGTCGCGATCACCGTAACGAAGTCCGGTTATATCAAACGCACTCCGGTTTCGATTTATTCGAAACAGGGTCGCGGCGGTAAGGGACGTTTAGGCGCGACGGCGAAAAACGAAGATTTCGTCGAGCATTTATTTACGGCTTCGACGCACGCTTACCTGATGATTTTCACCGACGACGGGCAGGTCTTCAAGATGCGTGTTCACGAAATTCCCGACGCGGCTCCGTCGGCTCGCGGCAAAGCGGTGGTTAATCTCGTTCAGATTTCCGGCGAGAGAAAGCTTGTCGCCGTTATGCCGATACGGGATTTCACGGAAGATGTTTTCCTGACGATGGTGACAAAGCAGGGAATTATCAAAAAATCGTCGATGTCGGATTATCAAAATATTCGCGCCAACGGCATTAACGCCATAAACATCGACGACGGCGACGAATTGCTCGAAGTCATTATCACCGACGGCTCAAAACAGATTCTTATCGCCACGCACGACGGTATGGCGATTCGTTTCGACGAATCCGATGTTCGTCCGATGGGACGCGTCGCTCGCGGCGTCAGAGGCGTTAATCTGCGAAAAGGCGATTTTGTGGTTTCGGTTTGCGCCGTCTCCAAAGAGGGAAATGAAAAGATTCTTTCCGTTTCCGAAAAAGGTTTCGGTAAACAAACGAAAGCCAACAGTTACAGGCTGACGAAACGCGGCGGAAAAGGCGTTATTAATATGAAAACGACTACCAAAACCGGTAAAGTCGTCGCCGCCTTCCCGGTCGATGAAGATTCGGAAATAATAATTATCACGCAGCAGGCGAAACTTATTCGTTTGGGCGTCGATAAAATCCGCGAAACCGGCAGAAGCGCTCAGGGCGTAATGCTGATCCGCACAGGCGCGGACGATTTGGTTACAAGCGCTTCGCTCCTGGAAGTGTCTGACGAAGAATCCATTCTGGAAGAATAATCAAAACGGGAAACCGCTTGATTTAACATAAAAAAGAGAGATAAGAAACCCGCGTTATGTAGGATTTCTTATCTCTCTTTTTTATGTTTTTTATGTCAAAAGATTAAATTTTGATCTCAAACTTTTAACTTGCACTTCCAACTATTCATTTTTAACAAACCGATACCCGCCCTTTGATTTCTACAAACAACTCCATTGATTGTTAACGACCATTGCGGGAGCGCCCGTTCCGCCCGCCTGGCACGGCGTTGAACTTCGTTTGCAGTTTGAGCAGTAAACCATCGAGCCGTTGGCTTTACCGGTCGGCAGCGCGTTTTGCAGAAAAGAAGGCAATTGCACGGAGCTTCCGAACTGTACGTCCGTGCCGAATACGGTCGGACTTGCCGGCACCTCGCGCTCCGACGGCTGACCGGTCATAAAAATAACCGTGGCTTTATCGAAATTGTTTCTCGTCGCGCTCTGGCAGCCTAAAATATATCCGTCATAACAAAAACGGTCGCCGGTCGAATAAATTCTGACCCGCTCGTCGGCTGTAAAAGTATTTGCGCCGTAATGACTTCCGGTAGAAACAAACGTGCGGCGCGCTTTAAAGATTATAGGATCACCGAAAATGCTGTTAACGACTGTTATCGGGTAAGAATAATCGCCCGCGTAAGGATTATTCACCTCGTTATAAACCAGAGAGTTTGTCATCGCTTCGGTTTGCGAACCGATGATAGTTAAATTGCCCGAATCAAGAACATTAATAAAAGTTCCGCCCTTGGCATTTGAAAAACCGCCGCCGAACGTGTCCTCTATCAAGACCATTCCGACTCTTTCGAAATGCATCGAATTGGCGTTTTGCGTTGCGGTTCGCGCGGGATTAATAAACAAACTGCTTTCAATTTTCCAATCGCTGTTCCGGATATTGGCGTAAAGCCCCGTATCGGTATTATAGATAAAACGGCAGTGATTGATTTTAACGTAATCGAACTGCCATTGCAGATTGTTAACGGGAAGCCCGCGAACATTTATGCCCCGGTAAAAGTTATTAAATGAAACGCGCTCGAAATAAAAATCCTGTGAAGATATGTAAGCGCCGACCGCTTCTATGCCGAAAGTGTTTTGCGTGCTTTGCCCGTAAAGCTCGATATCCTTAATCGTGACTTTTTCCGTGCACTCCCCGATGCGGAAAAGCGCGCGGTTTGTTCCTTTAAGCGTTATTCGGCTGTTGTTTTTCTGCACGACATTATTGGTCGATGCGCCTGAATGAAGACCGTTAATGCCTTGAATGACGATGCCCGAGGGCAGCGCGATCGTTGAACTGACGATGTATTCGCCTTCGGGAAAAGTCAGGTTTCCGCCGTTGCGCGTGGCGATAAATGCCATTGCGCTTTTAACGGCAATGGTGTCGTCAGTTCGCCCGTCACCTTTCGCGCCGAAATCTTTGATGTTATAAAACCCTAAATTTCGTTCTTCGGGCGTTGTGATCCAGTCGTATGTAATATTGCCGGAAAAGCGATCGCCGCTGTATGAAATACGATATTTTTTATCTTCGCCTTCAAAACACCATTTAAAGTCGGTCGCGCCAGCCTGCATCGTCGCCGTCGAACCGTTTTGAGTTAATCTTGAACCCGAGCCCGCACAGGAGCGAACCTTCATAGGCGTCGCGGGATTCAAGTCGGTTATGGTGATGTTGGTTGTCGGCGGCGCGTAGCGAATCGCGCAAGTCGCGCTTTGCTGCGTGTCGGGAACGTCAAGAATAATATTGTAGCCTTCAAATTT
>JAOAPX010000100.1 GCA_025463125.1 Acidobacteriota bacterium | reverse complement strand
CGTTGTCGATGATTATCCGGCACCGGGCGATTACGACGGCGACGGCAGAAATGATTTTGCCGTTCAGAGTTTTAACTGAGACGGGCAAAAAGCCGTGTTCTGGACAAAACTCGCAACCGGAACGGTACTGCCTGTGCATCCGTACGGACAACCTACCGATTTGATCGTTCCGGGCGATTATGACGGTGACGGCAAAACCGATATCGCGACAGCCAGATCATCAGGCGGCGCGATTCACTGGTACTCGAAACGAAGCACCGACGGGGTTATGATCGGACCTGTTATTTTCGGCGTTGCTGCTACCGATGACCCGGTGCAAGGCGATTATGACGGAGATGGGAAAACCGATATTGCCGTCTGGCGAAGTACCGGACTTTTCATTTCGCGCAGCACCGCTACCGGAGCGGCAACCTATTTTGCTTTAGGTTCTAATGGGGACTACGCGGTCGCCGCTTTTAACTCACATTAACTTATTTTTCGTGTTTAATTAAAAAAAGAGGCTGGAGAAATAATCTCAGCCTCTTTTTTTAATATTGTATTGTAAGTTATTAAAAACGAAGAAAAAGCGCCGGGAATATCTTAACCCGGCGCTTTCGATTTACCTTAAATTATATGATTGAAAAAACTATACGTATTTTTCAATCACTTTTGTAATGGCTTCGCGCGAAACAGCGCCGACGATGCGTTCCTGTTCCTGCCCGCCTTTGAATAAAATCAAGGTCGGAATGCCGCGAATACCGAAACGCTGCGGAACGTTCATATTTTCGTCAACGTTCATTTTGTAAACGCTCGCCTTGCCTTCAAAGTCTTCAGCCGCGGCTTCGACCGAAGGCGCGATCATTCTGCAAGGTCCGCACCATTCAGCCCAAAAATCCACCAACACGGGTTTATCCGAACCCAACACATCTGTTTCAAAACTAGAATCTGTAACCGGTTTTGCAAAATCTCCCATTTTATATCTCCTTTAATTTATTAATCATTGCACGAAAATTTATTATTAAAATTTCCGCAAACCTTTATTTTATATTAGCTTACCGCCGCCGGTTTGCCAACCCCCGCTCAAACACCAATATTTTCGCAGTGGCACAGTTTGTGCAGCAAACAGGCTGGTGTTTAATCACTGAAACAAAATCGAACATTAGGAGTATTTTATGACCGATAAAAAAACACAGGCTAATGCCGACGAAAGCAATACTATCAAAGATCCGCAGAACTGGACGACCGGCGACGAGCCGATGACCGGGGCGCAGCGTTCTTACCTGACAACTCTCAGCGAAGAAGCCAAAGAAGAATTTGATGAAAATCTCACCAAAGCCGAAGCTTCCGTTCGCATCGACGAACTGCAGAAAAAGACCGGGCGCGGCGCGGGAAGTTAAGAATTAATAATAAGCGTGACAGGTAAAAGCGACAGAGATCTGAAATCTTTTATTCTTTTACCTGTCCCTTATCACCTATTACTCATCATTTTTTACGAGGCTGCCGCCGCTTTTTTTAACGTTGCGTTAAGGCTGATTTCCGCTCCCGCCAAAACCTGCGAAACCGGGCAGGTTTTCTTTGTTTCTTCAGCGATTTTTTGAAATTCGTCGTCTGAGATTCCTTCGACCTCGGCGGTTGATTCGAGATCGATATTCGGTATCACAAAACCTTCGCCTTGTTTCTCGATTTTCACTTTCGCGGTCGTGTGAATATTCGTCGGCTGATAACCGGCTTTTCCTAAATTCCCGGAAAGAGCCATCGTATAACAGCCGGCATGCGCCGCCGCGATTAATTCTTCGGGATTTGTCGCCTTTGTGTCGTCACCGAAACGCGATTGAAATGAATACGCGCCTTCGAATGCACCGCTTCCGAGTTTGACTGTTCCGGTTCCGTCAATAATACCGCCGTTCCAATCGGCTTCCGCTTTTCTTGTAAATGCCATAACTTCTCCTTTTGTTTATTAATGTAAATTAAGCCTTTTCGCTGACCATTTTCGCAAACGTCAATTGCAGAGGCTCTTCGACAATATTTTCAATTGCTTTACCGAACTGCTTAAAATGCTCGGAATTTCCGTGTTCTTCGATCGCCGATTGATTCGCCCAGGTTTCGTGCCAGACGAAAACGCTCGGGTCGTCAATCGTTTGATGAAAATCGTAATTTAAACAGCCCGCTTCGTCTCTCGAAGGCTCGACAATCGCTAACGCCGCGCGTTTCGCTTCTTCTACCGCTTCTTTTTTTACTTTGAGCCGCGCGATCAGCACGACTTGCCCGTCATTTGCCATAACACTCGTCTATACCTCTGAAACAGAATCAATAAAAAAAACAGCTTTTTACCGGTTAACGCTGTCCATCATCGCCTCAGGATAACGCAGACCGGCTGCCGCATCTTTCGGAAAAACGTCTTCGATTGCCGCAAGTTCTTCCTGACTCAAAATAATGTCGGCTGAAGCGGCGTTTTGTTCGAGATATTTGCGGCGTTTGGTTCCGGGAATCGGAACCAGGTCGTTTCCCTGAGCCAAAACCCAGGCAAGCGCCAGCTGCGAAGTCGTCACGCCTTTTTCTTTGGCGATTTCTTCTATTTTACTGACCAGCTGCAAATTCTTTTCAAAATTGTCGCCTTGAAAACGCGGGCTTTGGCGACGATAATCGTCTTCCGCCAGATCTTCAAATTTACGGATTTCGCCGGAGAGAAAGCCGCGTCCGAGCGGGCTGTAGGGCACAAAACCGATGCCTAGTTCACGGCAGGTCGCTAAAGTTCCGTTGTCTTCAATATCGCGCGTCCATAAAGAATACTCGGTTTGCAGAGCGGTTATCGGGTGAACTTTCGCCGCGCGGCGCACAGTTTCGGCGCTCGCTTCCGACAATCCGAGATATTTAACTTTTCCTTCTTCGACCAGCTTCGCCATCGCGCCGACCGTATCTTCAATCGGCGTTTCCGGGTCAACGCGATGCTGGTAATAAAGGTCTATCGTCTCGATTCCCAAACGCTTTAAACTTCCCTCGACCGCCTGCTTCACGTATTCCGGCTTGCCGCTTATGCCGCGAATGCTCGAGTCGTTCGGATCGCGCACGATTGCAAATTTCGTCGCGACGACGAATTGATCGCGCTTTCCCTTGATCGCCTTGCCGACCAATTCCTCGTTTGTAAACGGACCGTACATATCAGCCGTATCGAGAAAATTCACGCCGAGCTCCAAAGCCCTGTGAATCGTCGCTATCGATTCGCCGTCATCGCGCCCCGAATAGAAATCCGACATTCCCATACAGCCCAATCCGACGGCTGAAACTTCCAGTTCACTTCCCAATTTTCTATACTTCATACTTTCCCCTTTTCGTTGTTGAATCCGACACGAACAAGTTTGCGTATCGTCTATTTTTGCCGTTTTCAATTGCGCCTGATTTATTATTATTAACCCGGCATTTGCGATTAAAAACAACAAAGCTGTAAATGATAAGGTTTTAACCCAACGTTTTTAGAAAATTTAAGCAATCGTCAAAACAACTTTTCCCGTCGTTTTTCTGCTTTCGATCGCCGTGTGAGCGTCAGACGCTTTTTCCAGCGGATATTCCTGCACTATAACCTGAAGCTTCTTTTCGCCGACAAGCGCTGTCAATTCCCGGCTGAACTGTGCGATATTTTCCGCGCTTTCAAGATTTAAATTGTAGCCTTTAATAGTTTGCATGTTGCTGAGCAAATTCCAAACCGAAACGCTGAAATCTTCCCCGCTTGCCGCTCCGTAAACTATCATCGTGCCCCGCGTCGCAAGACATTCGAGATTACTTCTGCCGATCTCGCCGCCGACCATTTCGATAATCAAATCCGCGCCTTTTCCTCCGGTCGCCTGCAAAACCTGCTCGGTCCAATCGGCTTCGGTGTAATTTATTGCCGCATCAGCGCCGAGATTTACGATTTTTTCGAGTTTTTCCGCCGAGCTCGCCGTTCCCAAAACTTTCGCTCCTTTAAGTTTCGCCAATTGAACAAGCAGGCTGCCGACACCGCCAGCCGCCGCGTGAATCAAAATCGTTTGCCCGGCTTTCAAATCGACTAAAAGACCGAGCGCCGTCAAGCCCTGAACTAAAAGCGCCGTCGCTTCGCTGAAGCTTAAGATTTCGGGAATCGGCAACAGCGTTTTCGCATCAGCCAGAGCGTATTCGGCGTAGCCGCCGCTGCGATTCATTGCCAGGACTCTTTGACCGGCTCGCCAGTTTTCCACGCCTGCGCCGACTTCTTCTATCGTCCCCGCCACTTCAAAACCGGGCGTAAACGGAAGCTCAGGTCGATAAAAATAATTCCCCTGTCGCAGCATTATGTCGGCGAAATTTACTCCCGCCGCTGCTGTTTTTATTGTAACTTCGCCCGCGCCCGGAGTCGGTTTCTCTACCTCGTCAAAGCTTAAATTCTCCGCCCCGCCCAATTTATGGATTCTGATTGCTTTCATAATCTACTCCTTAAAGCCGCCGATTTAGCCGCCTTGTTTTGAAAAACGTCGGCGATGATTTCATACGAACGAAGCCGCGCCTCGTGATCGTAAATCATCGCGTTTATTATCAGTTCGTCGGCTTTTGTCGCTTCTAAAATTTTTTGCGCGCCTTCTTTGATCGCTGCCGCGCCGCCGATTATTGAACCTGCCAGTTTCGACTCGACAGCCGCTTTTTCCGGCGGAGTCCAAAGCGCGTCCATATCATCGACGGGCGGCTGCAAACGTCCGGGCGCGCCGCGAATCAAGCGCAAAAACGATTGAAACTGCGATGTCGCCAATCTCCACGCTTCTTTGTCGGTTTCGGCGGCGACCATGTTTATCCCGAGCATCGCATACGGCTTTTCGAGCGTTTTCGAAGGCGTAAAACTTTTCCGGTAAAGATCGAGCGCGGGCATTGTATATTCCGGCGAAAAATGTCCGGCAAAAGCGAAAGGCAAACCCAGACTGCCCGCCAGACGCGCGCTGAAACCGCTCGACCCGAGCAGCCAGATCGGAATATCGAGCCCTGCGCCCGGAACCGCGCGGACTCTTTGATTTTCGACCGGCTCGCTCAGAAAGAAACGCAGTTCTTCGAGCTGCTCGGGAAAATCGTCGCCGCTGCTCGACAATGTTCTGCGCAAAGCGCTTGCCGTTAATTGATCGCTTCCCGGCGCGCGACCGAGCCCGAGATCGATGCGATTCGGATAAAGCGATTCGAGCGTGCCGAACTGCTCTGCGATAACGAGCGGCGCGTGATTCGGAAGCATTATGCCGCCCGCGCCGACCCTGATTTTCGATGTTCCGCCGGCTACGTAACCGATAACGACCGAGGTCGCCGCGCTCGCGATTCCCGTCATATTATGGTGTTCGGCAAGCCAAAAACGCTTGTAACCGAGGTTTTCAGCGTGCTGCGCCAGCGAAAGCGTGTTATGCAGCGAATCCGCGATGCTTCCGCCTTCGATAACCGGCGATAAATCTAAAATAGATATTGGAATATTCGTAAAACTGCTCATAATTCCTCGTTGACAAAGTAAAAACCGAAATGGTAAAAGGTGAAAAAGTTTTGTTTTATAAAACCGCAAAACCTTTTCGCTTTCTCGCTTTTCAACCTTTTACCTTTTCGCTTTTTTTAGCTGTATTTTACGCGCTTTTTGCTTTTCGCAAATCTATCGCGCGCCCGTATTGCTTCGGAACATCGATGTCGCCGCCCAACTCTTTCGCGGCGCGAAACGGGAAATACGGATCCCGCAAAAATTCGCGCGCTACTAAAACGGCGTCCGCTTCGCCTTTTTGCAGAATTTCTTCAGCCTGCTTCGGCTCGGCAATCATCCCTACGGCAGCCGTCGCGATTCCAGCCTTTTCGCGTATTTCTTTAGCGAACGGCACTTGATAACCCGGCGCTACCGGAATTTTCGCATCCGGCACGTTTCCGCCCGTCGAGACGTCTATCAAATCGATTCCGGCTTCTTTTAATTTTATGCAGAATTCAATCGACTGCTCTAAATCCCAGCCGTTTTCCATCCAGTCGGTCGCCGAAATGCGCACGAAAACGGGCAAATTCGCCGGCACGGCTTCCCGCACTTTTGCGGCGACTTCGAGAGGAAAGCGAATCCGGTTTTCCAGGCTTCCGCCGTATTCGTCGGTTCTTTTATTCGATAAAGGCGACAAAAATTCGTGAAAAAGATACCCGTGAGCGGCGTGAACCTCGATTACTTCAAAGCCTGCTTCGACGCTTCTTTTCGCAGCTGCTACGAAATCGTCGGTCGCTTTTTCAATGTCCGCTTTTGTCATTTCGCGCGGAAGCGGGTAATCCTCTTTAAACGCGATCGCGCTCGGCGCGACGGTTTGCCAGCCGCCTTTGTCTTCATCGACCTTTTCGTCCCCAACCCATGGTTCTGTGGTCGAAGCCTTTCGCCCGGCGTGAGCGATTTGAATTCCGGCAACCGCGCCCTGCGATTTTATAAAGGCGACGATTCTTTTATAAGCTTCGGCGTGAGCGTCCGACCAGATGCCCGCGTCCGACGGCGTAATGCGACCTTCCGGCGAAACGGCGGTCGCTTCCATTATGACGAGCCCGGCGCCGCCGACCGCGCGGCTTCCGAGATGAACCAGATGCCAGTCGTTCGGCATTCCGTCACGGCTCGAATATTGACACATCGGCGAAACCCATATGCGATTGCGCGTTTCAATTTCTCTTAATTTAAATTTTTCAAGTAGTTTACTCATAATACTCCCTACGGTTTACTTTTACCTGCTAAATTTATCTTTAAATTTTAGCAATCCCTTATAACAATCGGCTTGCCTTAGGTCATTCCGACCCAGTTTTCTTCAGCCGTTTCTCTCCAGCGATTTCGAATCGCTTCGTATTCTTCGCCCGACAAGTTTCCTTCGAGCGCGTAAGCGGCATTTTCCTGCCAGCGAGTCGGGCGCGTCGTGCCGACAATCGCCGTATCTACGCCGGGAATCGTCAGCGTGAAGCGAAGCGCCGTCGCCGTTCCTTCTTCGACCGATTTGCCCGTAAACTCGAATTTCAATTTCTTCATGCGATTCCAGTATTCATGGTAATAAGTGTTTTCCGGCAGTTCCTCGAATCGCCAAACGGCGTTCGCAATCGGACGCTTGGCGATCACGCCCAAACCTTTTTCAGCCGCGCGCGCGATGTTTCCTTCGATCGGCGTCTGGTCAAAAATATTGACGGAAGTTTGCAGCGAATCGAAAACGTCCAGTTCAACAGCGGTTTCAGCCGCGTCGTTATCGCCTGAATAACCTATATAGCGCGTGTAGCCTTTTTCCTGCGCCCGCAGCAATCCTTCTATCGCGTCGCCGCGGCGGAGCTCTTCCGCCGAACAGCTGTGAAGCTGAACGATATCGAGATAATCGGTTTTCAAATTTCGCAAACTCGTTTCGATCGTTTCGATTACGCCTTTTTTCGACCAGTCGTAACGGGTAAAACCGTCGAGCGCGCCGCACTTCGTTAACAAATAAAATTCTTTGCGGCGTTTGCCGACCGCTTCGCCGATCAGCTTTTCGCTGTCGTTATAAGCGGCTGCCGTGTCAATCACATTCAAACCGGCATCGAGCGCCGCGTTCAGCAGCGTATCTACGTCTTCCCGCGTCACATCCTGACCGATTTCCGCGCCGCCGAAGCCGAGCACGGAAACTTGCATATCAGTTTTACCGAACTTTCTCTTTTCCATTCTTCCCCTTTTTTCTCCCTTTTCGTTAAATAATCGAAGTCAATAAACCGCTTTCTCGCGCCGGCGAAAAGGCGACGGCAAAACCGATCCCGTCAGCCGTTTCCGCGAACGAGCGCGTTTTTTCGTTTTAATTGTAAATTCATTACTTAAAGCCTCAAATCCTAATCACGATCTTGCCGAAATGTTCCCCGTTTTCCATGCATTTAAGCGCCTCTTTCACTTCTCCGAATTCGTAAACCTTATCAATAACGGGATGCAGATGATGCTGGCAGATTAAGCGATTCATATCTTCGAACATCTGCTTTGAGCCGACGAAAATCCCCTGCATTTTAATTGATTTCATCAAAATCGAAACCGGGCTGATTTCTCCTTTTCCGCCCGAAAGCGCGCCGATGATAGCGATATGACCGCCCATTTTCACGGCGTTCAAGGATTTTTGGACGGTTCCCGCGCCGCCGACCTCGATTACATGTTCGACGCCGCTTTTTTCGGTTAAATCGAGCACCGCGGCGTCCCAATCTTCGCGCTCCCTGTAATTGATCGTTTCGGCTGCGCCCAAATCTTTAGCCCGTTCTAATTTTTCGTTGCTCGAAGAAGTAATGATCGCGCGCGCTCCGAAAGCGGCGGCAAACTGCAGCGCGAAAATCGAGACGCCGCCCGTGCCTAATAACAAAACCGAATGATCCGGCTTCAAACTTCCGGAGACCATCAAGGCGTGGTGCGCCGTGACAGCCGCGCACGGCAGCGTCGCCGCTTCTTCGTAAGAAAGATGTTCGGGAATTTCGACCAAACCGTTTTCGTCAAACGAGCCGAATTCGCGCAAAACCCCGTCTAAATCTCCGCCGAGCGCCGTCCGCGCTTTTTTGTATTCGATCGCGCCGTCGAGCCAGCCCTGCATAAAAATCGGACAAACGCGATCGCCGACTTTCCATTTCGTTACAGTTTCGCCGACCGCGACGACTTCGCCGGCACCGTCCGAAAGCGGCACGAGAGGCATTTTCAGCTTCGGATTATATAAGCCTTTAATCATCATCAAATCGCGGAAATTTAATGATGCGGCGTGAAATTTCACCAGAACTTCACAGGCTTTCGGCGCGGGCGTTTCGCGCTCCGCCAGCGCGAGTTTTTCAATCCCGAATTCGCGTATTTCGTATGCTTTCATAAACTTCCTACCCGATTTTTACGGATGTCATCGAAATGGAACCCAAATCGATCGCATCGTTAAAAATTTCAATCCGCTCGCCTTCGTTTTTTAATGCCAGCGCGTAGAGCAGAGGCAAATAATGTTCCGCGGACGGGACCGACAAAGCGACGTCGCTTCCTAATGTTTTATATTTAATCAGTTTGTCGTGTTCGCCGCCTGAAATCAAATCTTTGAATTTATTGTTTGCCGAAATCGCCCAATCAAGCGACTCGGAAGCGCGAAAATTTATCAGCCGAAGATTGTGAACCATATTCCCGCTGCCGATAATCAAAACTCCTTTATCGCGCAGAAAACCCAGCTCTTTTGCCAGCTCGTAATGATATTCCGCAGGTTTCGTATAATCGAGACTGAGCTGCAAAACCGGCACGTCAGCCTTCGGGTAAAGATGGCGCAAAACCGTCCAGGTGCCGTGATCGAGCCCCCGGCTTTCGTCGAGTTCGATTAATTTCCGCTTGATATTCTCAACAACTTCTTTCGCAATTTCGGGATTTCCCGACGCATCGTATTTTGCTTCGAACAATGCCTGGGGAAAGCCGCCGAAATCATAAATCACGCGCGGTTTCGGCATCGCCGTAATGCGCGTTCCGGGCGTTTCCCAATGCGCCGAAACGACGAGAATCGCTCTCGGTTTCGGTACGTTTTCCGACGCTTTTTGCCAGCCGCGCGTAAAATCGTTTTCTTCGATCCCGTACATAGGATTTCCGTGCCCGATAAAAAGAACCGGCATACGTTCCGGGAAATCTTTTAAATTCTTTAATTTTTCCAGTTCGTTTAACATTTCTTTTTTGAATTACCCGCGCCGAATGCTTTCACGACACTAAAAGAAAGACAGGAAATATTTTTAGTGTTCGCCGCGTTCGGCGCGGGTAAAATCACAGTAGTTTTATTTATTTCGCCGTTTTGCAAAATAAAGCGAATCACTACTTTGTTCGCCGGTCGAATCATCGGCTTTTCCGGCGCAAACGGGGGCAGAAACCTTTCCGTTTAACGGCAAAATCGGCTTTGCCGAATTTCAACATTTGCTTTTTCCTGCGTTTTTTATCAGTGCGCCGCCGCGCTTCGTTTTGCCCATTTGTCGATCAGATTTTCAAATTCGGCTTGAATGGATTTTTCTTTGTCGAGCAGATACCAACGCTGCAAATTCTCCATCATTTGCGTTTTTTCAATGCCCTGTTCTTTCATCTCGTAAAAATACTTCA
>JAOAPX010000077.1 GCA_025463125.1 Acidobacteriota bacterium | reverse complement strand
GCCCGGCACTTGCCTTCTGTTGTTTTCGATTTCCCGATTTTTCCGATTTACCTCTGGTTTCATTGCTTTTGTGCTAAAATTCCAACTCGATTATGAACAAAATCTTCGCGGATAATATTTTACAGGGTAAAGTCGCGTTTGTAACCGGCGGCGGAACCGGAATCACCGGCGGCGTCGCTCGCGCTTTAGCCGAAGCGGGCGCGAAAATCGCGATTGCCTCGCGCAAAATTGAAAATCTCGAGCCGATGAAACAGCTGATCGAATCGAATGGCGGCGAATGTTTCGCGGTCGCGGCTGACGTGCGCGATTACGCGGCAATTGAAAACGCCATCGCGCGGACGGTTGAGCGCTTCGGCAAGATCGACATCGTCGTTAACGGCGCGGCTGGAAATTTTTTGTGCAAAGCCGAAGAGCTTTCTTCAAACGGTTTCGGAACCGTCGTCGATATTGACGCGAAAGGAACCTTTAACGTCTGCCGCGCGGCTTTCGAGGAATTAAAAAAATCGAAAGGACAGATTTTAAATATCAGCGCGACGCTTCATTACTTGGCGACGCCGATGCAGATACACGTCTCGGCGGCAAAAGCCGGAGTCGACGCGATCACGAGAAACCTTTCGGTCGAATGGGGCGGATACGGAATTCGCGTTAACGGCATCGCGCCCGGTCCGATCGAAGACACCGAAGGAATGAAGCGGCTTTTGCCCGAACCGCTCAAAGAAAAATTGACGCGCCGGATTCCGCTGCAAAGATTCGGACGCATCAAAGACATCGAAAACGCGGCTTTGTTTTTAACTTCCGACGCCGCAAGCTACATCAACGGCGTCACGCTCGTCGTTGACGGCGGACAATGGCTTTTGGGAACGAGCTTCAGTTAAATATATTCATAGAAAAGGATTAGCCGCGAGCGCACAGTTTACAGAAAAAAATCAATTGGTTTTTCTTCTGTATTTTTGTCTTTGCTCGCGGCTAATCCTTTTTTATAACTTTCGTTTTATTAAACAATTAATGAACAACATTTAAGAGTACAACGTCTTCCGTATTTTTTTGCTTATCGCCCAGAATCGCTCGCAGAACAAGCGTTTTTGCCAGATTGCGAACTTCCGCGCGATCGAATTTATCGGTTAACGACTTTGTTCGCGGAAAATCGGTTTTCGCTAAACTTGTCAACGTCATATCGGTTGCGCCCAAACTACTCAATATTCCCCGCGGGATCTGACTGCCTAAACCTCCGATCTGAACTTCGCCGTCGATAATCAAGTCGCCGTTAACGTCTATAAATTCGCCTACTTTAATAAAGGCTGCGATTGTTTCATTGAGACGAAAGGCGGTTTCTTCCAGAATCGGAAAAGCGTTTTCCGGTTTTATTTGCGCGTAACTGCTTGAAAGCACCCAGCTTTGCATAAAATCTATATAATTTTTCGGCTGCGGGCTGACGAAACGCTCGGATTCACGCATAAGTTCCATCGCTAATTCTTTATCGCCCATTTTTCCGACCTGCACGGCTAAACTGCTTAAAGCCAGCATCTTCGCATTCGGATCACTTATTTCGGCGATCATCTTGCGAGACTGCCCGATAATTTTTTCGCGTTCGGCGTCGGAAAGTTTTTTCGTGCCGAGACTTTCAAAATCCTTCAGCATTTTTTCCTGCTCTTCTATCTGCTTTGCTTTGGACATTGCCGCGGCAGCATACGGCGAAGATGTTTCATCTTTTTCTTCGCCATCTTGCCCGGCGCTTTTTGCCGCCGCTCTTTTTTTATTTTCCAGATCGATTTTCTGCTCAATTTGAACGGCGCGGGCGGGCAAAATCGGTTTGATTAATTTAACGCCTTCATCACGAGCATAAATCATAGGATTGTTATCTTTAAGCAGGATTTGAGCCATCATTTCCGCCATTGCGCGCAAACCTTCTTCGCTCAGCATCGGCTTTTGATCCGGTTTGTTCTTAAGCGTCTCGCGGTTTTCGATTCCGGCTTTTAACACCGATCGCAAAAGCAAAAAGATTTCGTCTTTATCTATGTTTTCAAATTTTAATTTGCTGAGAATTTCTTCACCGAAAACCGCGCCTTTTTCCGCGTCTTTAGCATAGATTTTCTTTAACAGTTCTAAATGCTCTTCCTTAACGCCTTTTGCCAGGGATTTGCGTCCGAGTTCCAAGCCTTTTCCGGCATCCTGTCCGGCAATTGCCTGAAATAATCTCATTTCCAGATTTTTTTCTTTCCATTCGAATTGTTTTCTGAAATCCGGATTTGTAATGCTTTGAGCTGTTTCCGTAAAAAAGGCATGTGCCAAAAGAGCATCGTGTTCGCTGACGGCGCTTGCGATTTGCTCTCGAACGCTCATCGCTTTATAAAGCCGCTTCGTTAATTTTGCTTTCGGATCGGAATTCGGGATAAAAGGAAGGCTATTCATTTCCGCATCTTCGGCGCTAACTTTTGCGGCATTTATCTGAGAATCAATTTCTGCGATTAATTGCTTGAAATCCGTGATTACATTTGAAAACAATTCGCGCGCTTCTTTTTCGTCGTGAAACCACATCAGGCTCGCCATTTCGGACGAGAAGCTGATGCGATTTTCGAGCGTTCGCAGATTATTCACTTCGCCCGCCGCTTCGCGCAGAAACTCGACCGCCTGTTTTTTTAATTCAGCGGCTTCGGTTTCCGTTTTAGCGTTTGTTTTTACATTCGTTTTTATTTCAGTGTTTGTTTCAGCTCTTATTCCGGTGATTTGCGCGGGCGAAACATCGCCGAACACAAACAGCAAGGCGAACAGCAGCAGTTTTTGATACATTATAAAGAAAACTCCTTGAGATTTGCCGGGCAATTTGAGAATTGTCAGGTAGATATTAATGGACAAAGAAAAAATAGTAAATAAAAACTTGACGGGCTGTAAACGCCGGGTATTCGGCTAAAAAATCGCACGCTTGAAGGATGAAGACGCGAAAAGCGAAATACGATCTCGAATTATCGTTTTTATTCCGATTTTCAAGTTTTCGCTATTGATGCGCCGCTTTTTACTTCCGGTTTTTATCTTTTGCCTTTTTACTTTTAGCTTATCTTACAATTACCATTATCTTTTCGGATGATTGAACTTGAACCGCAAAATTACGAAGACTTTCTCGCCGAAGCCGCGAAGGGCAATGTCGTGCCTGTCGTGCGCGGCGTTTTGGCTGATCTCCACACGCCGGTCGGCGCGTTTCTGCGCGTCTGCGGCGAATCGGAACAGGCATTTCTTTTTGAATCGATCGAAGGCGGCGAACGCGTCGCCCGGTATTCTTTTCTCGCCGCAAATCCGTTTATGACGGTTCGCTCGCGCAATTCCGAAACGATTGTCGAAAGCGCGGGCGAGCGGAAAACTTTGCCGGGCGTCAGGCTTTTCGATTTTTTGCGCTCGCATTTCGGGGCAAACATTCTCGCGCATCGGGCGAATCTTCCGCCTCTTTGCGGCGGCGCGATCGGGTTTCTCGCTTATGACGCGGCTCGATGGTTTGAGAAAACTCTCGACGGCGGCAAAACTTACGCGTCCGACGATGCCGTCTGGATGTTTTTCCGCAATATTTTAGTTTTCGACCGCTTGAAACAAAGAATCGAAATCGTCTCGACGGTTTTCACCGACGAAGCCGAAGGCGACGAGATAAAACTGCGCGGTCTATACGACAAAGCGTGCGAAGAAATCGCGCAAATCGAACGGCTTCTGCGGGAAAGCTCCCTGCCGTTTCTGTCGGTTGAAAAAAGCGAAAAAGCCGAAGCGGCGCAATTTTCATCGAATTGGGAAAAAGCTGATTTTCTCAAAGCGGTCGAAACGATCAAGGAAAAAATTCTCGCCGGCGATTGTTATCAAGTCGTGCTTTCGCAAAAATTTCAGCGGCGGACTTCCGCCGAAGCGATCAACATTTACCGGGCGCTGCGAACGACAAATCCTTCCCCGTATATGTTTTACGTCAAGCTCGGCGATGAAACGCTGATCGGCGCCTCGCCGGAAATGCTCGTCCGTTCATACAAAGGAAAACTCGAATATCGCCCGATCGCCGGAACCAGGAAACGCGGCGCGAGCGATGCGGAAGACGTTCTTTTAGCCGACGATCTGCGCGCCGACGCGAAAGAAGTCGCCGAACACGTGATGCTCGTCGATCTCGGCAGAAACGATCTCGGACGCGTCGCCGAATACGGTTCCGTTGAAGTCGAAGAATTGATGAAGGTGGAAAAATACTCGCACGTCCAGCATCTCGTCACGAGCTTGACGGCGAACCTGCGCGAAAATTTCGATCGTTTCGACGCACTCGCTTCGTGTTTTCCAGCCGGAACCGTTTCCGGCGCGCCGAAAGTTCGCGCGATGCAGATAATAGACGAGCTCGAACCGACCGAAAGAGGAGTTTACGCCGGGGCGATCGGTTATATCGACTACGCCGAAAATCTCGACACATGCATCGCGATTCGCACAATCCGGCTCAAAGACAATCAAGCTTCAATCCAGGCAGGCGCGGGAATCGTCGCCGATTCGGTTCCCGAAAGCGAATACGAAGAAACGATCAACAAAGCGCGCGCGCTTGTAAAAGCAATTGAATTAGCCGAAAATTTTGATTAATTTCTTTCTTAAATCGTTTGAAAAAGATTGAAAGCAAAGAGAAATGAATCCACAGATAAGCACAGATTAACCCGGATAAATTCAACTATTTTAACTATTTTAATTATAAGGATGAAAAACAATAGATAAACGATCGACCGGGGATTCAATGATTTATTTTTATCTTTTTAATCCTCTCGATTCCGGATCGATTCCCTTTCTTAAAGTCCGTGCCCGTCTGTGTTAATCTGTGGATTCACACATTATGCTTTTAGTAATAGATAACTACGATTCGTTTACATATAATCTCGTGCAGTTCCTCGGCGAACTCGGCGCGCAGATGAAAGTTTTCCGAAACGATGAAATTACGCTCGAAGAAATCGAAAAGGATTTAAAGCCGGAAAGGATTTTGATTTCGCCCGGACCGGGAACGCCTGACGATTCGGGAGTTTCGATTGATATTTTGAAAAATTTGGGCGATAAAACGCCGATCCTGGGCGTTTGTCTCGGGCATCAGGCGATCGGGCAGGTTTTCGGCGGAAAAGTCGTCCGCGCGCCGGCGCCCGTTCACGGGAAACCGGTTGAGGTGCGGCACGACGGGAAAACGATTTTTGAAAATTTAACCGACGGTTTCAGCGCCGCGCGTTATCATTCGCTGATTGTCGAGCGCGAAACGCTGCCCGATTGTTTGGAAATTTCCGCCGCCTCGCCCGACGGGATAATAATGGGATTGCGTCATAAAACGCATAAAATCGAAGGCGTGCAGTTTCATCCCGAATCGATTCTAACGACCGAAGGCAAAAAGCTATTGCTTAATTTTCTGAATCTTTAAGACATTAAAGCAGCGAAAAACGATTTGATGCCGGGGAATTTTCGCTTCTTTGCCGCAGTTTGCCTTCTCTTGTTTTACGAATATGCTTAGTTCAAAAACAGAGTGGCTTCGTTCCGCGCCGACATCAGCTACAAACGATAAAGCCGATACTATACTTTTCCCGTTTCTCGCCCGCCTTATGCGCGGCGAAGATTTGCGGATGGAAGAAGCATCGAATTTTTACCGCGCCTTAACCGACCCGAGCGCCAACAACGCGCAAATCGCAGGAGCTTTGGTTGCCCTGACCGCAAAAGGAGAAACCTACGCAGAGCTTGCCGGGATGGCTCGCGTGATGCGCGAGCAATCCGTAAAAATCAAAACAAGGCAGAAAAATCTGATCGACACTTCCGGAACCGGATCGAGCGCGGCGAAAACTTTTAACGTTTCGACGGCTGCCGCTTTCGTCGTCGCGGGCGCAGGTCTCGCGGTCGCGAAACACAGCAATCGCGGCGTGATGAGCAAAACCGGGAGCGCTGACGTTTTGTCAAAGCTCGGCGTGAAAATCGCGGGCGAGCCCGAAGTAGCTCAAACCTGTTTAAACGGCGCGGGAATCTGCGTGATGTTCGCGCCGAAATTTCACCCGGCACTGCGCCGCGTCGGCGAAGTTCGCCGCAATCTCGGCATTCGCAGCTGTTTGAATCTGCTCGGCGTTCTGGCAAATCCGGCTTCGGCGACGAAACAGCTCGTCGGCGTTTGGCATCGCTCGCTGTTTGAACCGATCGCGCAGGCGCTCGCGCTTCTGGAAACAAAATCCGCGTGGGTCGTCTACGGCTCCGACGGGCTTGATGAATTGACTTTAACGGGCGAAACTTTCGTCGCCGAAGTTGCCGGAAATAAAATTCGCGAATTTCGCATCACGCCCGAAGATTTCGGTTTGCAGCGCGGTCGCATCGAACATCTGCACGCAAAAACCGCCGATGAAAGCGCGAAAATCATCAAAGATGTTTTAAGCAGCAAAAGACGCGACGAAGCGCGTTCATTGATCGTGCTGAACGCCGCCGCCGCGCTCGTTGTCGGAGGAATCGCCCGCGACCCGATGCACGCCGCGCGGCTTGCCGAACAATCAATCGACAGCGGGCAAGCGCAAAACAAGCTCGACAGACTGATTCAAACGACTAATAAAAAATAAAGTTTTTAACGGTGAATGTTTTTTTAATGGTGAACGGTAAATTAAAAGAAAATTCCAGGTTTTTTATTAATCATTCACCATTATTCTTATGTTCTCCTGGGTTTACGGCAAAATTACGGATATTCGCAACGCGCTTTATGAAAAAGAGATTTATAAATCTTTTTCGTTGGGCGCGAAAACCGTCAGTATCGGTAATATTACGGTCGGCGGAACTGGAAAAACGCCGCTCGTCGCGTTCGTCGCTGAAATTCTGGCTGAAAAAGGTGAAAAGGTTTGTATTTTAACGCGCGGCTACGGTCGGGAGAATCCTAAACAAAGAGTTACGGTTTCGGACGGCGAAAGAATTCTGGCGAGCGTAAAAGAAGCAGCCGACGAGCCTTTCGAACTCGCGCGCAAACTTTCCGGCAAAGCGATTGTCGTCGCTGACGCAAACCGCGTCTCGGCGGCTAAATGGGCGCGCGAAAAATTCGGCGTGACGGCGTTTGTTTTAGACGACGCTTTTCAGCACCGGAAAGCGAAACGCGATCTGGACATCGTTCTTTTAGACGCGACCAACCCGTTCGGAAATTATAAAACTTTGCCGCGAGGGATTTTGCGCGAATCTTTGAGCAATCTGAACCGCGCGGATTTGATCGTTGTTTCGCGCTCGAATTTAGTTGAAAACGTCGAAGAGCTGATAAAACAAATCAGAAAGTATAATTTCAAATGCCCGATTTTCACGTGTGAAAATAGAATTTTGAATCTGGTCGAGCTGAAAAGATTTAACGCGCAAAAGCAGACGGGCGAAAATATAAAAAAAGAAATTGACCAGGCAAAACACGGGCAATTAAATTCGGAAGTAAAAAACCAAAAAGCGCTGGCGTTTTGCGCGCTCGGAAATCCGGAGAATTTTTTCGAGCAATTGCGGCGTGAAAATTTTAATTTAATATCGACCGAGGCTTTTCCGGATCATCACTTTTATACGCAAAAAGACATCGCGAAAATCGAAGCGGCGGCGAAGGCGGCGGGCGCGGAAATTTTACTGACGACGGCAAAAGACGGCGTTAAGCTCAAAAATTCGAGTTTCGAGACGCCGTGCCGCGTCGTCGAAAACAAATTGTTTTTTGAAGATGAAAAAGGATTTCTGAAAATTCTGGAAAGTCTTTAGAAAATATTTAAAAATAAGAAAACACTAAAAGTCATAAAATAAAAAAGAAGGCTATTAACCATGCGATTGGTGATGATTTACGGTGTCGCCCCGGCGTTTTCTTCGCTGTTTTCCTTGGGTTCGAGCAGCCCTGCGAAAAGTCCGCGGCTGCCGCTGTGCTCGAGAATATGTTTATAAAGAACGGTTAAAAGCGCAACCAGCGGAATCGCAATAAAAACCCCTGGAATTCCGGCGACCTGCTCGCCCGCCAGAACCGACAAAATAATCGCCAGCGGATGCATATGAATTCCTTCGCGGACAATGCGCGGATAAGTAACGTAATCGTGAACGATGCGCAAAACAATCAAAAAAATCGCCGTCCAGAGCGCTTCCCAGCCGGATTCGAGCCCGGCGACTGAAATTGCGAGCACGGCAACGGTAAGCGGTCCGATCAAAGGTATAAATTCCAGAATGCCGGCAATTATACCAAGCAAAAGCGCGTAATTATTGCCCAGCAAATAAAATCCGGTTGTACAGATAAATCCGATTAACAAACAGGAAATCAGCTGGGCGCGGGTATATGCGGCGAGCGTTTTATTAACGTCGTAGATGACGGATTCGACGCGCGTTCGCCATTCGCCGACCGGAACGATTCGCAAAATGCCGATGCGAAACATATTTACGTCTTTGAGAAAGAAAAACGCGAGAATCGGAACCAGAACGAGCCACGGCGCATAAGTTATAATGACGATGGCGGCGGCGCCCAGCATCGTCGAAGCGTATTCGCCCATAGCGGTCAGAGAACCGTTGATTTTATCGTTAATCTGTTGTTGAATGCTTTCGGAAACGCGCATCCGGTCGAGCCTGCGGTTTAGCTCGTTGCTGCCGTTCTGCACGTAAGTCATATAGGTCGGCGCATTTGTAGCGAATTCTTTTGCCTGATCTATTATTTTCGGCGCAACGTAGGAAACGGCAACGGCGAGAAAAGAAAAAACTATCAGGTAAGACAAAGCTATCGCCAGCGAACGCGGCATAATTCTGCCTATACTCCGGTCTTCAAACGGTCGCTGAATCAATTTCACCAAAGGATGTATCAGATACGCGAGAAAAATCGCCAGAACCACCATAAAAAACAGGTAAATCAGTGACGAAAGAATACTGACGACGAAATCCTTGACCGCTAAAAGAAGTAAAACCACGATAACGACGCGAATAATCGAGCTGTATGAAGGCGATGTCGATGCCAGATCGATAAGCTGCGGCGTTTGCGGCGCTTCGCCTTGTTCGCCCGTCGGGGCAGCTGCTCTAACTTCTTTCTCGTCGATCATAAATTTATTTTTGCCCGGTGTTTGCGCCGTTATTGACATTACTATTGACATTACCGTTGGCGGGAATATTTGCGGGCGATGCTTCCTCGACGGGCTTGGAAAGATTTTCAACGGCAAAACGCTCGCGCAAAATATCGATGTTTTCCGGGGGAAATCTGAATTTCGAACCGGCAATTACAGCCTTTTCGCCATCGGTTACGATAAAACGGTTGGTTTCCATCGGTGAGTACGTTTTAATGTATTTTTTATCTTCGGCATCGAGCGCGCCGCCGTCTTTGCGCCTGATGACGAGAATAGTATCGAAATTGGCGGTTTTCATCGTTTCCAGGTCGCGCTCGTAAGGGCTGGAGACTTTATCCGGCGTATTTGCGGTCTGCGCGTTTTTTTGCGAACTGATAATCGAGCTGTTCGGCTGGCACGCCAAAACAAACGAAGCGCATATCAGCAAAAGCGACATTTTCGCAGTCGGAAGATTTTTCCATTTTCCCGCTTTCTCTATTTTTCCCTTGTTCATATTACGGCTCCTCGTCTTCGTCGCCGGCGGCTTGATTGGCGCTACCGGCGCTATTCGACGTTTTTTCTTCTTCGTCGAGCTGCATTTTTTCTTCGGGCGTTTCCGGCGCGGCTTCTTTCGGCGGTTCGCCTTTCTGCGGTCTGATTTTTAAGATTCTCGCTTCGTCGTCTTCGTAAATGATTTCGACCCAGCCGCTTTCGAGCGCTTTGGCAATTAAATCGCCGTTTTCTTTTGCGTCTGTGAAAATGTAATTTGCGCCGAATTTTTCGCGAATGACCGGCGCCGGATCATTGATCTTGCCGTCGTTCAGATCGACCAGGAGTTTATAAAGATCGGGGTTTTCCGAAAACAGGTAATTCGGATCGAGCCCGTAAACGTACGCGTGCTTGGTATTAAAGAAAAACAATTTCGGGAAATCATCCCAGTTCGTGTTATAGATACGCTCGCCGGGCGGGATATTGTCGCTGCCGTTCGCGTCTTTTCCGGTCGCGAAACTCATCGCGCGCTCATAACGGTCGTTCGCTTCGTTTCCGCGAATCGAGCCGATCAAACCGCTTTCGTTAAATCCTAAATAATGAAAGCCGGTTAAAGTAACGATAAAAAACGCAAACAGAATAATTCCCAAGCCCCAGAGAGCGGCGGGCTTTGCGTAACCTAAAAGCTGTTGTCGTTCGGTCGGTTTTTCGGTATCCAGATACGGCTCGATGTCTCGCTTAAAATCTTCGGGCAATTCCGGTTTGCTCGGCGCTATAAAAGCCTGCCAGCTGAAAGCGACGAATAAAACGGCAAACGGCGGAAAATATTCGGCAAATCTTTTGGAGCGAAACTGCGCGGCGAGCAAAACCGTGACGAACATTAAAAAGAACGTCGCTTTTTCCGGCAATTTCCCTTCTCTCGGCATAAATAAAATATAGCCGATGAGCATCGCCGCGAGCGCGATCGGGAAATTCGTAATCAATTCCATTCCCGAATACGGGTACCATTCGCCGCCGACGGCGACGGCAAAATCGGAGCCGACCTTGAATTTAGTGTAGAAATGCTCCCAGAAAAGCAAAAGATTCGTCGGGAAATACGGGTTGATGATGTTTCCCGCGACCATTCCGCCGAAAGTGTACGCGAGCGGTCGCCATTCGAATCTTCGCTCGTTCCAGCCGATGACAAGCGTCCAGAAAAACGCCGCGAACAGAAGAAGCGGAAAAAGGCTGTACGTCCAGACAAAGGCGAACATCAGCGGCGCGAGCCAGACGTATTTCCGCTCGAAAAGCAAATAAACGCCGATGGCTGAGATAATAATCGTCAGCGGCGGCGCTTTCGCCATATTCATTCGGAAATAAAACGAGCTGCCGCAAACCAGAAGCATCACCAGCCACAAAAGAAGATAATTGACTTTATAACGGTAAAGCAGCCAGTAAACGGAAAAAACCGCTAAAGATCCGAAAACCACAGCCGCGATTTTCGCCGCTTTAACAGGCTCGAAAAACCACAAAAACGGAATCTGCAAAAGGTGGAAAAGAAAATGATGATCGGCGTAATCCTTCGGATTTAAAACCGTCAAAGGCAGCCATTCAAACGTCGGCAGCCAGTTGCCGCTCTTGAAGCTTTCCCACAAAAGCATACTCCATTTGATATGGTAATAACCGTCCCAATCGCCGCAGCAAATCGCATCGGTCTGAAATTGCAGCAAAGTCATCACGAGCACGATGGCGAAAAAGCCGAAGATCAGATAAATCGTCCGCACGGCTTCATCGGTTTCCAGATATTCGCGCCACGAAAGCCGCGTTTTTCCCGTTGCCTCAACCCGTTTTTCAACCCGCGCCTGATCCGGGTTTTGTTCGAAAAGTTCTTCCATTATGTAAGTCTTATAAAAGCTTTATAAAAGGTTAAATTCAATCAAAAAATATCACGAAATCAAGCTAAATATCTAACTGCAATTCGCACGTTTCGGAAATAGACTAAAAAGAACTGGAAAAGATGCAGGTTAATTCAGTACTCCATCCTTATAATTGCTGTCTGTAAAACCGTCTTTGCGACGCAATAAATAAATTCCTTGATATTAAACTAACTGCCAGGTATTATCTGTGCGTTTGTTTAATAAATGATTCGAAACAGAAATATTTATTGGTTTGAAATATGCCGAATTTAATTTAGGAAATTGATTAAATTCAACAGTTTCTTATTTTATGTTTCAAACGAGCTCATTTTATTAAATGTAAATAAAGCGAGCTCTTAGTTGAGCTACCAGTTAGGAAGGATATTTGTCGCACAATTGCAAAACCGGGAGGTAAAAAAATGAACTTTTTTTGTATTTTGATAATGATTGCAACTTGTTCAAGCTTTGCATTTGCACAGAAACCTGCGTTGGCAACCGCCAATGAAAAGAGTATTGAAGTATTGGAAATCTCCTGGAAAAAAGCCGGTAGATTTAACAGACAACTTGATCGTCACAGTACGATGCTAAGTACCGCACCTCAAAAACTCAATCAAATTGGTGAAAACCACCCAACTTTAAATGCCGCTAAGGGCTATGAATATATTGTGAAAATCAAAAACAACGGCGATAAAAAAATAAAATCTATTCAATGGAGTTTCGATTTTATTGACCCGGTAAGTTTAGAAAAAATAGACACACACCAATTCAGATCTGAAAAAGAACTTTCCGCCGGAAAAATAAGAAAACTAATTGAATTCAGCATATCGCCGCCGACTAAGATAATTGATGCCGCATTAGCTGAAAAAGCCGGAGAAAATCCTTATAAAGAAGTAATTACCATTGACCGTATTGAATATTCGGACGGATCTGTTTGGATTCGGCAATAATTTATAATCTTCTCAAATTAAAACAGGCTCTCAAGCTTAGTTAATTGATGTTATAAAATAAGCCTTTGCGTTGAATGGCAAAGCGGCTTAACCTATCAAATTTTCACGATTTCGAATGCTAATAAACAATCATTTATTAGCACTTCAAAAGCAGAAGACCACCCCGAAATAAGTCTTTATTTCCCAAACATAATAAATCGTATAAAATGCGTCTGCTATGAGAAAATATCGCGTCGTTTTATGTCTGCTCGTTTTACATTTCGCTTTTCAAACCGGATTTGCACAAAAGCTCGTTC
>JAOAPX010000072.1 GCA_025463125.1 Acidobacteriota bacterium | reverse complement strand
TTGTTTTTATCTTTTTATTTGCGGGGCAGGCAGCCGCGCAGACGATGCCGCAGGGCGCGGACCGGCGCGTCTGGCAGCAAGCCTTAAAACTGCATAAAAAAGCGATAGTAATTGACGGGCATAACGATGTTACGAGCCCGATGGTCGATGAAGATTTCGCTTTGACGAGCAATTCGGTCGGCAAGTATCATCGTGACGGCGACCCGTTTCACACCGATTTGCAGCGCCTTAAGCAAAGCGGCGTTACGGCGGAATTTTTCTCGATTTACGTTTCCGGCTCGACGCTCAAAACCGGCGGCGCGATGCGGCGTGCGATGGACTTGATCGACGCGACGAATCGCGAAGTGGAAAAAAATCCGGACGTGCTGATGTCGTGCACGACGGCGGCACAAATCCGGCAGGCGAAAAAGCAGAAGAAAATCTGCGCTTTTATGGGCATCGAGGGCGGTTACGTGATCGAAAACTCGCTTTACGCGCTGCGAAATTTTTATCGTCTCGGCATACGTTATATGACCTTGACGCATAATGTTTCGCACGATTGGGCTGACGCGCATCGCGGCGAAGTGATCAGCAACGGCTTGTCGGATTTCGGCAAGGAAGTCGTCCGCGAAATGAACCGTTTGGGAATGCTCGTCGATATTTCGCACGTTTCCGACAAAGTGATGTCGGACGTTTTAGACGTCACGACCGCGCCGATTATCGCTTCGCATTCGTCGGCGCGCGGCGTCGCCAATCACACGCGCAACATCAACGACGAAACCTTAAAACGCATCGCGCAAAACGGCGGCGTCGTGATGATAAATTTTTACCCGGCTTTTCTCGACGATCAATACAGCAAAGACGAAAACGACCGCGCCGCGCGGCTCAAACCTCAGATCGACGCGCTCCGCGAGCAGTATAAAAACGATCAACTCGCTTTTAACGAAGCCGAACGAAAGCTTCTCGCCGCCAACCCGATCAATGTTCCGGGCTACACCAGAATCGTCGATCACATCGACCACATTAAACGAGTCGCGGGCATCGACATCATCGGCATCGGCTCCGATTACGACGGCATTCCGCTTCTGCCGGCAGGCATGAACGGAATGGAAGACCTCGTTCTGGTAACCTACGAAATGCTCAAACGCGGCTACACCGAACAGGAAGTCCGCAAAGTTTTAGGCGAAAACTTTATGCGGGCGTTTGAAAAAGCTGAACAGGTAGCGCGAAGCAAATCAAGCAAAATCAGCGCCGACGGAAGTTTGATGAAAATTAAGTAAGAGCATATATGATGAGAAACAAGATTCAGTATTATCTGTTAGTTAGTATTACAATAGTAATCTTTGATGTTACCGCTTCATTCACATCAAAGATTTTGGAATTTGATTACACGGCGCTATCTTGGGTTTCGTTATTTTTATATGCTTTAGCGGGTTTTTTGGGTTACAAAAAATTTGACTTTTTAAGCGGTGTAAGCGCGGGTTTAATAGCCGGATTGGTAGATTCGACCTTAGGTTGGACATTATCATCAGTAATACAGCCCCACATACCTTTCGATCAGCCTTTATATACTTTTCCGTTAATTGCAGAAGTAGTAATAGTTGTTACGATTAAAGGAGCTTTTTTCGGTTTTATCGGCTCATTTGTCTACTACATAATCAGAAAAAATAAAAACGGGCGCTTACGTTAAAGTCGCCCGTTCAATTGTTGTAACAGTGTGATTTCTATCTTGACGTGCAAAGATTTAATTCAAATTCATCATTTCTTTAACGTATTTCGGCGCGGGCGAACCGAACGAAAGCATCGCGTCGTGCATTTTCAGCATATCCAATTTTCCTTTGTTTTTCGCTTCATACGCTTTGCGAATGTCGTTGACTTCGACCGATCCGACGTAATACGTCGAAAGCTGCGTTGAAGACAATTGCGCTCGTTTCCATTTGCCGACCGCTTCGCCTTCTTCCTGAAAGCCTTCGTTCATCATATAATCGACGGCTTCTTTTTCGGTCATTCCGGCTGTGTGGATTTTCTGGTCGATAATGGCGTTGATAATGACGCGAAGCTTCATTTTTAATTGCTGCATTTCAACCTCAGCGCCGCCGTAACCTGCTTCAGCCATTATCTGCTCGGCGTAAACCGCCCAGCCTTCGGTGAAAGTTCCGCTGCGGAAAATCGCTCTTATAAGCGTCGGAGCTTTGAATTTATTCGAGTGCATTATTTGCAGATAATGTCCGGGCATCGCTTCGTGAACGGTCAAATCTTCGAGCATATAATCGTTGTATTCTTTATAAAACGATTCTTTGCGCGCGTCCGACCAATCTTTCGGCGTCGGCGAAATGGTGAAAAACGTTTCGTTCTTTTTCTCTAACGGTCCCGCCGAATCAAAATAAGCGACGGCGCTTCCGCGAGCGAATTCCGGCATTTCGATAACTTTGACCGGCTCGCTCGGAACGGTCACGAGTTTTTTGGCGCGAACGAATTCTGTCGTTTCCTTCAAATCCTGATTCGCCTGCGCGACGATTGTTTCGTTATTCGGACGCTTTTCGGCGAGTTTATCCAGTATCGATTTAATAGCAAACTGTTTACCACTTAATTCCGTTGTCTTTGCAGCCTCATTTCCATTAGGAAAATATTTTGGGTAAAGCGATAAAGCAACTTTCGCCATTTTTTCCTGCGTCGCCCGCAAATCCGCTTCGGCGCGTTTCAGTAAATCTTCTTTCGACATATCGGACGAAAGCGCGTATTTCAATTTTTGACGATATTTCGCTTCGCCGAGACGAAATTCGCCGGTCGAGCGCGGCAGCAAATCGGTTTCGAGCCATTTGCCGTATTCGGTCAAGGCGTCAATCGCCGTTTTCTGAGCGGGCGCGAGTTCCGTTTGCATTCCGGCTTGATTGATGAACATCTGCAAATCGCCTTTTATCAAATTAATCACGCCTTTGTTTTGCGCGATTGCCGTTTCGGTGTGAACGCGCGGCGGAGTTTTCAGATTAGCTTTCGCGGCGGCAACGACTGCCGGGACCATCTCGAGCCGACCTTTTGCGCTCGCAAGTCTATCTTTGAGCGGCGCGAAATCGCGTGAAATCAAGGCGTTCAGCGCGCTGCCGACGTTGTAATTTCCCGGATTCCATTCGTATTCGCGCAAAACGTCGATGCCGAAAATATTCGATTCCAACCGCTCGCGCATAATGCGCGCGTCTATATTGTTGACTTTGCTCAGTTTGTCGAGCGGAATCGCTTTCAGCCGCTGCAAAAAAGATTCGTTAAAATCGCGCGATTTTTTAATGCCGGCGAGGCTGTAATCATTTAAAAGATGATCGTAAGCGTGCTCGCCGAGTCCGGTCGCGCGTTCGGGATTCATTTTCAAAAACTCTGTAATGTATTGATTCGCAAGCGTTTCAAACTGTTCGTCAGTTGTCGCCGCAGTGCTTGAATAAACCGTCATACTTTGCAGTAGAAAAAATACGATTGTAAAAAACGCCGCAAGTTTATTTGTCATTTATAGTTTTTCCTCTTGGTTTGATGTGTATTATGAATAAAAGTAGCGACGGAAGTCCAATTAATTTGTTGACCGGAGCCCGTTCGGACTAAAATATTATAAACATCGGAGTCCTGTTTTTAATCTCAAAGAAAACATTAAAAAAGTAAACATAGTCAATAATAAAAATAACAAAGGAAGAAAAATGAAATCACTCGACCGCCGCGAATTCTTGGAAATAGGCGCTTTAGCCAGCGTTGGAATCGTTATGAGCAAAGGAAAAGAAGTATCAGCCGCCCCGCCCGCAAAAACGTTTGAATTCGAAGAAACAACCGTTTCCCGACTGCAAACGCAAATGCAGAAAGGCGAGCTTTCGGCAAAAGAAATCGTCAGAAAATATCTCGACAGAATCGAAGACATCGATAAAAAGACGATTAATTCGATGATTGAAGTTAATCCGGACGCCGTCGAAATCGCCGAACAACTCGATAAGGAGCGCAAAAGCGGAAAAGTTCGCGGGCGGCTTCACGGCATTCCGATCGTCATAAAAGATAACATCGACACCGCCGACCGGATGCAGACGACCGCCGGAAGCCTCGCTTTACTAAACGCTCCGACGCCGCAGCGCGACGCTTTTTTAGTCGAACAATTGCGAAAAGCGGGCGCGGTAATTTTAGGGAAAACCAACTTAAGCGAATGGGCGAATTTTCGTTCTACAAAATCGACGAGCGGTTGGTCGGGGCGCGGCGGGCAAACCAGAAACCCGTATATTTTAGACCGCAACGCGTGCGGTTCGAGTTCCGGTTCGGGCGCGGCGATCGCGGCGAATTTGTCAGCAATCGGCATCGGCACGGAAACCGACGGCTCGATCGTTTGCCCGGCTTCGATCTGCGGGATCGTCGGGCTTAAGCCGACCGTCGGGCTGATTTCTCGAAGCGGCATAATCCCGATTTCGCATAGCCAGGACACAGCCGGACCGATGACCCGGACGGTTGCCGACGCGGCGATTCTCTTGAGCGTTTTAACCGGAGCTGACGGGCGAGATTCGGCGACCGCGCAAAACGGGAAAAAAGCCCGGAAGGATTACGAAAGTTTTTTGCAAAAAGACGGTTTGCGCGGCGCGAGAATCGGCGTGGCGCGAGATTTTTGGGGCAAGCACGGCGAAGTCGACGCGATCGCCGACGCATCGCTCGATGCGTTGGAGCGGGCGGGCGCGATCCTTTTTGACGTGAAAATCCCGACGCTCGGCAAATTCGGCGACGCTGAATACGAAGTGCTTCAATACGAATTTAAAGCCGACCTGGCGAAATATCTCAGCGAGCGAAATTCGCCGTACAAAAACCTCGAAGATTTAATAAAGTTCAACGAAGAAAACGCCGCCCGCGAAATGCCTTACTTTAAGCAGGAAATTTTCGAATCTTCGGCGAAAAAAGGCTCGCTCACCTCGAGAGCTTATTTGCAGGCGCTCAATAAATGCAAAACTTTGACGCGCGCGCAGGGAATCGACGCGGTAATGACGAAAAACAATCTCGACGCGCTCGTCGCGCCGACAAACGCGCCGACATGGATGATCGATCTGATTAACGGCGACTGCGGCAGCAATTACGTTTCGAGTTCGAGCCTTGCGGCGGTCGCCGGTTATCCGAGCATCACCGTTCCCGCCGGATTTATACGCGAATTGCCGATCGGCATCTCGTTTTTCGGTCGCGCCTATTCCGAGCACGTTTTAATCAAGCTCGCATACGCTTTCGAGCAATTAACGAACGCGCGCCGCGTGCCGAAGTTTTTGCCGACTTTTCAGTAAGAATTGTGTCTGCCTGTTAACTCGAAAAACACGGATTTTGAGAAAGATTAACTGAGAGATAAGAAAGCTTAAGAAAAAAATAAAGGAAAAATAAAAGGGATAAATAACAAAAGAGCGGGATTTTAGAATCAAAAAAACCTTTTCTGAAATTCCCGCGCATAGTTTTTAACTTTTTTATATATCTTTCTCGTTTCTTTCTTATTTCTTATTTCTTATTTCTTATTTCTTATTTTTTCTTATCTATCTGAGTTTACCCGTGTTCATCTGCGGACGATTCTTTTATAAATTCCAATTAACCCGTCGAGCATTAAATTTTCGTCAACAATCTCAATCAACCGGCAGTTTTCCGCAATCAGACGAGAAAATCCGCCGGTCGCGACGATGCGCGGCTTTTCGCCTAATTCGTCGATCATTCTTCGCAAAAGCCCTTCGGTTAAACCCAGGTAGCCGTAAAAAATTCCCGATTGAATTGCCGTAACGGTCGAATCGCCGAATACGCTCGCGGGCTTTTCTATTTCGACTTTCGGCAGTTTTGCCGCTTTCAGGTGGAGCGCTTCAGCCAAAGCCGCGATTCCGGGCGTGATAACTCCGCCGATAAATTCCGCGTTCGCATTTACGGCGTCAATGGTCGTCGCCGTTCCGAAATCGCAGACGATACACGGCGCGCCGTATTTTTCGCTCGCCGCAAAAGCCGCGACAAATCGATCAACGCCCAGGTTTTCCGGCTGCTTATATTTTATCTTTAGACCGGAATCGAAATTCGTATCGACAAAAACGGGTTTTGTTTTAAGGAAGGTTTCGGAAAAAGCTTGAAAAGCCGCGTTCAATTGCGGAACGACCGAAGAAACGACGACGCCGGCGGGCAGGCAGTTTATTTTACCGCTGATTAAAGAATTTATATTTTCGGCTGAATATTCGCGAACGGTGGGAATTGCAAATCGCGAGATTAAGTTGTCGTTTTCGTAAACTCCGAATTTGATCGAAGAATTTCCGATGTCAATCGCAAAAAACATTAATAATGGTGAATGTCTTTAATGGTGAGTGGTGAATTAAAAACAAAACCTTTGCTCGAGAGCTTTTTCCAGGTTTTATATTTATCATTCACCAATCGCCTTTATCAAAAACTATCCCTGGAGCGGGAGACCGTCGTAAACGACTTGCCAGCCGTTTTTTTTGCTGGTTCGGAGGCTTTTCGTAAACCATTCCATCGCTTTTACAGGATCGTCGTAAATTTGCACGGACGGTTGATTTTCGCGCGGATCGACGCGGCAGATCGCTCCGCCTTCGTTTGCGGTTTTCACGCATAAAAGCGCGTACATATTGTTTTTTGATAAAACTGCGGTTCTCATTTGAACTTCTTCGGGTTCAAAGTCTTCAAATTCGTCAAATTCTCCGAATTGTCCGGCTTTGTCGTCGTCAAAATCCAAACCGTCATTTTCAAAATCGTATTCGTCACTCATAAAATTAATAAAATCGTAAAATAGGCGCTTTCTACAAACTACACTCTTGACCGGCAAAGTTCAATCCATTTCTTGCTTTAGTAAAGATTGATTTCGCCGCTCGGCGTGCCGACTGTCAGACGGCTTTATTTTTAACTTTTGCGCCCAATGGCTTTTTAAGGAAAAACAGCGCGCCAGATTTAGATGCTTTATGTCCATTTAAAGTCCGGACTGAATTTGTCGCAACTGCTCAACGTCGCCCGCGTGAGCAACGCGAACTTCGCCCGTTTTTAGTTTCACGCGCAAAGCGCCGTTTTCCTCAATGCCGCACGTCATTCCCGTAATCGTTTCGTTTTCAAACGTGACTCTGACCTCTTTCCCTTCAAAGTAAGAAGACCTTTCCGCCCACATCCGGCGAATATTTTCCGCGCCGTTTTCTTGGCTTAATATTTCATAAAACCTGCTGAAATTCGCCGTCAGAATTCCGAGCAAAAATTCGATATCGACCGGCTTTCCCGTTTCGCTCTCGATCGAAGTTGCCGTATCGGCGATTTCCGGCGGAAAGTTTGAAGGCTTTAAATTGATGCCGATGCCGACGACGATCGCCAATCCTTCGTGCGTTTCTACGGTTTCCGCTAAAATCCCGCTGATCTTTTTGCCGTCGATATGAACGTCGTTTGCCCATTTAATATCGGGATTTAAGTTGAAAGTTTTCACCGTTTCATAAACGGCGACGGCGGTCATTAAAGTAATTAAAGATAAAAACCGCATTTCAATCTGCGGGCGCAGAACGACGCTGAAATAAAGCCCCGCGTCTTTTTCCGAAACCCAGATTCTGCCGTGTCGCCCGCGCCCGGCATTTTGCTGCCGCGCGACGATGCATAAACCTTCTTCCGCGCCGCGCTTTGCCTGATTTACGGCTTCGGTGTTGGTTGAATCGATTTGGTTGAAACGCAAAATTGTAAAATGCATAGAAAGATAACTATTATGAAAGAAAGAAATAGGAAATAGGAAATAACAAATAAGAATTAAGAAATAAGAATAAGAAATATAAATAGGACGCGGATAAACAGGGCAAAATCGATAAACGCGGATTTATCATAAATTTATTTCAAAAACAATCCTTGAAAATCCGCCTGATCCGCGTTTACCGGCGTTTTATTTCTTCCCAGATTTTTCCCAAAGCGAATCGACAAAATAATGACGACTGTCAAAGAAGTTTCGCTTAACCCGGAAACCGCTTGCTCGGGCTAAATCTTCGATCATTTCCCGGTTGTATTTCTGCGAAATTTCCATAAAGATCGGTTCCCATTGTTTAAATTCAAAGCTGCAATTTAAGGCTTCGATTCGCACCGTTTGGTTTTCGCGGCTGATTAAAAACGAGCGCGCGGCGCATTCGGTCGGGCGGTAAGTCGCGTAATGAGAAAAACTTTCCAGGTCGAAATTCGCGCCGAGCTCGCGGTTTATTCGTTTCAATAAATTTAGATTAAACGCCGCCGTGACGCCTTGCGCATCATCATAAGCCGCCAGGATCACGCGCGGATCTTTCTGCAAATCAAATCCGACGAAAAGCAGATCGCTTTCGTTCATCACGGCGCGAAGCTGGGCGAAAAACCCCAAAGCCTTTTCGCGGCTGAAATTTCCGATGTTCGAGCCTAAAAACAAAAGTATTTTCGGTCGCTGCGATTCGCTTTTAAGCGTTTCGAGAATGCGGAAATAATCGCCGGTTTTCGCGTCTATTTTTAAGCCCGGAAATTTTGTTTTGAATTTTTCGGTCAGGAAATCCACAGCTTCGGCGGAAATATCAATCGGCGAATACGTGAAATCAATTTTTCGCCGCAAAAAATAATCGATTAAAACGGCGGTTTTCGTTCCGTCGCCGGCGCCGAGCTCAATTAAATCAAATTCCGCGAAATCGTCGCAAAACGCGCTGAAAATTTCTTTCGTTTGCGTAGAGAAAATCTCGTATTCGGCGCGCGTCAAATAATATTCGGGCAAGTCCATAATCTTCTGGAAAAGCCTCGAACCTTCGTCATCGTAAAAATATTTTGACGAAAGATGTTTCGGCGCTGAAGATAAACCTTTGCGCACGTCTTCGGCGAAATTGTCTTGCTTGGTAACGCTCGATGTTTGCATACTTTACCGATGAAAATTAATACGGAATGAACGCGATCTGCGAGATTACAGAAAGATTTTAAGGCGATAAATAATTGCCGATCTTATCTTGCTTTTCTGCTGAATTTCGCTTAAATCCCGTTTCAAATTCACTTTGCCAGCCTGATTCCCGTAAACTGCCAGCGCAAATGCGGGTGAAAAAAATTTCGATAAGTTTTGCGGCTGTGCCCTGCCGGCGTCGCGACCGAAGCGCCGCGCAAAACCATCTGATTTATCATAAACTTGCCGTTGTATTCGCCCACAGCGCCCGGCGGTTTCGTAAAATTCGGATACGGCAGATACGCCGAATTCGTCCATTCCCAGCGCAAACCCCAATCGAATTTTTCGCTCGCCGCTTCCCATTCGAATTCTGTCGGAAGACGCGCGCCTTTCCATTCCGCGAACGCCGCGGCTTCATAAAACGAGATATGACAAACCGGCGCGTCAAAATTTATTTTTCGCAAACCGGCGAGCGTGTAATTAAAGCGTTCGCCGCCCTTTTCGTGCCAGTAAAGCGGCGAATTTATATCGTTGTTTTTAACCCAATCCAATCCTTCCGAATGCCAGAAACGAAAATCCTTGTAACCGCCGTCTTCGATGAATTCGAGATATTCGCCGTTTGTAACGAGATTTCGGCTGATCGAAAAATCGTTCAAATAAACCTTATGCCGCGCGGCTTCATTGTCGAAATGAAAACCTTCGCCCGCGAAGCCGATTTCGTAAACGCCGCTTTTTAATTCGACGAATTGATCGGAAACGGATTCAACTTTTTCAATTTTTTCAACCAGTGCGAAATCTTTTTTGTAAACGGGGAAAAGCGGGTTGATGCTGAAAGTGTATTTCAGATCGGTGAGAAAAAGCTCCTGGTGCTGCTGCTCGTGATTCAAGCCCAAAACGACCAGATCGCGCGCGTTTTCCGGCAAATCCCGGGCGAGAAATTTGCGCATTTTATCATCGACGCAGCGGCGATAAGCGAAAACTTCGCGCACGGTCGGTCGCGACAAATCGCCGCGGTTATCGCGCCGCGTCCGGTCGCCGATCGTATTGTAATAACTGTTGAAAAGATAGCCGAAATTTTCGTCGTAAACCCGGTAATCAGGCGAGAACTTTTTCAGTATCATTTCCTCGAAAAACCACGTCGTGTGAGCGATGTTCCATTTCGGCGGCGAGACGTCAACCGTCGGCTGCGGAATGTAATCCTCGGTTTCGAGCGGCTCGCAAAGCGTTTCCGTATAGCCGCGCACCCGCTCGTAAAATTCGAGCAATTCGCCTGAGATCGGTTTCTGCGAAAGTGTTGCCTGCATAGTTTCATTAAAACAAAATGAGAGATAAATGAAAAGATTTTCTCATTTATCTCTCTCGCGAATTTTCGCGGCTCAAAAAGCTGTTTATTGTCCGGGGAATTTCGAAGAAATTTCGATTTTTCGCAAAGCCTCGCGGCTGATTTGAGCGAGGTAATAATCCGGAGCGTTCGCGCTCGCCCGTAAAACGGCGATTGCAGAGGCGTCGCCGATTGCTCCGAGCGCAAACGCGGCTTCGCGCTTCGTGTCGTCGCGTTCGGCGGAATTGCCGAGAACCCGAATTAAAACCGGGACGGCAGCGCGGAAAGCCGGAAATGTTCGAATAATATCTTCGTTCGGCGGTGTGAAAGTTTCGGAAATACTGCCGGGCGGCGTGCTTTTCCGAGTCGGAATGTTTTTTTTATCGCTTTGAACGCTTTGAACGCTTTGCGCGATTTGCCCGATTGAACGCGCCGCGCTTCGCCGCAGAAAATCGTCGGCTTCGTCTTCATTTTTAGGTTTTCTGCTCAGCGCCTGCGTTAGAGCATCGACAGCCGAAGCGTCGCCGATCTCGCCGAGCGCGACGACGGCGGCGTTTTTTACTTCTGCGATTTTGTCTTTTTGGAAAATTTGCAAAAGCAATCGAGCGGCGAGCGGATCTTTCACTTTTCCGAGCGCGTACGCGGCTTCGCGGCGGACGAATTCTTTTTTATCGCTTAAAAGCGGCGTTATGGCGTTAAAGGCTTCGCCCGCGGGCAGAAAGATGACGGAAAAAGCGGCGGTCGCGCGGACGATTTCCGACGAATCGCGCAAAGCTGGAATCGCAAGGCGCGATGCTTCCGCCGTTTCGAGATTCCTGATTCGCAGCAGCGCGTCGCGTTTTTGCTCGGCATTCCCGTTTCTAATCTTTTCGGCTAAAAACTGAAAATCGTCCTGCGCCGAAAGATTTCCCGCAAAAACGAAAAACGCGCAAAGAAACAGCGAATATCGAAACGCCCGTTTTAAATTCGCTGTTTGCAATCGGCAATTGGCAATTGTATTTTTCACGCCGCTCGCTGGACGTTTTGCCGCCTGACGCGTTCCCATTCGACCACTTGCCGCGCGCGTTTATTTTCATAAGCGTCGGAAAGCGAAACGATTAAGTCATCGTTCGATGGGTTTTCCCGCGATTTGGCTGTTCGTTTGGTGAGAAGCGTGGAAATGTAATCTAAAACGGCAGAAGCTTCCGTTTCATTTAATTTGTCAAATTCGCTGACAACGTTCGTGTTTATTCGGTTGACCATCTCCGTTTCCTCCTTTAATTCGAGGCAGACAGTCAAGACGGCAAACTCGTTTACATCAAGTTTCGACTGTCCGCTTCATTGATTTTTGCATCATTAAATCTTTCGTGTTGCTTTACTCCCGCGACTTAAAAGTGGATAAGTGCATTTAATAAATTATCACAAAATTTAAGTTTCGGGCAAAAGAAATTAGACAAAACAGGCGTAAATAACTAAAATTCAAACTATGAACTTTGACCGTCAAACCCTCGTCCTTAGATAGCCACTCGCTTGAACTTTTTTTTCGGCGAAGTGGCGCAAACCGCATCGAGCAAAAACTCCAAATTAAAATTCGAAGTAGATGAAATTGGCATAAACGGCTAAGATTGTCTTTTTATCGCGAGCGCGGAAAGCACTGAAACGCCTGTGTTTGTCCGCAGCTGTTATTATAAATAAAGTATAAAAATATGGATGAGAAATATTTTGCCGCAAAAATAGAAGATAAATGGCAGACGAAATGGCGCGAATCGGGCGCTTTTGAAGCCGAGATCGAGGACGATAAACCGAAATTTTATCAATTGGAAATGCTGCCGTACCCTTCGGGCAATCTGCATATGGGACACGTGCGCAATTACTCGATCGGCGACGCGCTCGCCTGGTATAAACGCTTGAAAGGCTTTAACGTGCTGCACCCGATCGGCTGGGATTCGTTCGGGCAGCCGGCGGAAGAAGCCGCGATCAAGCGCGGCGTCAATCCGCGCGACTGGACTGAAGAAAACATCAATTATATGCGCGGGCAGTTGCAGCGCCTCGGCTTGAGCTACGACTGGCGACGCGAAATGGCGGCGCACCGACCGGATTATTATAAATTCGACCAGTGGTTTTTTCTGAAAATGTACGAAATGGGCTTAGCGTATAAAAAGCTGTCGCAGGTCAACTGGTGCCCGAACGAAAAAGCCACGCTCTCGAACGAGCAGGCGAGCGGCGGAATTTGCTGGCGCTGCGGCTGGGCGGTCGAGAAAAAAGATCTGGAACAATGGTTTTTCCGCACGACCGCTTACGCCGACCAACTGCTCGACGATATGTCGGAAATCGAAACCGGCTGGGCGGAAAAGGTTTTAAAACGCCAGCGCGATTGGATCGGCAGAAGCGAAGGCGCGTTTGTCGATTTTGCGATAAAAGGCTCGAATGAAAAGATTCGCGTTTTTACGACGCGCATCGATACGATCTTCGGCGTCAACGCGATTGTCGTCGCGGCGGAACACGGAATCGTCGAAGCGAATTACGAGAATTTTTCCGGCGAAGCTAAAGCCTCGATCGAAAAAATCAAAGCCGACAAATTAAAAGTCACGGACCGCGAAGCCGAAATTGAAAAAGAAGGCGTCGATACGGGACTGAAAGCCGTTAATCCTTTTTCCGGAGAAGAATTGCCGGTTTGGGCGGCGAATTACGTTTTAATCGAATACGGAACCGGCGCGGTGATGAGCGTTCCGGCGCACGACGAGCGCGATTTCGAATTTGCGCGCAAATACGATTTGCCGATTCGAGTTGTCATAGAGCCGCGGGGAAACCCTGACGAAATTTCAAACGATAACAAACTGGCGATTGACGAAATGCTCGATTCGGCGTTTTCCGAATACGGCGTTTTGATTAATTCCGGCGAATGGAACGGCAAACAAAGCGAAGACGCGAAAAAGGAAATGACCGGATACGCCGAACAGCGAGGATTCGGCGAAGCGGCGACGACTTACCGTTTGCGCGATTGGGGCGTTTCGCGCCAGCGTTTCTGGGGCGCGCCGATTCCGATCGTTTACTGCGCTAAGTGCGGCGTCGTGCCGGAAAGATACGAAAATCTGCCGATCGAACTGCCGGAAAAAGTCGAGATCACGGGCACGGGCGAATCGCCGCTGGCAAAGGTCGAAAGTTTCGTCAACACGATCTGCCCGAAATGCGGCGAAGCGGCAAAACGCGAAACCGACACGATGGACACGTTTGTCGATTCGTGCTGGTATTATTTTCGCTACACCGATCCGAAAAACACGGAGATGCCTTTCGATCCGAAAATCGCGGCTTACTGGGCGCCGGTCGATCAATACATCGGCGGCGACGATCACGCCGTGATGCACCTGATCTACACGCGTTTCTGGACGAAAGCGATGCGCGATATGGGCTTGGTCGATTTTAACGAGCCGGTCAAAAGACTACTGACGCAGGGAATGGTCATCGGCGAAACGTTTTACGACGAGATTCCGAACCCGGACGACCCGGAAGGCAAAGGAAAACGCGTTTACTACGCGCCTTCTTCCGTATCGGTCGAGCGCGACGCGAAAGGCAAAATCACGAGCGCGAAAGCCGCTGACGGAACGAGCCTGAAATCGGCAATCGAGCGAATGTCGAAATCGAAAGGAAACGGCGTCGACCCGGACGAAATGGTAGAAATCTACGGCGCGGACGCGGCGCGTCTTTTCGTGCTGTTTGCCGCGCCAGCCGAAAACGAGCTGGTCTGGAACGAATCGGGAATCGAAGGCGCCGTCAGATTTTTGCAGAGAGTCTGGCGTTTCGTCTGGAAGTGGAACGACGCTTTGAAAAACGCGCCGCAAACGGAACCCGATGAATTTTCCGCCGACGCCAGAAAATTGCGGCGGAAAACTCATCAAACAATCAAGCGCATCACCGAAAACTTTGAATCCTTGCAGTTCAATACGCCGGTCGCGGCTTTGATGGAATTGTCCAACGCCGTCTACGATTTTCGCGTCGAGCCGGAAACGGCTGCGGCAAGCGACGTTTACGCGATTGGCGAAGCCGTCGAGAGCTTAATCTTAATGCTCGCGCCGTTTGCGCCGCACGCTTCCGAAGAGCTCTACGCGCAAATAATCGGAAACGAAAACGGTATTCTGGCAAACAACGCGCGTTTTCCCGAATACCGCGAAGAGCTCGGAAAAGCCGACGAAATCGAAATCCCCGTGCAAATCAACGGCAAGCTGCGCTCGCGCGTATCCGTTGCGCCTGACGCGGCAAACGCCGAGCTCGAAAGCATGGCTCTGGCTGATGCAAAGGTTCAGGAATACACCGCCGGAAAAGATATCGTTAAAATCATTGTTGTTCCTAAACGTCTGGTGAATATTGTCGTTAAGGGTTAATATGATTGAATAAAAAAAACAACCGGATAGGGTCGTTTCATAAATTTTTATAAAACGACTCGTTTCTTATGAACGAAAGTAACGAAAATTTAGTCGAAGCCGATATTGCGGTAATCCGGAGAATCGAAGGAATTCGGATGATTCTGAAAGTGCTGCGGCGCGTTTCGGGAATGAGGCTGGTGTTTGTCGCGCGCGTTACCAAATCCAGCTGGACGGCGTGCGCCGTTTTGGACGAAGCCGAATTCGGATTATCGCCGGGCGACACGCTTGATCTGGCGACAACTTATTGACAGGAGATTGACGGCGCGGTCGCGCCGATTGTCATCAGAAACGCTGCCGAAGACGCGCAATACTGCAATCACATCGCCCGGGAAACCTATGGCGTCAACAGCTACATTGCCGTGCCGATCACTTTGCGCGACGGCACTTATTTCGGCACGCTTTGCGCGCTCGACTTTTTGCCGGTAAATTTCAGCGATGACGTTCTGGAAAACTTTTACCTGTTCGCCGATCTGATCGCTTTTGAACTCACTGCCGATAAACAACTTAGGCAGCGAGAAGCCGAACTGCGCGAAGCCGAGCGTATCGGCGAACTGCGCGAAAAACTCTTCGGAATTCTCGGACACGATCTTCGCAATCCGCTTAGCACGATAAAAATCGCCACGTTGCTTTTCCCGAAAAACGAACAGAACGAAAAAGTCGTCGGAAAAATCATAAACAGCGCAAACCGGATGGAGCGGATGATCAAAGACCTGCTCGATTTAACCAGAACCCGTCTCGGCGGCGGCATTCCAATCGAGCGAAAGCTTGTGGATTTGAAAGTGGTTTTTTCGCAAAGCGTCGAAGAGTTTGCTGCCGCAAATCCGCTTACCCGGTTTGAATTTTCGGCTGAAGGTGATTTTACAGGCGAATGGGACGCCGACCGTCTCGCGCAAATAGCTTCAAATTTGATCGGCAACGCGGTGGATTACGGCGCTCCGGACACGCCGATTCGGATAATTTTGCGCGGCGATGAAACGAACGCGACTGTTTCAGTGCAAAATTACGGAGAGCCGATTCCGCCCGAACAACTCGAAAATTTGTTTAATCCTTACCGCCGCGCGATCGTCAGCGGTCATAAATCCTCGTCGAAAAGTCTGGGTTTAGGGCTTTATATCGTGCAGCAAATCGCTGCGGCGCATAAAGGTCAAATAGCGGTCACTTCAAATGCCGCTGACGGAACTGTTTTTACAATTACGCTGCCGCGCCGCTAAACTTCTCGCCGCGCCTTGTCGAAAACGCCGATCTTAAATTGTTTTAATTTTGATATTTAACCGATATTCGCCGTTTGGCGGTTTAAACCTTGCTTGACAAACCTAAAAAAACTAAAATCTAATCGCAATAATTTTACGTAATACCCGTTATATCCGTCTGCGGTTGTAAAAAGGCTCAAAAGTCGCAAAAGTTTTCTGTCATGTTCCTGAAATTCAAAAATGAAAGAGTGTCAACATTGTAAAAAGTGTTATACAGACGATGTCAGTCTTTGCCCGATCGACGGAATGCCCACGTTCCACACACTCAGCGGCGAACCGATTTTGGAAGGTAAATATCACCTGGAAAAACGCCTCGGGCAAGGCGGAATGGGCGTTGTTTATTGCGCCAGGCACGCTTATCTGAAAACTCAGCACGCTATAAAAGTTATTTTGCCGGATTTGGTCGGAAACGATCCGCAGCTCGTCACGCGTTTCCGCCAGGAAGCTCTCGCCGCCGCCGCCATTCGTCATTACAACGTCGTTTCGGTGACGGATTACGGCGTCGCAATGGGAACGATGCCGTTTCTCGTGATGGAATACGTCGAAGGCGAATCTCTGCACGATCTTTTAACGCGCGAAAAGCGTTTAGCGCCGGAAAAGGCGCTGGAATTAATGACGGCGATTTGCAGCGGCATCGGCGCGGCGCACCGGCAGGGAATCGTTCACCGCGACTTAAAGCCGCTGAACATAATGATTTGCAAAGACAAATCAAATATTGCCGAGGCGGTTAAAATTCTCGATTTCGGTCTGGCGAAAATAAAATCCGGCGAGCTTCTCGGCTCGTTTATACAGGCGCAGACCACCGGTTTGATGGGCTCGCCGTACTATATGGCTCCCGAACAATGGTCGGACGAGGAGCCGGACGCGCGCTCGGACATTTATTCTCTTGGCGTGATGCTTTTTCAGATGCTGACGGGCGAGGTTCCTTTCAAAGGTTCTTCGATTCCCGCGATCATGAAAAAACATCTGTCCGATCCGCCGCCTTCGTTTGCGGCGCTCGGCGTAAACGTCTCGCCGCAAATCGAGCTGGCTGTTCGGCACACGCTTGAAAAAGACCCGGAAAAACGCACCGCTTCGATTGAAGTTATGATCGCCGAACTGCGAAATGCGATTGGCACGACGTCTCATAACTTCGGTTCGATAACGTCCTCGGCGCTGGCGGTCGCCGCGCCGCTTAGTATTTTAACGGTTCCGCCGAAAGCGAAAGTTTACGTTGATAATGTTGCCGTCGGTGAAAGCAAACCGGACGGCTTATTGTTTCTCGAAGGAATTCAAAGCGGAAATCATCATTTGCGCGTCAGCCACGAAGGATTTGTTGATTGGGAAAACGAAATCGTCTGCGACGGAAAACCGAGGCAAGTCGTTGCGGAGCTTCGCGCCTCGCCTTTTCTTGATAAAAATGCGATTCCGAAACCTTCTGCGGTTATTTTACCGGCAAAGACATCAAGCCCCGATCCGTCTTTAAAGAATACGCCGAGTAATTACTCAAACACGAATTCAACCGAAGATGACGCGCAAAAAACCGCTCAGCAAAACTGGAAAACCGGCGATCAGCAAATTGCCGTCGAATCGCAGCCGCTGAAGAAATCTTTTTTTTCGCCGCTTATTTTAGCGATTATTGGAATTTCCGGCTTATTATTACTAGCTACTATCGGGATCGGAAGCGTTTTTTGGCTCGGTCTTTTCGCCGGAAAACAGAATGTTGCAAATACGGGAAATACCGGAAATACGGGAAATACCGGAAATACCGGCAACTCGGCTAACTCTTCTCAGAACGGAACGGCAGTTCCGGCTCCGGTAAAAGCTGAAATGGTAAAAATACCGGGCGGCGCGTTTAAGATGGGACGCAACGAGGGCAGAGATAACGAGCAGCCGGAACACAGCGTGACGGTTAAGGATTTTTGGATGGACAAAACCGAGGTGACAAACGCCGAATTTTACGCTTTTACGAGCGAGACGGGCTACAAACCGCTTCCGGCGCACTGGGTTAACGAAAAACCGATCGCCGGTCAGGAACCGATGCCCGTTCGATTTGTAAATGCAGGTGACATAAAAGCTTTTGCCGAATGGCGCTTGAGACGCGACGGCGTTTCTTATCGTCTGCCGACCGAAGAAGAATGGGAATACGCCGCGACCAACGGCGAAAAAAACAATCTGTACCCGTGGGGCGACCGGTACGAAGATCGCTGCGCGGTTCTAAACAAAGCGAGTATGGACGAAGCCAAGCCGGTCGGCGCGCAGTCCTGCCCGAACATTTGGGGCGTCGTGGATTTGATCGGCAACGTCTTTGAATGGACGGGGTCGCAGGCGCGGCTTTATCCGGGCAATAAAACCGGTGAAGTCAGAGACCTTAAAAACGTTTTTATGATGGTTCGCGGCGGTTCGGCTTTTCAAAAATCTACGGGCGAGCTCGCCATCACTTCAACCTTCCGCCAGCCGGTAGAAGAAACGAAACGCAGCGCGGAATTAGGTTTTCGCCTTGTGCGTTCCGATTAATTAATAAAGCTCAGGAGTTTCTATGTTCAGCAGCCGAAATTTAGTTTTGTTTGTTTGTTTTTTGATGCTTTCCGCGGGCGTTCGCAGCCAGGACCTCGGAAGCAGCAATAAGCTTTTTCGCTCGCCCGGGAAAAAGTCGAAAAGCAGTCCCGCGCCGGCTAAGAAAGCGGCGCCGAAAAAAACAATTCCGGTTGCGGCAAAAAGCAAAACTCCGGCAAAAGCTAAAACCAATCTTACTGCAAATGCTTCGACAACCGCTCAAAAAACAACAAAATCAGTCAGCAAGCCCGCTGTTAAAGCTCCCGCAAATAACAGTTCGGTAAAATCCGCGCCGACCGCAGCCGCTAATAATCGTCCGCCTGTCGCAATAATTCAGCCGGTTAAGCTTTCGCCGCAGAATAATCAAAGCAAAAACACTTTGGTAAAAGCCGAGCAGCCTGTAAACAGCGAATACGACGAGCTTTTCGAGCAGCAGATCGAAGAAGGAAACGCAGCGCGAGACGAACGCAATTATATGAAAGCCGAAGGCGCTTATCTGCGGGCTCAAAGCTTAAAAACAAAAGATTCGCGCGCAATCTACGGATTGGGAAATTTATACGCGGATCAGCAGCGTTGGGAAGAAGCCGAGCGCTCTTACCGGACGGCAATAGAGCTTGAACCGGGCGCAGCCGAAGCCCGTATCGCTCTCAGTTATGTTTTAACTCAGCCGATTACCGGAACGAATCTGTCGGACAGATATTCGGAAGCCGAACAAGTGGCTCGGCGCGCCATCGAGCTCGATCCGAAAAACTCTTTGGCTTACGATCAGCTCGGCGTCTCGCTTGAATTGAGCGGCAAAATCGGAAACGAAACCATAAGAGCGTATCGCCGCGCGATAGAACTTGACCCGGAATTCGCTCTGGCTTATGCTCACCTCGGCAGATTGTTGCGCCGCAAAGGCGAATCGAATGAATCGAGCGAAGCTTACCGCAAAGCGATTCAACTTTCGACCGATGTTCCGACAATGATTTTGGTCGCCGAAGTTATGCAGTCGCAGCAGCGCTTTTTCGATTCGGAACAGCTTCTGCGCCGCGCTCTGCAAAAAGACCCGAAACATCCGACGGCGCTTTTTCTTCTCGGTCGAGCCTTGACGACGCGCGGCAGTTTTGATGAAGCCGAAAGCGTTTTGAAAAAAAGCGCCGACATCAGCCCGAACGGTTTCGTCGCGTATATGCTTTTAGGTTCGATGTATATGCGGCAAAGCAAATTCAGCAAAGCGGAAGATTCGCTGATGAAGGCTTTAAAAGTCGTTTCGATGAACGAGAAAAAACGCCTGGCGCAGGAGTTCGAGTTGATCGGCGACGGTTATCTGCAAAACCGGAAAAAAAAGGACGCGGCTCGCGTTTACCGTCTGGCGATGAATCTCGACCGGGAAAAAAACGCTTTACCCGCAAAACTGGCAAAAGCGCTTGAAGACTAAAAACATTTAGAAAATCGAAAGATACACGCAAATTCCGATTTCTCGAATATATCGAAAAACAAAACACAGGAAAATATTAAAAACCGGAGCCGATTAAACGTATATACCTCTCTGAAAAGCTTTTGAAGCTGGTATTTATTCAAAGAAAATAAATACCAGCCAAATGTTTTCAACGATATGTTTTCATCGGTAAAAGAAACGATGCATTATTGTCCGAAATGTCAGCAAAGTTACGAAGATCAAGCGCAGAGATTTTGCTTGAGCGACGGCGAAAGGCTTGTCCCAACTTCAAATGCCGCGAAATCAACCGGCAAAATGAGCGGAGTTTTTACCAATCTCATCGGTAAGGCTACGCCGATCGGCAAAACCGAGGACGATTTAGCTTCGATCCCGAGATTTATCAAACCCGAAGCGCCCGCCGCGCCTCTGAGCGAGCTTCAAACGATAAATGAAACAACGCAAACCTTCGATGCCATCGAGCTCGAACTGGAAATCGCTCCGGTTTACGCCGTTCGTGACGATTCGGCGTTTGAGCTTGAGCTTGATGAACTGCAAGCGCACGCAAAGACAACACGCATCGTCGATCCGCGCGAAGTTCCTTCGGGAACCGCTGAAGTCGGCGATAGAAAAATTAACCCGACCGGCAGAAAGGCTTTTAGCCGGGAAAACCCCGGCGTTTTGATCGGACAATCCGTAAAAAACCGTTATCGCCTCATCAAGCTGCTCGGTGAAGACGAAACGAGCATTTCCTATCTAGCCGAAGACAAAATAAACGCGCCGAAAAAAAATCTGGTCAGAGTTTTAATGGACGAAGACCCGGACGAAGTCGCGGGCAGCTTTTTCGCCGAAGAACGAGTCGCGCTTTCGCACGTAAATCATCCGAATATCGCGCGGGTAGTCGATTCGGGCGAGCTTCCGGAAGGAAAACCGTTTATTGTCAGTGAATTTATCGAAGCGGCTTCGATCAGAACTTTGCTGGAAAAATCAGGACAGGTCAACGCGATGCGCGCGGCGAGAATCGTCAGGCAGGCGGCTTACGCTTTGAGCGAGGCTCACGAAAGCGCTATTTTGCACCGCGATTTAAAGCCTGAGAATGTGCTTTTAACGATTTCAGAAAGCGGCGCCGAACAGGTTAAATTAATCAATTTCGGAACTTCCGGCGCTAAACTGCACAAAGGCAATCTGGCGTACAAAGCGCCGGAAATTCTCGACGGGAAACCGCCGACTTTTTCCGGCGATATTTTTTCGCTCGCCGTCATCGCGTATCAAATGCTGACCAATCGCTTGCCGTTCCACGGCGCGGGCGAAAAAGCTTTACACAAAGCGCAGCGACAGGGCTTGCTGCTTTTGCCGACGAATTTGCGGCTCGATGTGCCGCCGGAAATCGATAAAATTTTAGAAAAAGCGCTGGCATTTAATCCGAACGAGCGTTTTCCGAAAGCGAGGGATTTCGGCGATGCTTTTTTCAATACGCTGTCGGGCGCTTCGCAGCCTTTTGACGGCGAAGAATCTTCTCAGACGGAAAAAAACGATTTGCTCAAAGCTTACGACGAACCGGAATTGCTGACGCTCGACGCGCCGAGCGTTTCGCCTGCGGCTGAAAATGCGGAAGCGCAAATTCTGGATTTAACAGGCGGCACGACCGAAACCACGCAAATTAAACTAAAAGCCGAATCGCAGCCGGAGGAAAACGATCGATCCGCGTTAATCTCGGTTGCCGACGACGCGGTCGATGCCGGGCGCGCAAAAGATAAACCGCCTGAAACGTCGAAAACGGTTGAAACGAATCAAACAAAAGCTTCGGAAGATTTATGGGCTCGCCGCTCGCCGGAACTGCCCGCAGCGGCAAGCCGAAACCGGATTTTGTTTTCGCTTATCGGGCTCGCGGCTTTGTTCGCGGCGGTCTGGGCGATCTGGGCGTATTCGCTCGAGCAGCCTGATGTTGAGCCGTACGTCGCTCAATCTCAAAATGACGGGCAAACTGAAACGAGCCCGGTAGCGGGGTCGTCAATTCCAACGCAAAGCGATTTGCCGCAGGCAAAAGACGCGGAAGCGCAGCCCGCGTCGCCACGAATTTCACAACCGCCCGGTTCGATTTATTTTCAAAACAGCAGACAAAATCTGAAAGGCGATATGCTGCGAAATTATCTGCCGTTTTCTTTGTATTTCCCGAAAGACTGGCAGGTAAATCCGGTTAATGAAAGCGCCAAACCCGGAGCGCGCGGCAAGTTTCTGGACATTTCGAAAAACGCGCCGAGCGGTAATCTTTCCGATCAAATTCTGGTCAGTTATTACGACAGCCGCGGGCTTTACAAAGACGATGCGGAAATCTTTCCGCAGTTAGTCGAAGAAACGAATAAAACGCTGCAAAAGCTGATTCCTAATTACCAGGCGCTTTCCGAAGGCGAAACCGTCGTTAACGGCTGGAAAGCTTACGAAGTGAAATTCCAGGGCGGCGGAGAAACGCCGGGCGGCGAAAAAATGATCGTTTGGGGCAGACGCCTTTTCATCCCGGCTGTAATGTCCGGGATTAAAAGCGGTTATGAAATCACTCTGCTTTCAACATCGTTTTCGCCCGAAGTGAAAAGCGTCGACGACGTCGGCACAAAAGGCGAACTTGCCGCCGTTTTGGAAACCTTCGAGCCTGACAAAAACTTTTAAAAGTGAAAAGTGAAAAGTGAAAAGTGAAAAAGTGAAAAAGTGAAAAACCGAACGTGAAAATAGTTAGTAAGCAGCTATGAAATGCTTTTACTTAGAAGCGACTAATTTTCACATTCGGTTTTTTACTGTTTTCCTGTCGTTAAATGCCGAAGAGTTTAAATCAGATAGTTTTAATGATAATGTTTTTATACTGTTTATTACGACGCAAATGCCTTCTGCGTTTATAAAAATATTGGCTAACGAGGTCTTAATGAAAAAAATATTAAAAACTTTCAGCTTGTTTATCGCGTTAAGCATCGCTTTCTCGGCGCTTACGGCTTGCTCGACGGCGAGTTCGAACCGGCAAACGCAGGGCGTTGAAAAAGCAGGCGGCGGCGAATCGGGCGCGGAAACGAAAACCGACGGCAAACCTTCCGATTATCCGCCCGCGCCCGATTCGGTTATGAAATCCGAAGTTAAAAATATTAACGGAACCGCTTTTAAGCTCGAAGATTTGAAAGGCAAAGTTTTGCTGCTGAATATGTGGGCGACCTGGTGCGGACCTTGCCGCGAGGAAATGCCTCATCTGGTGGCGATGGAAGACGAATTCAAATCCAAAGATTTTAAGGTCGTTGGGTTGAATATCGACCAGGAATCCACGGATCTGATCGTGCCTTTTGCCGAAAAACTGAAGTTGAATTACGATCTGGCGTGGGCTGATGAAGATTTGTACAAAGGTCTGCTCAAAATCAGCAAATTCGACGCCATTCCGCAAAGCTTTTTGATTGATCGCGGCGG
>JAOAPX010000069.1 GCA_025463125.1 Acidobacteriota bacterium | reverse complement strand
AGCGTCAAATCTTGCGATCAGCGAAATTCGCAAACGCAAACGACGAAAACTTTTATCTTTAACCGGTCTTTTTCAAACCGAAGATGAAAGCGAAGCGGAATTTCAGCCGACGGACGAAAAATCTCTGCCGGACGAAGATTTGATTGAAGATGAGCAAAACCGCGTAATCGCCCGTGCGATCGCCGCTTTGCCTGATAAATATCGTGCCCCGATTATTTTACGCGAGATTGAAAACAAGTCGTATGAAGAAATCGCACAGATTCTCGATTTAGGACTTGGTACGACGAAATCGCGCATCAGCCGCGCAAGGGCTTTGTTAAAAGATAAATTAAAAACTTATTTTTAATCGGACTTAAAACTAAGAATGAGCAATAAACAATTAAATGATATGGCAGAAGAAGCCGAAATATTAACCGCCGAAGATAGAAAACTTCGCCAGATGCTCGGTGGTTTGAAAAAAGTCAATGCTCCGGCAAACTTTAATTTTCAGTTAAAAGCGCGAATCGCTAATGCTGAAAAAAATCACTCACCCAGACCGTTTTTACTGCCTGCGCTGCGTTTCGTAATGCCTCTGAGCGTAATCGTTTTGCTTGCCGTTTTTACCTTTTTCAACCTGTCTTTTAGAGACGGCGTTCAAAATGAACAAATCGCGCAGACCGCTCCGAAGGTTCAAAACGAAGCTCAAACCGTTTCGAACGCGGTAATTTCCAAGCCGATCGAGCAGGCGACGGCTGCGCCTGTTGCGCCCGTTAATAAAAATATCGAAGCGAAAACTTCCGTTCCTGAAATTGCGCGGCTTGAAACCAAAGCGGCGGCAAATAATGCAAATTACATTAAAATAAAAGACACCGCTAGCTCGCAAAAAGCGGGACGCGAAAGAAATTCGGACAATAGTTTCAGCGGAATGCGTCAAAGCACGCTCAAAATTGCGGAAGTTTTAACGCAGAAAAGCTCAAACCCTAATTTCGGCGCGGCGAAACCTCCGCTCGTTCAGCAAAGTAAAATTTCTCTTCAGGGAGTTTTGCTGGAAATCGGTATCGAAGCTAACTTCGACGAGAAAAACTGGAAAATTCTTTCGATTAAAGAAAACAGCCCGGCAATGCGCGCAGGCTTTAAATCCGGCGATCTGATCGAGTCGATTGACGACAAGCAGTTATCTTCGGACGCGGTTTTACTGCAAAAGTTCAGCGGGAAAGTTTTTAGAATTTTGCGCGAAGGAAAACAAATGATTATCGATCTAACGGTCAAGCAATAAGTTTTTCGCAAAACTACAATAAAAAAACGGCTTCATTAACGATGCCGTTTTTTTTACGTTTATACTTTACGAAAAAGCTATAGATAACGCGGCTTCGGAAAAGCGTTTTGAAAACAAAATACCGCTTTCGTCCGTATCAACAAAAATGCTTTTGAAATATTTCGCCCGAATTGGTGTAAAATATTGCTGTAAAATAAAAAGCAAACAGTTCGTGTCAGAACAGGTTATCTTCTTAATTGAGACCTAAATAAAAATTAAAAACAATTCAGACACCGTTACGGTGTTTTTATTCAAGGAAATTTAATGAAAAAAACGACGACGTTAAAAACAGCAGTTGTCCTTCTGCTTCTGCAAAGCATATTTCTGCAAACCGCGGTGTTTGCCCAGCAAACTCCAGCCGCAAACGATATTAACGCGCAAATTCGCAAGGAAGCGATGGAAAATTCGCAGGTTATGCGCACGATTCATTATTTTACGGACGTTTACGGTCCGCGCCTGACAGGTTCGCCGAATTTGAAAGCGGCTGGCGAATGGGCTGTCAAACAGATGTCCGAATGGGGAATGGAAAACGCCAAGCTCGAACCGTGGAATTTCGGTCATCCGGGCTGGGTAAACGAACGCGCTTCAGGATTTATTACCGCTCCGGTCCAGGATTCGCTGGTTTTTGAAGTTCTCGCATGGACTCCCGGCACAAACGGCGTCGTCAAAGGCGAAGCCGTTCAGCTTATTTTACCTGACCGTCCAACGCAGAATGAACTCAACGCTTTTTTTGCGGAAAACAAAAACAAGGTTCGCGGCAAAATGGTTTTTCTCGGCAAGCCCGCGCCAGTTCCCGTAAATTTCGAACCGCCCGCGAAAAGAATCGACGATGAAAATCTTCGTCGCCGGTTTGACCCGAACGCGACTCCGCAGCCGCAGCCGCAGCAACCGCCGCGACAACAGCCGCAGCCGCGACCGGGACAATTAAATTTCGGGCAGATTTCCGATCAGCTGGATAAATTTTTGCTCGACAGCGGCGTTGCCGTGCGCATCAATGACGCCGGGCGCGAACACGGGCAAATCCGCGCTTTTAATAATCGCAGTTTTGATGTTTCGAAAGTCGTGCCGACGATCGTTTTGAGAAATGAGGATTACGGACGCGTTTTCAGACTTTTAGGCAACGGTTCGGCGGTTTCGCTCGAATTCGATATTCGTAACCGCACGATTCCCGAAGGCACGACTTCGTATAACACGATCGGCGAAATCGTCGGAACGGACAAAAAGGACGAAGTAATTATGCTCGGCGGGCATCTCGATTCGTGGCACGCCGCGACGGGCGCGACGGATAACGCCGTCGGCTGCGCGATTATGATGGAAGCGGCGCGAATCTTGACGACTCTTAACCTGAAACCGCGCCGCACGATTCGCGTCGCGCTCTGGTCCGGCGAAGAGCAGGGTTTGCTCGGTTCGCAGGCTTACGTCGAAAAACATTTCGGATCGTTCGAAGCTCCGACGGCGAATTACGAAAAATTCGGCGGGTATTTCAATATCGATTCGGGTACGGGACGCGCCCGCGGGCTTTCGGTTTTCGGCTCGCCCGAAACCGCTTCTGTGTTGCGTGAAATCGTTGCGCCTTTTGCCGATTACGGCATCGCCGGCGCGATTAATACGCGCAGCCGCAGCCTCGGCGGTTCCGACCACACATCGTTTAATCAAGCCGGACTTCCGGGCATCGGCGTTCAACAGGACCCGATTGAATATTTCACGCACACGTGGCACACGAATATCGACACTTACGAAAGAATTGTCGAAGACGACGTGAAAAAATCGGCTGCGATCATCGCCGCCGCCGTTTATCAACTGGCAATGCGCGACGAGCTTCTGCCGCGCTTAAAGCGTGAAGAAATGCCCGCTTTGCTGACCGGCGCTCCGGCACCGACACCGGCTCCTACGCCGCGACGGAATAATTAATTAAAAGTGAAAAGTGAAAAGTGAAAAGTGAAAAGTAATTCTAAACTTGTCACTCATTGCTTTTCACTTTTCACTTTTGTTTGTAAATATTGTTTGTAAATATTTCAAACGACGGGCAAATGTCTGCTAAAACGCATTCGAGACATTTCGGTTTTCTCGCCTGGCATATTTTGCGCCCGTGGGAAATCAGCCAGTGGGGAAACATTATCCAGTCTTCCCGGGGCACGAGCTGCTGCAAATCCTTCTCAATTTTTTCGGGAACGGTTTGTTCGCTCAGCCCGAGTCTTTGCGAAAGCCGCGAAACGTGTGTGTCTACGACGACGCCCGAAGCGATGTTGAAAGCGTTTCCGAGCACGACGTTCGCCGTTTTTCGCGCCACGCCGTTTAAAGTTAAAAGTTCTTCCATCGTCGCCGGAAGCTCGCCGCCGAAATTCGTCAAAATTTTCTCGCACGCTCCCCGAATGTTTTTCGCTTTATTGCGAAAAAATCCGGTCGAATGAATATCGCGCTCAAGCTCTTCCTGCAAAACATCGAGATAATCCTGCGGCAGCCGGTATTTGCGGAAAAGATTCGCCGTGACAAGGTTGACGCGCTCGTCCGTACACTGCGCCGAAAGAATCGTGGCAATCAAAAGCTCGAAAGCGTTTGTGTGTTCAAGCGCGCAGTGCGCGTCCGGATACTCGCGTTTGAGTCTTTCGATAATTTCGCCTGCGCGCTGTTTTTTTTCGGAATTCATTAGGAAAAGGCTAAAAGAGAAATCCGTAAAATGCAATTTCTCAATTGATTCGTTAATATTATTACGGAAAAATAATATAGTAGTTTTCATTTTTCGGGTGTAAATAATCCTGACTTTACCCGCGAATGACGACTGACAACCGAATTACTGACAAAATGAAAGTTCCTTTGCTCGACTTAAAAGAACAAAATCAAATTTTACGTCCCGAAATCGAAGCGGCGCTCGGCAGAGTTTTAGACGCGAACGGGTTTATTCTCGGCTCGGAAGTGCAGGCGCTCGAAAGCGAGTTAGCCGAGTATTGCGGAACGAAATACGCGATCGGATGCGCTTCCGGAACCGACGCGCTTTTGCTGGCTTTGCTGGCTTTCGACATCGGCTACGGCGACGAAGTCATCACGACGCCCTACAGCTTTTTCGCTTCGGTCAGCTCGGTTACGCGGCTCGGCGCAAAACCCGTTTTCGTTGACATCGATCCGCGAACCTACAATCTGGACGTTTCTCAGGTCGAAGCCGCAATTACTAAAAAGACGAAAGCGATTCAGCCGGTTCATCTGTACGGGCAATGCGCCGATATGCGGGAACTGCTGAAGATAAGTGAAAAATATAACGTGCCGCTCGTTGAAGACGCGGCTCAGGCGATCGGCGCCGAAGAATTCGGCGAGCGCGCCGGAGCGATCGGAAAAATCGGCTGTTTCAGCTTTTATCCTTCGAAAAATTTGGGCGGAATGGGCGACGGCGGTTTTATGACGACCAATGACCACGAATTGGCGCGAAAGCTTTTCGCTTTGCGCGTTCACGGTTCTGAAGAACGCTATTATCATAAATGGGTCGGGCTCAATTCGCGTCTCGACGGTTTTCAGGGAGCTGTTTTGCGCGTAAAATTGCCGCATCTCGATTCATGGTCGAACAAACGCAAAGCGAACGCGGATTATTACCGTCGATTATTTACAGATGCCGGTTTGACCGAGCAAATCGTTTTGCCGTTCGAGCGCGAAAACGTCAGGCATATCTATAATCAATTTGTCGTTCGCGTTCCGGGTCGCCGCGACGCGCTGCGCGCCTTTTTAACCGAAAACAGCATCGGAACCGACATTTATTATCCGGTTTCGCTGCATTTGCAGGAATGTTTCGAATATTTGGGATATAAAAAAGGTGATTTTCCGGAATCGGAAAAAGCTTCGCGCGAAACTCTCGCTTTGCCGATTTACCCTGAACTGAAACGCGAACAAATCGAACACGTCGTGAATAAAATCGGTGAGTTTTACGCTTAATTTCAACCGGTAGAAAGTTTGAATCAAAAAACGTGGCGGAAAACATAAATATAATTGAAACAAAAAACATAAAAGCGCAAATGATTTTAGTTGCGGCAATTATTTTCGCGCTCGTTTTCGCGTGGTTCGGCGTTACGCGCCAGCTTGGAACGATGCTTGCCGAACTTACGTCGCCTGCCGCGTCCAATGCCGGGCAGGTTGCCGAAACAGCCGTCAGTTTCGCCCCGCGCGATCCTTTGGCGAAATGGCTCGAAGCAAACATTGACAGGGACGCGATTTCGTTTGAAAAGATGGATTCGGCGCTCAGGCTTTCCGAAGACGTCGTGCGGCTTTCGCCTTACGATTTTCGCTGGTGGATCGATCTCGGTCGGGCTTACGAGCAGGCGGAAAAATTCGATCAGGCGGAACGCGCCTTAAAGCGTGCGGTCGGGCTTGCGCCCGATTACGTGTTTCCGCGCTGGCAGCTCGGCAATTTTTATTTGCGGCAAAATCGCAGCGACGAAGCCTTTGCCGAACTGAAAAAAGCCACCGAGCGAAATGTTGTTTACCGCGATCAGGTTTATTCGATCGCCTGGGATTATTTTGAAGGCGACACGGCGAAGATTGAAGAAATCGCCGGCGATTCGTTCGAAAACAAGCTGAGCCTCGTGAAATTTTACGCCGTCAAGGAACGCGCGCAGGATTCTTTGAGAATCTGGAACTCTTTTTCCGAAGAAGAAAAAAATCGTGATCCGGGCTACGCGAAAATCGTCGCTCAAGGGCTTTACGACAAGCGCTTTTATCGTTCGGCGGTAGAATTTGCCCGCCAGACCGGAATTGATCCGGACGCGAAAATCGAAACCGTTACAAACGGCAGCTTTGAAAAAGCGATCGGCGACGCAAAAGAAACTTATTTCGGCTGGAAAATCTCGCCCGGCGAAAAGCTGGAAATAAAAACCGACTCGACGCAGAAAAAAGAAGGCGTCCGAAGCCTGCGCGTTTTATTTACGGGCTATTCGGGCGACGCTCTGGTTAATCACATTTCACAATCGGTTGCCGTCGAACCGAATAAAAAATATCGCTTAAGTTTCTGGCTGAAAACCGAAAACTTAAAAAGCGCCGGAACACCTACGTTTGAAATAATCAACGCTAACGACGACAAGCTTATAAACACATCGAAGCCTTTCCCGACCGGCTCGAACGATTGGCAGGAAATTACGCTTGATTTTACGACGCCGCAAAACTCCGAAGGTTTGTTTATAAGAGCGGCGCGCGCTTACTGCGGCGATATCTGCCCGATTTTCGGCACATTCTGGATAGACGATTTCAGGTTGAGCAGGCAATAAGTAGAAATAAGTAGAAAAAGGTAGAAAAAGGTAGAAAAAGGTGAGCGTTTGCAGAAAAAAGTATAAAAGTAAGCCTTAGCGGTGAAAAGATAAAAAATCGCAAATTCGATTTTTGTTTATCGCCTGTTACCCGCCGATTTTCTTGCTTTTCACTTTTAGTTTTACACCTTTTCGCCGATGCCTCTCCGTATTTAAGGGGTTCTTAAATTTTATGACTTGGGCAAACAAATTAGCTTTTTTTCTAATCTGCGCAATCATTGTGCTGACGACGCTTTTCTACGGAACCGTGCATCATCCGGTGATCGCTTTTTTTTATATTCTCGTCGCTGCCGTTGTTTTTCTCTGGGCGGCTGACGGTTTTACAAGCGGAAAATTGCGATACAGTAAAAGCCTTCTGCAGCTTCCGCTGATTGCCGCCGCCGCTTACGGGTTTATACAAATTATTCCGTTCGGCTCGATAGCCGATGCGCCCGGCGTCGCGCAAATTCCGCGCACGATTTCGCTCGACCCGTTTGCCACGCAGCTTTCCGCGCTGCATTTTCTCGCGCTCGCGATTTTCTTTTCCGCCGCGCTCGTTCTGACGGAAAGCGCAAAAAGACTGCAAAAGCTGGTTTTTCTCGTCACAATTTTCGGATTCGTTTTCGCATTTTTCGCCATTTTGCAGACGGTTTTAAGCCCTAATAAAATTTACGGGATTTACGAAAGCGCAAACGGAACGCCGTTCGGATCGTTCGTAAACCGGCATGATTTCGCCGCTTATATGGAAATGACTTTGAGCCTTCCGCTCGGGTTGATGTTTGTCGGCGCGGTAAAAAAGGATAAGCGGCTGCTTTATATTACGGCGATCGCTTTGATGGGTATCGCCCTGATTTTGAGCGGTTCGCGCGGCGGTTTGGTCGCCTTTTTAGCTCAAATCTTCTTCTTGATAATATTGACGACGAAATCGAAAAGCTTCGGTCAGACAGCATTAAAAATCGGGCTTGGAATCGCGCTGGTCGCCGCCGTTGTCGCCGGTTCGATTTTTGTCGGCGGCGAATCGTCTTTAACGCGTTTTGCCGAAACGGTCGGGTCGGAAAACGTAACGACCGACCGCCTGCATATCTGGACCGTAACATTAAGCGTTATCGCGAATAACTTGCCGCTTGGAGCCGGGCTCGGGGCTTTCGGCGTCGCCTACACTCCGTTTGACTCGTTTAGCGGACTGGAACGCGTCGAACAGGCTCATAACGATTATTTACAGGTTTTAGCCGATGCGGGAATCGTCGGTTTGATTATCGGCGGATTTTTTCTTTTTCGTTTGTTTCGCAAAGGTTTGATCAATGCGAAAACCGAAAACACATTTCGCAGAGGCGCAGCCGTCGGCGCGCTTGCCGGATGCTTTGCCATTCTCGTTCACAGTCTTTTCGATTTCGTTCTGCACACGACAGCCGTCTCGGTTTTGTTTTTGACCCTGGTTTCGATTGTCGTTTCGGCAGGAAACCGGTTTGAAGACGATGTCGAAGAGATCGATCAGAGACGTTCTAAAAAACGTCGTTCGGCAACCGTAACGCCGATCGAAACAGGCAGGAAAAGGGAAGGCGAAGGGTAAAGTGAATAGTGAAAAGTGAATAGTGAAAGGTGAAAAGTGAATAGCGCAAATTGAAAAATTCAAAGAATAATTATTATGATTCTTTGAATTTTTCACTATTCACTTTTCACTATTCACTTTTTTTATATCTCACCTTTTAATTCTTCAATTTTGCGGCGCGGTCGAAACAAACCGGCTAAATACCATACGATTCCGTGCGTGACGTAAATTGCTGCGAGAATAAGCACGACATATTTTGAATAAAGCCAGATCAGCATCCCGACGGCGGCAATCACTAAAACCAGGTATAAGTTTCGTTTGCCCGAACCGGTCGATTTAAAGCTCGTATAGCGAATCGTGCTGACCATTAAAACGCCGAGAATCGCCAGCAAAGCCATTATCAGGATGGTGTAAAGATAGGCGTTGCCTTCGCCGTAAGAATTAAGCGGCATCGGCGCGAAGTGAACGATCGAAGCGAGCAGACCGGCGGCGGGCGGAATCGGCAAACCGACAAAGTTTTTCTTGTCTATTTTCGGCGTGCCCTCGATCAAAACGCGCGGGCGCGTCGCTTGCAGATTGAAACGCGCGAGGCGAAACGCGCCGCACATCAAATACATAAACAGCAGAAAGATTCCGAAGCCGTGAGCCGGACTGTTTTCGCCGAAAGTCGCCGCGATCGACCAGCTGTAGATCAAGGCGATCGGGGCGATTCCGAAAGTTAAAACGTCCGCCAGCGAATCGAATTGAACGCCGATTTCCGTCGCCGTTCTCGTCATACGCGCGACCCTGCCGTCGAGCGTATCGAATAAAATCGCCAAACCGATGGCGATCGCCGCGTAATTAAAATAAGAAGCCGACGATTCCGGGTTTGTGAAAACCGTCTGAAAACCGCGAATAGACCATAAAACCGCTAAAAATCCCATCCCGATATTTGCCGCCGTAAAAGCGGTCGGAATTAAATAAAGCCCTTTTTTTAAGCCTTTGTGCGGCGGTTTAGCTTCTTCGGTTTTTACAATTGTTGCCATTATTTATACCTGCGTTGTAGAAAAATTAACTGGTGGCGGGCTGCTGCCGCTGCGCGGGTAAATCATTTTCAGCAGTAATTTCAGCCGGGCTATATTCGAGCAATCTGCCGATGACGGTTTCGCCGCCGACAACCCTGTCGCCGATTTTTACTAAAACCTCGACGTTTTTCGGCATCAGGAGATCGGTGCGCGAGCTGAATTTGATCAAACCGAATTTTTCACCGAGCTCGAGCGTATCGCCTTCTTTGCTCCAGCAAACGATGCGGCGGGCGACGATTCCGGCAATCTGCGTGCAGACGACCGTCATTTTTTCGCCTTCGATTGTCAGCGAGTTGCGCTCGTTTATCAAGCTTGCCTGATCGCTTGTCGCCGGATTCTTTTTGCCGCGAATATATTCGATTTTTCTGATGCGACCGGCAATCGGCGCGCGGTTGATGTGAACGTCGAGCGGAGAAAGGAAAACGCTGACAACTTTACCGTTTTCATTTTCTTCGACGCGCGTGACGCGCCCGTCGGCAGCCGAAACTATAATTCCGGCTTCGCCCGGCACCGTTCGGCGCGGGTCGCGGAAAAAATACGCCATAAAAAAGGCGAGAAAAATAAAGACGGCAACGCCGATCCAAATCTGGAAAACGGCGAAAATCGCTGCGATCAGAATCGTGCCGAAAACAAAAGGGAAACCTTCTTTAACCATAATAAAAGATGTCAGATACCGGATGGCAGACATTAGTATTTACTAGCATCTAACATCTGTAATCTGACATCTGCAATACATCTTACTTGAAATAAGTGCATTTGGAAAACGAAAAAAAAGCCTGTCGTCGGCAAACGGCAGGCATAAGGGAGGATTGTATGAAAAAAATCAGCTTCTGATCGGATTATCCCTGGCGTACCTGTAAGCGCACCACGCCGCTAAAAGATGAATGACCCAGCCTAAAAGTCCGGCTGAACCGATCCACGAAAAGCCCGTCAGTACGAGCCAGAGAATACCGATTATAACTCTGCCGTTATAAATTTGTCCGAGTCCGGGAATTAAAAGACTTAAAACTCCTGCTATCCATGGTTCACGCATCGCTTGTTAAGTACCTCCAAGTTGGTTATACGAAGCTAAAATTTCTTTGTTCCGAAAAACTTTTGACGGTCGTCGATTTTTTTAACCTCAATGATTTTCCCGCGAAAAATTCGCAAAGCTTTTCTCACCAGCGGATGATTGTGCGCGTACACGAGCAGTTCTTCTTCGGTCGGATTTTCCGAAAGCGCCGGAATTTCCGTTGATTCTTCTTCCGTTTCAAAAACCGGCATCACAAAAGTAGATTTTGCTTTAGCCGGAGCGTTTGCGGAGGAATCTCCGTTTGCCTGTTCGCCGTTGATCGAAAACGATTGAGATTTACTGGCGGGAAACAGAATTTCGAAGATTTTCGCCGCGTTTTTTATCGGGAATAAATTATCGCCTTCGCGCTGAAGCTTTGATTCGTAAGCCGCGTCGAGCCAATTGTCTTCGACGTGTTCGAGTTCTTCCGATGAAATCAGCGGTAGCTTCATCGCGACATTATCAAGAAACTCGGCGGAAATCAGATTGTTTTTTTTAACTTCGGTTTGTAAAATTTCAGCGCCTTGAGGCAATTCGATTTCCCTGGAGAAATTATCGACGAACGGATTTTCTTCGGCGACAAAAGGTTTTTCTTCCGGCAATCCGGCAAGCTCTTTGAACTGTTTTACCGGAGCAGTTTCCGCTACCGCCGCCGCAACTGCTTTGGAAACGGATTGAACGTTTTGCGCGGCAAATTTTGCGTTTTGCCGCTCGCCGGTCGGAAAAGGCACTTCTTCCGGGGAAAAATTATACTTTGGAGCCGAAAAATCATCGTTCAAAGTTTTTTTTTCCGCCGATTGCCCGAACGAATTAAAAGGTTTTTCTTCGACCGGCGCGGAAGATGCGGGAATATTGCCGTTTGATAAAGCTGCTTCGAGCCGCGTAAGGCGTTCGAGGATTTTCTCGACGGCGACGACGCGGCGCATTTCGATCAATTTCACCAGACCGATCTCGAGCACGTAACGCGATTGTTTCGCTTCTTTTAATTTCGTCTCGGTTTCGCTTAAAGAATTGAAAAAGCGTATGAAATCCGATTCGCTGAAAGGCTCGGCGTTAACGCGCATTTCCTCGCGGCTGAGAATTGCCGTGTCGAGCAGATTTTCCGAATCGGCAGCCATTTTGAAAACAAGCAAATCGCGGAAAAACGAAAGCAGATCGCGGCAGAAATTTCGCAGATCCTGCCCGCGCGAAATCAATTCGTCAACGACGAGCAAAGCTTCCTTCGGATTGCGTTCGGCGATCGCGCGCGTTATTCGCGTCAGCATTTCGGCGCTTGCCAGACCGAGCGCCGTCGTGACGTCGGATGTTTCAATCCGTTCGCCGGAAAAACTGATAACCTGGTCGAAATTCGATTGCGCGTCGCGCATCGAGCCTTCGCCGGAGCGCGCTATTTCTCTTAAAGCCTCGTCGGCAATATTTATGTTTTCCGCTTCGGCGATGAGTTTTAACCGCTCGAATATTTTATTGACGGCTATCGTGCGAAACTCAAATTCCTGACAGCGAGAAAGAATCGTATCGGGAACTTTATGCAGCTCGGTCGTCGCCATTATGAACTCGACATTCGGCGGCGGTTCTTCGAGCGTTTTTAAAAGCGCGTTGAACGAAGAGGTCGAAAGCATATGAACCTCGTCGATAATGAAAATTTTATAACGGTCGCGCGCCGGGTTGATGTTAATGCTTTCCAGGATTATGTCGCGAATTTCTTCGACCTTTGTATGCGAAGCGGCGTCAAATTCCAGGACGTCGATCGAACGGCTTTCGGAAATCTCTCTGCACGAAGCGCACGCGTTTTCGTCCGTGAACGAACACGGCTGCGGATTCGGTTTCGTGGTTTTATGGCAATTCAGCGCTTTGGCTAAAAGCCGCGCCGTCGTCGTTTTCCCGACGCCGCGCGCGCCGCTAAACAGATACGCGTGATGCAGCCGATCGTGTTCGATAGCATTGCGCAAAGTGCGCGTAATCGCTTCCTGACCGGTAACTTCTTCAAATGTCTGCGGACGCCATTTGCGGGCAATAACTTGATATGACATAAAGCAAAAGGGATGTAATTAAGAAACGATTTTAGTTTAGGTCGGGTTATTTAGCAACAAAACAACAAAATTATAATTGAGCGAAAAATAACCGCCGACCTCGAGTGCAAATATTATTTACATAAACCTTTTCTGCGAGTATAATTAGCCGGTTTACAGCTATCAATATCACCCAAATTAAAATTTACAGCTGAAATTGCTTTCAGTCCTTTTTATAAAAAATATGTGTTTATTTGTTAAATCGTTTCAATTGAAACGAATTTCTATGCTTTTTGTGATTGCCCTTATGGCAACGATGAATCTGGCGGTTTTCGGTGCGTCGGGCGATGTGGATTTGTCTTTTAACGCTTCGGCTTACGGCAATATTAATGGAAATGTTTTCGTTATAAAAGAGCAGGCTGACGGGAAATTTCTCGCCGGCGGTATTTTTACCGAGGTGAACGGTTTCGCGCGCAGCGGTCTGGTCAGGTTTAACGCCGACAGAACCGTTGACGAAACTTTTTATCCGCCCGATCTGTTCAGCAGCGCGGGCATCGGTTCGACGATCTATGCCCTCGGAATTCAATCGGACGGGAAAATCATCGTCGGCGGAAATCTGCTCGGCGTTGACGGGGTTTTCGCGCCCGGTCTAAAACGTCTTAATGCCGACGGCTCTCTGGATACGTCTTTTAACGCGCCGCAAATCAATAATGTTCATTCGATTCTCGATATCGAAATTCTTTCAAACGACAAAATTTTAATCGGCGGTCAATTTCAGCTTACCGCGTCGGGAATTGCCAATCTGGCTCGATTAAATGCCGACGGCTCGATCGACGACATTTTTACAGCCGGCTTTAACGCCGATAAAGTAAACGATATAGAAGTTCAGCCGGACGGAAAGCTTCTCATTGCCGGAGTTTTTTCCGGCGTCAACGCCGTTCGCAGATATGAAGAAAACGGGAGATCTCAGGACGGAAGATTTGCGCAGGCGAGAGCCAATGAAGCGATCGAAACGGTAAAACTGCAACAGGACGGAAAAATTCTGATCGGCGGTCATTTCACAAGCATCAATAATGTCGAACAGGGATATATCGCGCGGCTTAATTCAAACGGAACGCTCGATACGGATTTCAACATAAATAATGCGGAAGCCGACGGCTTTATCAATGATATCGACATCAGAGCCAACGGCAAGATCGTCATCGGCGGCGGTTTTACTTCCTACAACACGACGCCAAGGCAGAGACTCGCTCAATTAAATGCCGACGGCTCGCTCGACGACGCGTTTCAAAATAACAATGTTTTAGCGACGACGGTTGTTAACGACGTCGAAATTCTTTCCGGCGGCAGGCTTCTTGTCGGAACGAATTATGACGTCGCCGCTTCGCCTTTGCTTTCTTTCGACGCGAGCGGCGCGTTCGACGTCTCGTTTGCGCCCTATATCGCGAGAATCGGCAGAGTTCGCGAAGTCGTGCAGCAAGCGGACGGGAAAATCTTAATCGGCGGCGAGTTTCCGTTTGTTAACGGGGTCGCGCGAAAATCTCTGGCGCGCTTAAATGCCGACGGAAGCCTTGACGCGACATTTGTTCCGTACTTTACTTCGGCTCAAACTATCAACGCGATCGCCGTTCAGCCGGACGGAAAGATTTTGATCGGCGCTGTTAACGGGATTACGCTCAGACGCTTAAACGCAGACGGGTCGCTCGACGCGACTTTTGCGCCGAATCTCGATGCTTCAAGCTCGATCAACGATATAATCGTTCTGGCAAACGGGCAGATACTCGTCGCCGGTCATATTGTTGACGGCGAACAGGTTATTCGCCGTTTAGCCGTCTTTAACCAAAACGGTTCGATCAACCCGGTTTTCGATTTATTGCAGCCGAATAATACCGTCAATAAAATATTGCAGCAGCCTGACGGAGACATTCTCGTTGCCGGTGATTTTACGCAGATCGGTTCGGTTACGCGCAACAGGATCGCTCGTTTAACCGACGAGGGAAGACTCGATACTTCGTTTAACCCGCTCGGCGGCGCAAACGAAGCGATTCTTGATTTCGATTTGCAGGCAGACGGCAAAATCGTTCTCGGCGGCGATTTTACGACATTAAACGGCAGCGCCGATCAACAGAGAATCGGCAGATTGAATTCCGACGGCTCGCTCGACGCCGCGTTCGTTCAGCAAGTTGACGAATCGGTTTTAGCCGTAAAAGTTCAGCCGGACGGGCGGATTCTGCTCGGCGGCTCGTTTAATTTCGTGCAAGGCGAAGCGAGAGAAAATATCGCGCGGCTGTACGCAAACGGAAGATTGGACACGGCATTTAATGCTTCAGCAAATTTCCCGGTTTGGGACGTAAATCTTCAAAACGACGGGCGAATTCTGCTCGGCGGCTCGTTCACGAAAGTTAACGGAATTTCTCGTTTAAGAGTGGTTCGCCTGCTCAATACTTTAGTTCGCCGCTCGGTTTTATTCGATTATGACGGCGACGAACGCGCGGATGTTTCGGTTTACAGACCTTCGACTAATCGCTGGTATGAATATTTTGTTTCGACTTCGACGGTCGCGGAACAAACCTTCGGAGCCGAAGGCGATATTATTGCACCGGCGGATTTTGACGGCGACGGGAAAACCGATATCGCCATATTCCGACCTTCTTCGGGTGATTGGTGGTATCTCTCGAGCGTTGACAATACTCAGAAATCCGTTCACTGGGGACAAGCCGGAGACGTTCCGCTTCCCGGCGATTACGACGGAGAC
>JAOAPX010000043.1 GCA_025463125.1 Acidobacteriota bacterium | reverse complement strand
CCTAAGCTTCCCGCTAAATCCGGCACATTTATTTCAAAAATCGCGCCTGTGTAATAAGAAAGACCGCGTGCGAGACTTGGGTCAGGTTGAATAACAGAAATAATTTTTTCAGTTGTGATTAAGTTTATAATTCCAATCAAATCATCAATCGCTTCCTGAGCATCTTCTGAATTAGACAAAATTTCGCGAGTTTGTTCAAAACTCGAAATTAGGGATTCTTTATAAACTTTAAATCGTAGTTCTTCATTAAATTCATTTGTTTTATTCTGCTCATCAAATGAAGAAAGCATGTTTGGAGCTATTGAAAACACTTTAAACATTTGGATTAAAGCTTCACCTACTTTCTCAGGAATGCCTTTACTTGTTAATCCATTAAGAACCCCTTCCGAACCAATCTTGTCGAGCTTATCCAATTCAACAAGTGCGTCAATATGATGATCTTTGGGAACACCGACTACATATAGGATGCCGGTTAATAACTTTCTATGATTTATTCGAATCTTAAAGTTATTAAATCCTAATCTATGTAAAATCTCGCTGACGGCTGAAACCAGTTCGGCTTCGACGAGCATTGATTTCGAGCCGATCGCGTCAACGTCGCATTGATAAAATTCTCTGTAGCGTCCGCGGGCGGGTCGGTCGGCGCGCCAGACGGGTTGGATCTGGTAGCGTTTGAAAAATTTCGGCAGATCGTTTCGGTAATTAGCCACGACGCGCGCGAGCGGAACGGTCAGATCGTAGCGGAGAGCGAGATCGGACAAATCTTTTTCGCTTTTTATTTTGCCTTCGCTCAATTCTTCCTGAAGCTTTTCGCCGCGCTTCAGGATTTTGAACATCAATTGATTGCCTTCTTCGCCGTATTTTCCCGTTAAAGTTTCGAGATTTTCGACGGCGGGCGTTTCGAGCGGTTCAAAGCCGTAGGATTCGTAAACTTCACGGATGATGTTGATGACGTAATTGCGTTTGCGAATGTCGGCGGGCAGGAAATCGCGCATTCCGCGCGCCGGTTGTGTTTTGCTCATAAATTAAGAATTTATCACAGAAAGACTTAATTTTAAGAAAGCACGCCGCCGCAAAGCGGGAAGTCATAAAATATAAAAGAATGTATAAAAGAAATTCAACTTAAAAAGACTTTGCGCGTTTTTGCGGTTGAATCATTTGAAAGATTCAAACCGCAAAAACGCGCAAAGGATAATCCTAAAAGAGCGCAAACTCTTTTCAGACGGCGTTTATCTTCTGTTCCAGAAAAACGAGTAATTCATGTAAAAGACGTTGGCGTTAAAGCCCGGATTGTTGATTTTTCCGTTAATGTTGCCGTTTGAGATGTGGAAATATTTGTATCCGAGGCTGACGGCGCGGTTCGGGGAAATCATATACATCAAGCCGCCGCCGAAATCGCCCGTAAATTGAAAAAGCGTGCTGCGCGGAACCGGAACGGCTTTGTTGACAAAGAGAAGCCCGGCGCCGACCTGCGCGTATGGCTTTAAACGATTTTTCGCGAAAAATATAAATTTGAAATTGACCGGCTGAAAACCTATGCCGTAAGTCGTTTCGCGCTTTGTCGGAGCGCGGTCGGGCGTTTCCGCAGGCGAAACGTATTCGGTATCGACCACTTCGTTTTTCGTAAAAACGGCGAGCGGCGTGACGCCGAACGAATATTGATAGCTGACGTTTCGCTTTGTGCCGATAACGCGCCCGAAGCGAAAAGAAAACAGGTGTAAATCGCGCCCGTAAACGTCAAATTCCTTCGGTCCGGCAAAATTGCTCGGATTAAACGGCGAAATTCCGTATTCGATGGCAAAATCCTTGTCGCCGCGCCGTAATTTATAAGGCTGCGCCGCTTCATCGCCGAGCTTTTCATCCGTCTCAGGCGAAATTTCATCCGATTTTTCAGGCGGATTTTCAATCGATTGCCCGGAAGCTTTATCGTTTTTGCCTGACGGATCGGGAATCGGTTCAATTAAAGAAGACGTTTCACCGGTAATTGTTTTTTGTGCTGAAAGAGTTTCGGAAAGAGTTAAAAAGGCGATAAGTATGAAAAAAAATCCCGCGATTTTTTTTAGTTTCGTGTCAGTTCGCATTGTGCATTTAAATCGGCGGGGAAAATATTCGTATTTTCCCCGCCGTATTATTTTAATTTACCCCGGCTTAATTATTTCCTCTTTGAAAATACACTCCGCCGTAAATCATATTCGTATTATAACCAACGTTTAAAGGCGCGGTGTAGGCGTTTGACATATGGTGATACTTGTAGCCGATAAAGTAGCTCTTTGTTGGGGATTTGCGAATTTCGACGCCGGCGCCGAATTCCGGCATCATCTGAAAACGATTGCCGATTTCGTCCGGCTCAAGCGCGGAACGATTGTCCGGGAACTTTTTGTTAAATAACGCGAAGCCGAAAGCCCCGGCGATATACGGCTGAACCGTTTTGCTGTTTCGCCAGTTAAATTGCAGCCCGACGGGAACAAACCCGACGCCGAATACGGTTTTGCGGTCGCCGACGGTTTCGGTTGTGGTCGGCGACGTTTGAACGAGTATTTTCTGCCGGTAATTGACGATAATCAGCGGATTTAAATCCATGTAATACCTGAGCCTGTGACTCGGATTGTTTTTCGTCGTCCAGGCGTGGCGGATGCCGAACAAAACGACCGGCGCTTTTTGCGATTCGCCTTTTAAATCCTTGTGAACACTGTAAGAGCCGCCGTAAACCGCCCATTCCTTGTTGCTGCCCGAATCGGTTTGTTTCTTGCTTTCCGCTTCGGTTTCGTCGAAAGAAACGCCCTCGTAAATCCCGGTTTTTTTGCGGTTTGACGTTTTTTCCAGCGAAAATTTAGCGAAAGCGGTTTTTTTTTCTACGTTTTTTTCTACGTTTTTTATTGAATTTTCAATGGCGTTTGACTGATTTTGCGCGTTTGCGAAAGTTGCGGCGCAAACCGTAATAAGAAGCCAGAGCGCTGAACGCCGGCTTTGTTTGTATAGATTCATCGATGTTTTTCTCCCCTTGTTACCCCAGTTTTTTATAAATCTTTAAAAGTTCTGTGTAATTTTGCCAAAAGCGCGGCAGATTGTAAAACTCTTCGCCGGTTAATTCGCGCTTAACCAGCGCCGGACTTCCCATCACAAGCGAACGCGGCGGAATCAAAGTTCCGGGCGTAATCAGAGAGCCTGCCGCAATTAAAGAATTGCTTCCGATACGCGCGCCATCCAGAACGATCGCGCCGATGCCGATCAAACAGCCGCTCTCGACATGGCAGCCGTGCAGAACTGCGCGATGCCCGACAGTGATCTCGTCTTCCAAAATTGTCGGGTGTGTTTTGCTTGAAACGTGAATGATCGAGCCGTCCTGAATGTTCGTCCGCGCGCCGACGCGTATGTAATTAACATCGCCGCGCAAAACGGAGCCGAACCAGACGCTCGAATCCGCGCCGATTTCGACGTCGCCGATCACCACCGCCGTTTCGGCAATATAAGCCGTTTCGTGAATTTTCGGGGTTTTATCAAGAAAGTTTGCAATCATAAAAAAAGATAAAAAGATAAAAAGACAAAACAAATTAACATAATGCGCGTGAAAACAATCTGTTTTTATCTTTAATTTCGTTTTTGCCGCAAATCGTGGCAAACTTTAATTTTTGCGGATTTGCGAAGAATATCTTTCGAAGAATATCTTTGTTGGCTGTCATCGGCAGCGAAAAATTTAGTATTCGCCCGAGATGTATACGAAATGTGTAAATGAGCATTAAGTGCGAGAAAAGGGGAAAAGATAAAATGTTTTACATGCACAAGGCGACGGCGAAAGCGTTTTTCTCGTCAGAAATTTTGCGGATGCGGGACTTTTCGCCGAAAACCGTTTTTATGGCTGTAGAATTTGCCGGAAATTGAAACAAGACCGGAAATTGAAACAAGAAATGATTGACTTAAGAAGCGACACAGTTACGAAACCGACGCCCGCGATGCGCCGCGCGATGGCTGAAGCGGAAGTCGGCGACGACGTTTACGGCGAAGACCCGACCGTTAATCTTTTGCAGGAGCGCGCCGCCGAGATTTTCGGCAAAGAAGCCGCGCTTTTTCTGCCGACCGGCTCGATGGGCAATCAAATTGCCGTCAAGCTTCATACAAAGCCCGGTCAGGAAGTCGTCATCGAAGAGCGCGGGCACATATACAATTACGAAATGGCGGCAATGGCGGCGATTTCCGGAACGCTTGCGCGCCCCGTGAAAAGCTCGGACGGCAGCGGGATTTTGAATTGGGACGATATTTCCGCCGCGATCCGCGCCAACGACGCGCCTTATTACGTCGCCCGTACCGGGTTGCTCGCGCTCGAAAATTCGCATAATCTCGCGGGCGGCACCGTTATGTCAGCCGAACGCACCGGGGAAATCTGCGAAAAAGCGCGTGAAATCAATTTGCCGGTTCATCTTGACGGCGCGAGAATTTTCAACGCGGCTGTAGCCGAAAACGTTTCGGTCGCGGATTTGTCGAAACCGGTCGATTCGGTGCAGTTTTGCCTGTCGAAAGGTTTGGGCGCGCCGGTCGGCTCGATGCTCGTCGGAAGCAGGGATTTTATAGATGAAGCGCGGGCGTGGCGCAAGCTTCTCGGCGGCGGAATGCGGCAAGTCGGCGTTTTAGCCGCAGCCGGTTTGATCGCGATCGAAGAAACGCCGAAATCTCTGCACGTCGATCACGAAAACGCGCGCGTTTTAGCCGAAGGCGCGGCGAATTTAAGAGGCGTTTCGATCGATCCGGAAAAAGTCGTGACTAATATCGTGATTTTCGATGTTTCAAAGGCTGGGGTTTCTGCCGGCGAGATTTGTATGCGATTAAAAGAAAAGGGAATTTTAGCTTCGCCGTTCGGTAATTCGATTCGAATGGTGACGCATTACGACGTAACGCGGGAAAATATTCAAACTACATTAGACGCTTTACAAACAATACTTTAACAAACAAAAAAAAACGGTTTTCCGATTCTTTTACTGTTAAAAGTATTAACTATTGATTATTAATGATTATCGCTATTGACGGACCTTCGGGAGCGGGAAAATCCACGCTCGGCAAGATGTTGGCAAAAAAATTAGATCTGCTTTATCTCGATACGGGCGCGATGTATCGCGCGGTCGGGCTGGCAGTTTTGGAAACCGGTGCGAGCCTCGAAGTTAAAGAAAAAATTATCGAACTTGCCGCAGGCGCGAAAATCGAGCTAATCGGCGAACCGGAAAATTTGCAGATACTTTTAAACGGCGAAGACGTTTCAAAAGAAATCCGCACAAACGAAGTCGGGCAGACGGCTTCGATTATTTCGACGATTTCGGAAGTGCGGAAAATTCTCGTAGAACATCAAAGAACGCTCGGAGAACGGGCGGAACAAGGCTGCGTTTTAGACGGGCGAGACATCGGAACCGTCGTTTTCCCGCAAGCGGACGTTAAGTTTTTCCTGACCGCAAAGCCGGAAGCGAGAGCGCGGAGGCGTTTTCAGGAAGATACGGAAAAAGGTCGCGCAACCACTTACGAGCGAACCCTTTCGGAAATCAACCAGCGCGACGAGCGCGACGTTTCGCGCGAAGATTCGCCGCTTTCGATTGCCGAAGACGCCGTCGTAATTGATACAAGCGAGCTGGATTTAACGGAGGTTTTCGATCAGATGATGAAAATCGTAAGTGAAGTTCAAACGGCGAAAAGATAAAAAATTATAAGTTAAGACTTTATAAAGACTTTATAAAAAGTAAAAATTATTGAAAAGGCGAAAATCAAAGTCCGCGCTTAAGATAAAGCGAACAGGTTTTTTACAGCTTTAATTATGGAAATACGCTCGATATTTTGCCGTCGGGTTTGACTTAGGGCTTTTCAATAGTTAAGATTTCAATTCGTTCTTTTTACGCTCCCGTAGCTCAGTTGGATAGAGCAACAGCCTTTAAATAAGGAGCCTGTACGGGGAATTAGTAACTCGTACAGTGGAGAGTGCTATATCGGTGAATATCTAAGGGAAACGAAAATTTCCTATGACAACACCGAGGGAACTTTGTGAACGCCTTTGAATTGAGTGGAAATGGTAACTCATCATACGAAAAACAAAGGCGATTTAGGAGTAGCGAAGGCTTTCTGTGATTTGGTTGAAAAAGGATTCATAGTTTTGTTTCCCGCAACCGAACACGCGCCGTTTGATTTGGCGGCTTATAAAGATAATTCCTTTATAAGAATCCAGGTCAAGTATCGCCGAGCCGTTAACGGTTCAGTTCAAATACCGATGAAAAGTTGGTGGACTGACACAAACGGTTCGCACGGAAAGTAAATTGACAAATCACAAGTTGATCTTTTTTGCGTTTATTGTCCTGACACAGACCAGTGTTACTACTTTAAACCGGAAAATGTCGGAAAGTGTTTTACAATTCGCATCGCAAATCCTAAAAACAATCAGGTAAAAGGTATTAACTTTGCCGATGATTACACAAAGACACCGTAGAGACTACACGCACTCAGACTGAAATGTCTAAGATATAGTCCAGACTTTCAACTTGTTTTCTTCGGAGAACAGGGCTTGGGAAACCAAGTGAGGTAAGCTAAGCTGTGGGTCGCACGTTCAAGTCGTGCCGGGGGCATTATTTATTTGAATTAAACCGGAGTTTGTGCGAACATTGTACTGCTTTGGCGTATGGCGGCTATAGTTCAGTGGTTAGAGCGCTTGATTGTGGTTCAAGATGTCGTGGGTTCAAATCCCACTAGCCGCCCCATTTACTTTCCTTAATTTTTATCCCGCAATAATTGAGTTTCCCTTTCAATCAACTTTATAATTTAAGATACATATTTTTTTCGTGACTTCGCATCAGACAGGTTTCCGTATCCGGAAAACTGCATAATAGCTTACTGAAAATAATTATGAAAATTGTCGTCATTCTGTGTTGTTTCGTGTTTTCGCTGACGGCGACGAGTTTTGCGTTCGGTCAAAATACTGCCGAATCGTATGCCGACGGCGAGCTGCTCGTGAAATACAAAACTGATGAATCGTTCGAAGCGGCTGCGCGCGGCGGGCAAAACGGGGCGCGAACGGTTGAGAAATTTTCCGAATTGAGATGGCAGAGAGTTAAATTGCCGAAAGGCTTGTCGCTCAAAGAAGCTTTGGCGCAGTACGGAAATATGCCGGAAGTCGAAGCTGTTCAGCCGAATTATTACTACCGTTTGCTGGCTGCGCCGAACGACCCGCAGTTTTCTTCGATGTACGGATTGCAGAAAATTTCAGCGCCCGAAGCGTGGGATTTAACGACCGGAAGCGCCGGAACCGTCGTTGCGGTGATAGATACGGGCGTTAAATATAATCATGAGGATTTGGCGGCGAATATGTGGACGAATCCGGGCGAGATCAAAGGCAATGGCATTGACGACGACGGAAACGGCTACGCCGACGATTTTTACGGCTATGATTTCTTCTCGAACGATGCCGACCCGATGGATGAAAACGGGCACGGAACGCACACCGCCGGAACGATCGGAGCCGTCGGCAACAACGCTCTCGGCATTACGGGAATAAACTGGAACGTCCGGATAATGGCAATAAAGATTTACAGCCCGATCGGAACCGACACGACCTCCGCGATGCTCATCAACGCTTATAATTACGTCAGAATGATGAAAGAGCGCGGCGTTAATATCCGCGTCACGAACAATTCATACGGCGGCTGCAATGAAGCCTGCGGTTACGATCAGGCGACGAAAGATGCGATCGACGCGCTCGGAAACGCGGGAATTCTAAACGTTTTTGCGGCAGGAAACGATGCGTCAAACAACGAAACCAAACCGTTTTACCCGGCAAGTTATACGAGTCCGAGTATTCTGTCGGTTGCCGCTTCGAATACATCCGACGATCGGGCGGGATTTTCCAATTACGGAAAAATCAGCGTTGATCTGGCTGCGCCGGGATCCGGGATTTTGAGCACGCATACAAGCGCGAGCGGTTATGCCTCTTTGAGCGGAACTTCGATGGCGACGCCGCACGCTGCCGGAGCCGCCGCGCTGCTGTCTTCGTATAACCCGAATTTGTCGGTTCAATCCTTAAAAGCGACATTGATGAACACGGTTGACGTTTTGCCGCAGTGGAACGATTACGCGAAAAGCGGCGGGCGCTTAAACGCCGCGAAAGCTTTGCAGAATCAAACCGTCTGCGCATATGCCGTCGCCGCCGATTCGATTGTCGTTCCGACCAAAGGCGGATATTTTACGGTCAATGTTGCCGCCGCGCCGAATTGCGATTTTTCTGTGAAAAGCAATGCAAGATGGATTCAAATCAGCGAAGAAAACGCTTTGAGCGGAAACAAAACTGTTAGTTTTCGAGTTGCGGTAAACCCGGTCATCAGGCGAACCGGCACGATTACGATAGCCGGGCAGACCTTTACCGTCAGGCAATCAAGATTTTAATTTTTGTAAGAGCGGCGGTTATACCAACTTTTTTAAGTTTAATCGCGTCTAAGGTTTAGTTTCAATCGAGAATTAAATAAAAGCCAGGATTTTTCCCCGGCGCCGGCTGCGCTGACAATTTTCTTGCTATCGCGGCAAAGTAAGTAGTATATTGAAACATTCTGTTACTTTTGACATAATATTGCCCGGACTTTTTTTATCAGATTTAATTTTTAATATAACTAAGGAAATATTCAAATGAAGACTTTTTTGACCATTAGCGGCAAATTTAGCGCAATTTTTGCCATTGCATTAATTACAACGATTTCGACTTTTGCCCAGGTCACTTTGCGCAACGCGCTTGATACGGACGGAGATAAAAAAGCGGATTTTACTATTTTTCGTTCAACTAATTCTGTTTGGTACACATTGAAAAGCGGCGGCGGCGCTTCTTATCAAACATTTGGTATTCCGAACGAAGATTATATGACGCCGGGCGATTACGACGGCGATGGAAAAGGCGATATTGCCGTTTGGCGCGATACTAACGGCGTTTGGTATCGCCTGAATAGTTCCAACAACACTTTTACTGCCATGCAGTTTGGCATTACCGGCGATGAGCCGATTGCCAGGGATTACGATGGCGACGGAAAAACCGATTTAGCCGTCGTTCGTCGCACAAACACTTCGATGATCTGGTATGTCTTAAGAAGTTCGGACGGCGGTTTTTCAGGAACCCAATTCGGGCTTGCCAGCGATTACACCGCTCCCGGAGATTATGACGGAGACAAGAAGTTTGACTTTGCGATTCAGCGTCCCGGTTCTACACAGACTTCGCAGGGAACCTTTTATATTCAAAAAAGCAGCGATAACGGGTTAATCGTCACAGGTTTCGGGTTTAGTAACGACCTGGTCGTTCCGGGAGATTACGATGGCGACGGAAAAACCGACATCGCGGTTGTCCGCGAAGGCGAAACTCCAAATTCAAATCTCGTTTGGTATATTTTGAAAAGTTCTGACGGAAACGCAACTGCCGAAAGCTTCGGTTTAACGGGAGCGGACTTAAACGTGCAAAACGATTATGACGGCGACGGCAAAACCGACATTGCCGTTTGGCGCGACGCGGATGGCTTGTTTTATGTGCTGCGCAGTTCCGACAGGGGCTTGACTGTTGTTCAGTGGGGCGCTTCGGGCGATTTCCCGGTTGCCAGCTACGACACGCATTAATTTTTATTGAACCGGTTGTATAAAAAGGTTGAAGGCTTCTTTAAAGGTCTTCAACCTTTTTATTTATTAAATTTACGCTTTACCTTTCTCTGTTCGCCGTCTACGATTTACTTTTTGCAGCAAATGTATAAATCGCGCACGAAAAACGATTTGATCATCGAAGTTTGGGAATCGCTCGATTGCGAATCAATCGGCGCGCGGGAAATTACCGCGATTGAAGAAGCGGTTCGGGCGCGGTTCGGTTCAAGCGCTGTCGATTCGCCGATGGTTATAGCGCGGCTTCTGGCGGATGAAGGCGCGGAGCTTCGTCACGCGGAAATTTTAGAGCTCGACGTGCAAAGGCGTCTCGAATCGCCGTATGACGCGATGTTTCTCAATATCTTAAAATTTGCGGATTTCGATCAAGCGGTGGTTTCGATTCGCAATCTGGAAAATCTCAGGCAGAAATTCGTGCGCGAAAACGATAAGGAAGGATTGCGGCTCGTGCGTGAAACGGCTTTGAAAGGCAAAAATCGCGCTTTGATGATCGGCAAAAATCCGAAGGTCGATGAAGCAAAACGCGCTGAAAAAAATGAGATCGCCGAATGGTTTACGATCTGGCTGCAAAGCCCGGAAGTTTTCGAAAACTGGATAATTTTAAGACGAAATTCAAAAGATTTTAAGAGCAGGTTCGGAGATAAAGCTGATTGAAGAAGTCATGGAAAAGCAAGAAAGCTCCGGCAAAGGCGTAAGGAGCGCGTGGTAAATCATTTAAGTTCTGCCGGGAAAGTTTAAAAAACGCTTTTACGTTTCATTTCATTAGTAATATTTATCTCTTTTAGGTATTTATCTCTTTCTTGCGATACTTTGCGCCTTTGCCGGAAACAAATCGAAAATAATATGCGCCGATTCTACGCGTCACCAGCTCAATTTAATAACAAGTTCATTTCGCTTAATTCCGACGAAACAAAGCATTTGCGCGAAGTTTTGCGGATGCGCGAAGGCGAGAGCGTGCGTGTTTTCGACGGCGAAGGCAGAGAGTTTCTGTGCGTTATCGAGAAGATAAATAAAAAAGAAACGTCGCTGGAAATTCAAAAGGAGATTGAACCGCCCGCGCCTGAATCGGATTTGAATTTAACTCTGGCGGTTTCGCTTTTGAAAGGCGAGAAATTCGACACGGTCGTTCAAAAAGCCGTCGAATTAGGCGTGACAACGCTTGTGCCGCTTTTGACGAAACGCTGCGACATAAAAATTAAAGACGCGAAAGACCTTGAAAAAAGAACGGAAAGATGGCGAAAAATCGCTCTCGAAGCCGCGAAGCAATCGGGGCGCGCAAAACTTATGCGAATCGAAACTCTTGCGGCGTTTGAGAAATATATCGCGACGGCAAGCGATACAAAAATTCTGTTTGCCGAACGCGGCGGCGAAAGTTTTTCCGCAGTCGCAGCCGGAAAAAAAATCACGGCGATTACGGGCGCCGAAGGCGGATGGGAAGATTCTGAAATTGAGGCGGCGCGCTCGAATGGTTTTCGGATTGTAACTTTCGGCGGAAGAATTCTGCGTGCGGAAACGGCGGCGATTGCGGTTGCGGGAATTTTGCAGAATCACTTCGGCGATTTGAAATAATACATCTACAAAGAAAACTTCAAAAAAACAGGAAAAAGCTCGAATAAAATTAATAAATCTTTCGAGCTTTTTTCCTGTTTTTTTACTCTAATATTTTATTGAATGTCCGTTTTGGCAGGAGCTTTCGCCCGCACGTAAGCTTCGCCGCGTTTGGTTAAATTCGCTTTTTCGCCGAGACTTTGAATAACGGCTTCGCGCACCTGGCTGCTTTCAATTTTGAAACTGGTCACGCCTCTCGAATCAACGTCCGGGTCGGAATAATGAATGACCAGGTAATGACGTTTTTCACGAATCAAACCGGCGAGCCCCGCGCCGGGCAAGGGAATTACGCTGATCGCCGTTGCCGTGGCTGAACGCACGGATTTTTTTCCCGTGTAAACCGAATTCATCGCATCGTAAGGAATCGAAAATTTTTCTTTCTGGTCTTTTCCGAAAAACACGAGTCTTTCATTTATATCGTCGAATTTAAGCGAGCCTTCGAGCTTTTTGTCGAAACCGAGCATTCCGCCTTCGTATTTTGCCTGAAAAGATTCGGGCGCGGCGG
>JAOAPX010000034.1 GCA_025463125.1 Acidobacteriota bacterium | reverse complement strand
TCGTTTGCGCCAATTGTTTGATGAAATTCGTTTTGCGCTTTTGCACCTTTGCGGAAAACGTATTTCAAGCCCGTATTCAGCGCGATTAATAAAGCGAGAGCGGCGACGTAAACAATCCAGCCCGAAGCGTCGTGAAGAGCGCTTTCGGTCGCGACTTTACCGTAATAATAAGTTAAAACCCCGGTTCCCGTGACGCGCGCCGCATTCGTTAAAACCGCGATCGGAATTGCCGAAGCCATTAAAATCAATGCTCGCCAGGCATCGTAATTGACAAAAAAAGCGCGCCAGCCGTCCACGGCTTTTTGCCGTTTTTCGCCGGTGAAATAAGCCAGAATGAGCGCGAGCGTGACGAGCGTCATCAAGCTTCGGATTCCGCTGCACGCTTCGACGACTTCGAGCGAGATGATTTGCGTCGAGCCGAGCGGCAAAATCTCGATCACGTTTCCCTTTCTCAAAGTCGGCACTTCAAAAAGGCGAATGCCCCAAACCGCCGCCTGCGAAGCCCAGATTTGCAGCGGAAAAGCGATTTTGTTAAAAATTATTTGCGGAATCGGGATCGATAAAACCAGGAGAGAGAGCGGCGCGGCTAAAAGCGGCAAAATTTTCGCGCCGAAAAAATAAACGACGATTCCGACCGAAATTAAAACGAGCGAGATTCTCTGCGTAAAAAGCTCCGCGCCCAGAGTGCCGCCCGCGAGCAGCGCGATTGCCGCAAGAATAATGCAGAAGCCGGATAAAAAAGCCGGTTTTGCCGCCGCTTTTTTTAACTCTTCGAAATCAGACCAGATGATAATTCCGATGACAAACGGAACCAGCAGCCCGTGCGAATAATTTTCGTCCGTCCACCAATCGCGCCCGAGCTTTATTAAAACGTTGGCGTATAAAAACGCTAACGCCGCCGCGATTAAAACCGGTTTCCATAAAAATTTTGTGTTTATTTGGAACGAACTCATTTATAACCTGAAAGAGAGGAAAGAATGAATAAAACGAGATTTCCGCGACTTCGGATTATATCAGAGTTTTTTAGAGAACGTTTAATAAAAATAAATCGCCGCCGCGGTATGATTTAAGCTGTTTCGCGCTGCAACACGCCTCACAAATAAAAAAATAAACAATACAGGCAAAAGCTCCAGGCATTACTTAAAATTGCTCCTTTGCGCCTTTGCGCCTTTGCGGGAAATTACAAAATCCGCTTTTTTTCACGAGAAATCCAGGTTCTATTTCTTCCGATCGAGTATAAAATCCGCCAATTCTTTTAATAAACGAGTGTCTTTTTCAATCTCTTTTAATGAATCAATCGCCTGCGCGTAAACTCTTTCGGCAAATTTTCGTGTTTCTTCCAAACCGTAAAACGCCGGGTACGTCGCTTTTTCCGCCGAAACGTCTTTTCCGGCTGTTTTGCCCAGAACTTCGGTTGTTTGCGTAACGTCGAGCAGATCGTCTGTGATTTGGAAAAGCAGACCGAGCGACGCGGCATAATCGGAAACGGCGTTTAATTCTTTTTCGCTCGCTTCGCCGATGATCGCGCCCGCTCGCGCCGAAACGCAGATCATCGCCCCGGTTTTGTTTCGATGAATCGTTTCAAGATCGCCGATCGAGACGGTTTTCCCTTCCGCGTCCAGATCGAGCTGCTGCCCTTCGACCATCGCGGCAGCCGACGCGGCTAATTCGGAAATGAGCTTTACTTTAATCGCGTCCGGCAAATTGCCGTCGGCGGCAATCGAGCGAAAAGCGATTGACTGCAAAACGTCTCCGGCTAAAATCGCCGTCGCCTCATCGAATTTCACGTGGCAAGTCGCTCGCCCGCGCCGCAGCTCGTCGTCGTCCATCGCCGGTAAATCATCGTGAATCAGCGAATATGTGTGAATCATTTCAATCGCCGAAGCCGCGCGCAGAAGCTTTTCGCGATTCGCTTTAAAAATCTCTCCGACCGCCAAAACGAGCGCCGGGCGAAAACGCTTGCCGCCCGCGAAAACGCTCCAGCGAACAGCTTCGTAAAGCCGTTTCGGCTCGGTTTCAACCGCGGCAATCAATTCGTTTAATTTTTCGTCAACAATTCGGCTCGAATCGGCGAAGAATTCTTCTAAATCTTTCATTGTGATGTAATTATCTTTTATTAAGCGTTAACTTTCAAAAAGCCTTGTTCAAAGCCGCTCTTTACGCTCCATTTATTGCCAATCGCTGAGCGATAATGTAAATTCTTACGTGTTTGTTTTCTAAATTATGTCAATCAGCAAAGAAGAATTCCGCCGCGCGCTTTCGCGTTTCGCAAGCGGCGTCACGGTTGTAACCACAAAAGATAACGACGGTAAATTATTCGGCATCACAGTTTCGGCTTTCTGCTCGGTTTCGCTCGAACCGCCGCTCGTTTTAATTTGTATCGAAAAATCTGCGGGCAGCCATCACGCTTTCGAACAAAGCCGGGCATTCGTCGTCAACATTCTCGGCGAAAATCAACAAACTATTTCCAATCATTTCGCTTCGCACTCGGACGATAAATTCAGCGGAATTTCGTATCGTTCGGGCATCGAAAACCTGCCGGTTTTAGAAGACGCCCTGACAAATCTCGAATGCCGCCTGCGCTATTCTCACGAAGGCGGCGACCACACGATTTACGTCGGCGAAATTGAAAAAGCAACGATAAACGACGGCAATCCGCTTCTTTATTTTCAAGGCAACTATCAAAAGCTAGACGGCTAAACCTTTAAGGTATTTAATTCGGGGTAATTTATTATGCGGGATCAGGATTTTAGCAGAGACATAAAATAAACCCCTTAAACTATTAAGTTTTTATTGACTCTACAAAGTAAGAAAGCTTATAAGAATTCTGTATAAGAAAGTTTTAATTCGGGTGAATACAAAGTTGGACAGCTTCGCTTGAAATTCAAGGTGTAAAAAATGAAGTTCAAAAGCCTAATCGTTTTAGTTTTGATATTGATTGTTGCAGGCGCAAATATTGCTTATGCGTGCGAACCTGTTATTCCGAAACATCCTTTCAGAGATGCTAAAATTGTTTTCTTTGGTGAGTTGGTTGAAACAACCGAAACAAACGACAGATGTTCGCGTGTGGTTAAATTCAAAGTTGAGCGATATTGGAAAGGAAAACCTGCCGGATACGCGACGCTGGAAACTCCGACGACGCTTTGCTGCGGGTATGGTTTTCGTGTTGGCGAGAAGTATCTTGTTTACGCTTACCGTGAAAAAAGTGCGCGGCTTGAAACATCTGTTGGTTGGACGTTTGCCGACGATTTAGCCGAAGAACGAATTAAGAAATTAGGAAAAGGCAAGGTTTTAGAGTCAAAAAACGCGGCTTCTAAATAACGGGCTGTCCAACAAGTTATTGGACGTGAGGCGGGAACAGCGACTTTTTTATCACGAAGTCTTTAATCCTTAGCTTGCCGCTAGCCGGTTTCCGCCCGCGTCATCTCAATCGTTGTGCCGCTTAATTTTTATGAACATATTGTTTCTTTTTGAGGTAATGGATAAAGAGCTATCGCTTGAGTTTATCTGGCTCTTTTTCCCGATTGCTGGCATTATCGGCTTTTTACTCGCCCGCAAGCATCCGGCTTTTTTATTTCTTATTATTCCGTTTGTCTTTATGTTCGCGTGGCTGCATGTGTCAGAGATAAACGACCCTTTTGTTGGCAAAGACATTATCCGCGAAGCAGGTTACAGTTACGTTGTGCAAAGTTACATTGCCATTTCCATCGGAACGATTCTTCCTTTTCTCGGCGTATTTGCTTGGGTATGGCGACGGCGGAAGGAAAAATTGTTGGCTTGAAATTGATATTGGTGCGAAAGACATTTTATAGTTGACTGGTTTTGTGTAAATCGAAGTACAAAACCGAACGTCAAACGCTCTGCGTAGTAACGGAATCTTTTGCAGTTTGAGTTGGCGTTATTTAACAACGGCTTAGTGAAATTAAACGGCGGCACAACCAATCAATGGACGTGAGGGCGCGAGCGGCGACTTTCTTATTAACCTTGTCTTTATAACTCAAACGGGCTTGCGGTCAGTTTCGCCCCGCGTCATCTCAAATGTTGGGCGTATTCGCTGGGCGAAATTTTTGAAATCAGGTATAACTTCAATCTAAATTTTACAAACAATAACTTTAATTTAAGGAGATGAATGATTATGGAAAACGTTCGCAATTTAATAGCCTCTGCAAACCAAAACTTTATGGATGCTTTCAAACGAGCAGATGCTGCCGGTCTTGCCGCGCTTTATACTGATGATACAAGATTGCTTCCTCCCGGTTTTCCAATGATGAGCGGCAGAGAAGCAGTTCAATCTTTTTGGCAGAGCGCAATGGATACGGGAATAAAAGCTGCAAGGCTTGAAACCGTAGAAGTTGAATCTGAAGGAAATTTAGCATCTGAAATTGGCAGATTTGTATTGACAGTTCAGCCACATGGCGGCGAAAGTACAGAGATGACAGGCAAGTACCTCGTAGTGTGGAAAAAACAAGATGGCGCTTGGAAGCTCCACATTGATATTTGGAACACTGATGCCGCCTAACAAAGTTGCTTGAAAGGTTAAAATACGCCCAACAAATCAACGGACATGCGGGCGAAACCGCTACTTTCTTATCAACGTCGTCTTTTATTCTTTGCTTGCGTGTAGTCGGTTTGCCGCCCGCGTCATCTCAATCGTTTGGGCTGTTTTTCGTCTATCTTGCCTTGAGCCCCGTAATAATATTAAACTTTTGTAATGGATTCCGAAGCAGCAATAATTAAAAAGCAAGACAGCATTCTCACTTTACTGCGTCAGGAATGGTCTTTGATTGCCAGCGTTGTCACGACTGTTTTGTTTCTTTTGTTCGGCGGCGGTTTGTTGGCGGATTTGTCTAATCCCGTTTGGTTCGCTTTTATTTTAGCTTGGCTGTTCACGGTCATTTTATTATCAGCCTTTGCTATTGTGCATCACGCGGAAAGCCTTGCCATCATCTTAGGCGAACCGTTTGGAACGCTTGTCTTAACGCTTTCGGTTATCGGCGTCGAAGTGTTGATGATTTCGGCGATGATGCTCACGGGCGAAGGCAAACCGGCGATTGCCCGCGACACAATGTTTTCCGTTATGATGATTTTACTCGGCGGGATGACCGGAGTTTCGCTGCTGCTCGGCGGTCTGCGCCATCACGAGCAGAGTTATAATCTGCAAAGCGCAAACGCTTTTCTGGCATTGATAATTCCGCTCGCGGTTCTTGGCTTGGTGCTGCCGAATTTTACCACCACGACGGCTGGACCGACGCTTTCGCCGTTCCAGAGCGTTTTCGCCAGCTTAATGTCCATCGGCATTTACGGCGTTTTTCTCGCCGTGCAAACGAAACGCCACCGCGATTTTTTTATTGCGCCAAAGTCTGACGAAACTGCCGAAGACGACGTGCATCTTTACGAAGAACACGAAGTTAATTCAACCGCGTATCACGCCATTTTTCTCCTGCTGTATATTTTGCCGCTCGTCATTCTCGCCAAGCAGCTTGCCGTGCCGCTCGATTACGGAACTCGCGCTCTGAATGCACCGCCGGTTTTAAGCGGTTTTTTGGTAGCAACCCTGATTCTCGCGCCCGAAGCGATCAGCGCGGTTCGCGCCGCCGTCCGCAACCAGTTACAGCGCTCGATCAACATTCTGCTCGGCTCGGTTTTGGCGACAATCGGATTGACGATTCCGGCGGTACTGATAATCGGCTTAATCACGGACAAAACAATTTATCTCGGACTCAGCACGACAGATACGATTCTGCTTTTACTGCTGCTTGCGCTAAGCACGATTACATTTTCCAACAACCGAACCAACGCCTTGCTCGGCGCCGTGCATTTACTATTGTTTTTGGCGTATTTGATGTTAATGTTTGAGAGTTGATAAAGGTGTCGGGCGTCAATCAACGCGCCGCCCGACAAATCGACGGGCGCGAGACGGAAACAGCTATTTTCTTATCAACCCGGTCTTTTTATTTTCAAGTTGCGTGCAGATGGTTTCCGCCTCGTCTCAATCGTTAAACTCTTTCGTTAAACTCTTTCCGTTTCAAGCATTTTCCGTAAATCATTCTCATCGAGCGTGTAAAGCTCGTTGCAGAATCCGCACGTCATTTTTGCGCCTTTGTCTTCTTCGAGCATTGATTTTACTTCAGCGTGCCCGAGCGACGAGATGAGCTGAACGGCGCGGTCAAACGAACAGTTGCATTCGAAACGCACGTCTTTTTCGCCTAAAATTTCATAATCGATTATGCCGAGCGTCATTTTCAGAAGGTCTTCGGGCGTCGCGCCTTCTTTAATGGCGGTCGTCAGCTGCGGCGCGTGCAGAATCGTGTCTTCGATCATCACGGCGACGTTTTCGTTGGCTGTCGGCAGCATTTGAATCATCACGCCTCCTGCGCATGTAACGTAAGGATCTTCGGGCTGAAGCAAAACGCCGAGCATAACGGCTGACGGAATTTGCTCGGATTTTGCCAGGTAATAAGCGAAATCTTCGGCAATTTCGCCGGAAGTGATCGGCACCGTGCCGACATACGGCTCGCGGTGAAGCCCTAGGTCAAAGCCCGATTCGCGAATAACATAAAACATTCCCTTGCCGATAATCCCGGAAACGTCGAATTTGCCGTTTTCTTTCAGCGGAAGCTCGGCGATCGAGTTTTTAACGTAACCGCGCACGGTTCCGTCGGATACCGCTTCGGCAACGATACCTTCAACCGCGCCTTCGGATTCGATTTTTACTGTCAGGCGGTCAAATTCTTTCAAGCTCGAACCGAGCAGAAGCGTGCCGGTCAGCATGCGTCCTAAAGCGGCGGAGACGGTCGGTGAAGTTTGATGACGGCGCACGGCTTCGCGTACGGTTTCAGTTGTAACTGCCGCCATTACGCGCACGGTTGCGTCTGCGGCTATTCCGTGTATAAGTTTATCCATAAAATACAGTTTCGGAAATTTACACCGGGAAAGTCAAATTTCCTTTCGACCGAACATTTATTTTCAAGAGCAAAAAAAAGATTTTCGTAAAAGCTAATAATTACGTTGGAATATGCTTTATTTTGCTCAGCTTTTTAAAGGCAACACAATATATTGTGTTTTTTTTATTGACAAGCAAATCAACGTTCGGTATATTTCATTTCACTTTGGAACGAAAACATACGCCGCTTATCGCGCGTAAACCTAAAAACGGTTCCGTCAATCCGCATTTCAAAATGCACGAAAGAAGAGTAAAATTTAACTAAACAAAAAAGACGTGTCTATCAGATAAGACGCTATTAAGGAGAGATGAGTAAAAATGAGTACAGTCTTTGAGCCTGTCGTGTCGGGCGATGTTGTCGCAAAAAACGGAAAATCCAACGGAAACGGGGCAACCGGTGCTTCCCGCAAGCGCGAAATAAAACCTCCGGGCTTGAATGCCCAGAAAGTTATCAGCAAGCGCTACAGCTTAAAAGATATGAACGGCGAACCGCTCGAAACATGGGCTGACATTGTGCGCCGCGTCGTCGGTCACGTCTCGAAAGCCGAAACCGATCCGGTCAAGCGCGATTATTTTTACGACTCGATGACCGAAGTAATGCTCAATCGCGAATTCGTTCCGAACACGCCGTGTTTGGTTAACGCGGGCAAACCGAACGGGCAGCTCGCCGCGTGTTTCGTGCTCAATGTTCCCGATTCGATCCAGGGAATTATGCAGCACGCCGAAAACGTCGCGATCATTCATCAAACCGGCGGCGGAACCGGGATGACTTACGAATTTTTGCGCCCGGCAGGCTCGATGGTCAATTCGACGCGCGGCGTCGCTTCGGGTCCGGTCAGTTTTATGAACATCGTCAACCAGACGACCGAAGTCGTTAAACAGGGCGGCGTTCGGCGCGGCGCGAATATGGGAATCCTGAGCATCAAGCACCCGGACATTCTCAGATTTATTCACGCGAAAAACGATCAGCATTCACTGACGAATTTCAATATCTCCGTCACGGTCACAGACGATTTTATGAACGCGGTTGACGCAAAAGTTTGGTTTCAAACCGAATTTGACGGCGAGCCCTGGAATCAGACCATTTTCGACGCCGTGACCGGAAAAGATTACGTCGTTTATCGCCGCCCCGACGGCTCGACCGCGACGTTTGCCGATAAGCTCGCTTTCGAAACTGCGGACATTTCCGACTGCACGATCGAAACGCCGCCCGCGCCCGGAATGGTTTACGCGCCCGACATCTGGAATCGCATCATCGCTTCGGCGCACAAATACGCCGAACCGGGAATCATTTTTATCGACGAAGTCAACCGGCACAATCATATGATGGCTTCGATGGGACCGATCTACGCCTGCAACCCGTGCGGCGAACAGCAGCTGCACTTTAACAACTCGTGCAACCTCGGTTCGATCGACGTCGCGAAATTTTATAAAAAAGTCGGCGACGGAACGAACGCCGAAGAATGCGTCGAATGGGAAAGACTCGCGCGCACGACTCATCTCTGCACGCAGTTTTTAGACAATGTAGTAGACGCAGGTCACTTCCCGCTTCCGGAAATCGATGATGTCGTTCAGCGCACGCGCCCGGTCGGTCTCGGAATTATGGGCTTTGCCGATTTGTGTCTCGCTTTGAAAGTAACTTACGGCGAAAAAGATTCTATCGAGTTGATCGACAAGGTAATGGGCTTTATTCGTCGCGAAGCGTGGATGGCTTCGGTAAGGCTCGGCGCAGAAAAAGGCGTTTTCCCGGAACTCGAACCGAATCGCGAAGCTTACGCGAAATTTCTTTACGAAGAAATCGGAATTCCGCGCGATATGCCTTTGACGCCGCGCAATTACGAAGTCACGACGATTGCTCCTACCGGGACGATTTCGCTTGTCGCCGAAACCTCATCGGGCATCGAGCCGAATTTCTCGTGGGCTTATGTTCGCCGCGACACACTGGGCGAACGTCATTACGTCAATACTTTAGCCGCCGAAGCTCTCGGGATGGAAGTCGATCAAACCGACGAAGAATCCATAAAACGCGCCGCGCAGTTCGTCGTCGAAAATCAGGACAAACTGCCGAGATATTTTATTTCCGCGATGGACATCACATCGCACCAGCACGTCGAAGTTCTGGCGGCGGCGCAGAAACACGTTGACAACGCGATTTCTAAAACATGCAACGGCTCGCACGACGATACGGTCGAATCGGTCGATCAGCTTTATCGAATGGCGAAAGATTTGGGCTGCAAAGCCGTCAGCTATTACCGCGACGGTTCGCGCGAAGGTCAGGTTTTGACATCGATGAAAGCCGACGACAAAAAAGCGGAAACTCCGACCGAAACGACTACGACGACAATCGAGACCGATTTTATGCCCGAAGTTGTCGAAGTGGTTACGGATGCGGCACAAACGCAGGCGAAGCCGGAAACCGTCAATCAATCGGCAACAACTGCGCATAAAACCGTAACCGTGAAGCGTTTCGACCGTCCGCGCGAATTGTCGGGCGCGACGTGGCGCATTACGTTTGAAGGTCGCAATCTTTACGTTACGGTCAATCACGACGGCGCGAACATTCTGGAAGTTTTCGCGACCGGACCGATTTCCGAGGGCGTCGGGCTGCTCGCTTCGAAAATGCTTCGCGGCGGATTCGAAGTCAAAGAAGTGGCGAGAAGTCTTAACAAAGTAACCGGCACGCACGCCGTCTGGTTCAACGAGCGTCTTTTGACTTCGCCCGAGCAGGCGGTTGCCGAATGTCTGCTTTTAACCGACCGCCGTTTGAAAAATATGCCCGCATCCGAGCGCGCCGTCAGCAAAAATTCGGCATCGCAAGCGGCTCCGGCAGCAGCCGGCGCGGCGCAGACGGCTGAAGTTCAGGCAAAACCGTTGATGAGCAGCTTGATCGGCGAATGCCCGGAATGCAAAGGACAGCTGGAACACGCTTCGGGCTGCGATTTCTGCCGCGACTGCGGTTACTCCAAATGTAAATAATCAATCTGAACGGGTTTACAGGAAAACGCTCGCCGTGCAAATGTTCACGGCGAGCGTTTTTCTTTTTTCTTGAAATGCCCGTGTTAAATCTATATCATTGAGACTTCTAAAACTTATTTCATTATCTGCAAAGCATTTTTTTATAACAGTTGGGAGGACGAATGGTAAGAAAACTAAACCAAGTTTTAGCTGGTTTCGGTTTGTTATTTTGTTTGATCGCAGGCTCTGCCGAAGCGAAAGGAAATACTGAAACGCGCGCGAAAAGGCAGCAAAGCCCGATAACCATAAAAGTGACGCCCTGGGGTCCGACGCAGCAGGAAGTCGATGCGGCTAAGCTGAGAACGGAAAACAGCGCGCCGGTACAAAATTTATTAAACGGCACGAAATATCGATTGATCGAATTCAGTTATATTGAAAACGAAAACAAATCGACGGGCACGAAACCGCCGACGCGATTCAGAATCGCTTTTTACGATTATACAAACGACCGCGCAATCGTCGCCGAAGGCGATTTTTCAGGCAAAGAACCGGTTACCGTTCGCGAAGAATTTTACCAGCCCATCCCGAATGACGAAGAATTTAATGAAGCCGTTTCGATTCTGCAAAAAGACGCCAAACTCGGCGAAGCTTTGAAAAGCGAATCGACCAAAACGTTTCGCCCGATGCCGCCGACCAGCGTTTTGGACGGCACGACCGAGCGCCTTGTAAATATCGGGCTGATCTCGCCCAAGGGTTCGGGCGCAAATGAAATCGTCAGCGTCAGCATTAAACGCGGCGAAATCATTCGTTATCCGGAAAGCGCGCCGAAAACGGCAAAAGCCGCGGCGGCGTCGTGCGGCATACCGAGCGCGCAGCAAGGCAGCACGCCGTACGGAACCGCCGGGCAATCGCAGGTGACGATGATCCAAAACGGCGTCACGCTCTGGGAAATGCTCGTTATTCGCCCGTCGGCTTCGTCCGGCACGTGGACATCCGGCATCGAAGTCCGCGACGTGAAATATAAAGGCAAATCCGTTCTGAAACGCGGTCACGTTCCGGTCTTAAACGTCGAATACACGCAGAACAAATGCGGACCGTATCGCGATTGGCAATACGCCGAAGGATTTTTTAACGCGCCCGAAGCGGGTTCGACCAATCCCGCGCCGGGAATACGAGTTTTGGCGAACGGGCAGGTAGCAACCACGGCGATCGAAAGCGGAACCGATACGGGAAACTTTCAGGGCGTGGCGATTTACCAGCAAAACGTCGGGCTCGGCAACGAAATCGTGATGGTTTCCGAACTTGAAGCCGGCTGGTACAGGTATATTACCGAGTGGCGTTTCGCCGAGGACGGCACGATTCGCCCGCGTTACGGTTTCGGCGCGACCGACAGCGAATGCGTTTGCTACGTTCACAATCATCACGCTTACTGGCGTTTTGATTTCGACATCGTCAACCCGGTTAATAAAGTTTTCCAGATCGAACGCGGGCGCAAATTTATGCAGCCGATCACGACGGAAATCAACCGCAACAAAAATTTGCAAACAAAACGCAATCTTTTGATTCAAAATTCGCTCGGCAATGAAGCTTATATGCTTGTTCCGAATTTATCGGACGGAACCGTCGATGAATTCGGGCGCAACGATTTTTGGGTTTTGCGTTATAAAAACGTCGCCGGCGGAACGACCGTCCAGAACGAAATCGACGACGGTTGGCAAAGCGTCGGCGGAGATTGCACGCCGACCGGCGGCAGCTGTATCAATATTACGAAATACGTCAACAATGAATCGGTAGCCGATCAGGACGTGGTCGTTTGGTACGGAGCTCATTTCTCTCATAATGACGGCGCAAATCGTCTCGACCCTGACCGCAGCGGAATGGTTTTAACCGGCTCGCACGTCATCGGTCCGGATATTCGCCCGGTTCGCTGGTGATTGCTTTAATATAAATTAAAATGAAAAAGCAGCGGCAATCCATACAGTTTGTTGCTGCTTTTTCTGAACAATGCAACAATTCCCGAAAGCGCGCATCAAAATACCGGTTTTCAGCCATAGCGTTTTCGCTTGCAAAATTACAAAAAAGAACTCTTCCGCAAAACAAGCTCGATGAAAAAAACATTTAACCAGACCCGAACCGCATTCTTTTTAGTTTTCGCTTTTGTATTTTTAGGAATCAATTTCGGCGCATCGGCGCAGGAAGTAAAACGCCAGAGAATTTCTCCTTCGCCGACACCGACACCGAAAATTATCGTGTCGCCGACCGCATCGCCGACGCCGCTCGCGACTCCGACGCCAACGCCGACACCAACGCCGACGCCCGTGCAGACGCTCGGCGATCTGCAATCGCGTATTCGCCTCGCCCTTTCACGCCCGGAACTTCGGCGCGGAACCGTCGCGATCAAAATCGCCGCGCTCGATACGGGCAAAACCGTATTCGAAGACAGCGCCGATAAATACGTGATGCCGGCTTCGAATATGAAAAATTTTACGGTGGCGACGGCGATCGAACGTCTCTCTCCGAATTTCCGGTTTACAACCAGCGTCTATGCCGATTCCGCCCCGGACGCAGCCGGAACGATTAAGGGCGATCTGCGCGTTTTCGGGCGCGGCGACGTTTCGCTTTCCGGCGCGTTTTACGAAGGCGATTATTTGAAGGGTTTGGATTCGCTGGTCGATAAAATCGTTCAGGCTGGCGTCAAACGCGTCGAAGGCAATCTCATCGGCGATGAAAGTTATTTCACCGGGAACGCGATTCCGCCGAGCTGGGAATGGGACGATCTGCAATGGCGTTCGGGCGCGGAAGTTTCCGCTTTGCCGCTTAACGATAACGTTCTGGAATTAAGCGTCAAGCCGGGTTCGGCGACGGGTTCGGCTTGTTCCGTGCAGTTTCTGCCCGTCAATTCGATAATGCGCGTCAACAATACATGCGTCACGGCGGGCGCGGGCGTAAAACGCGAGCTGACCGTTAAAAAAGCTCTCGAACAAAATGTTTTGGAGATTTCCGGCACATTGCCCGCCGGGGACAAAGGTTTTTCCAATTTTTTGACGGTTTCGCGCCCGTCAGAGCTTTTCGTTTCTCTTTTGAAACAGCGCCTGCAGGAAAAAGGCGTTACGGTCACAGGGCAAACGCGCGTCATCGGCACAAAGGAAAAAGCTGTTTCGTCAGCTGCGCCGCCCGCCGCTGCTCAGCCTGTAGAAATAACAAAACTCGAATCTCCGCCGTTCAGCCTTATCGCGGCGAAAACTATGAAGCCGAGCCAGAATCTTTATACTGAAACGATTTTGTGGACGCTCGGCGAACAGTTCGGAGATAAAACCAATCCGAATTCAACCAGCGCGGAGCGCGGCGCGGCGGTCGTGAAAAATTTTCTCCAGCAAATCGGGATTCCTTCGGACGCGATTATTCAATGGGACGGAAGCGGGCTTTCGCGTCATAATCTCGTAACGGCAAACGCGAACGTGCAGCTTTACACATATATGGCAAAACAAAGCCGGTACGCCCAAGCCTGGCGCGACAGTTTAACGATCGGAGGAACGGACGGAACTTTGAGAAATCGCTTTGCAAATACTTCCGCCGCCGGGAACGTGCGCGGAAAAACCGGCACGATCGATCAGGTTTCCGCTTTGTCAGGTTACGTTACGACGGCTGCCGGCGAACAGCTCGTGTTTTCGATTATCGTTAACGGCGTGCCGAGCACAAGCGTTCGGACATCGACGATTGATGGAATTGTCGTCAGTCTGGCTAACTTTAACGGCAAAATAAATTAACAAAATAAATTAAAACGAAAGATTACCGGCTAAAAAGAAAAAGGGACGAGAAATAAAACTCTCGTCCCTTTTTTGCATCTTGATCTTTTTTAAGATTACCAGCGATCTCCGCCGCCGTAGCCGCCGCCGCCGCGATTTCCGCCACCGCCGCCGCCGCCGCTGTAACCGCCGCGTCCGCCGCCGCCACCGCCGCCGCGATTTCCACCGCGTCCGCCGCCGCCGTCTTCACGCGGACGAGCTTCATTTACGACCATGTTGCGACCGTCATATTCCTGTCCGTTGAATTGAGCGATAGCATTATTAGCATCTTCTTCCGAAGCCATTTCGACAAAACCGAAACCGCGTGAGCGTCCGGTTTCGCGATCCATAACTACATTTGCCGATTCAACCGTTCCGGCTGTGGCAAAATACTCCTGCAAATCTTCGCTGCTGACACGAAAAGACAAATTTCCGACGTATAATTTATTACTCATTTTCCTTTAATTTTCACTGACTAGAGAAGCAAGAAAGTAGGCAAAACTGGGAAGAAGTTTCATAAGAATTCCCCTGTAAAACAGCGACGCAACCGACTCCAAAAAATAAAATGCTTCGTAACCCACCAAACCAAACTCTCCAACCGCACTAAAGCCGTCGCTTATATATCTTTAACGGACGCATCTACCGGAGACACCTGAGAGCAAAACCGTTGATAATTATGCACACTTTGCATAATTTAGGCAAGATTTTTTTTCGGCTCAAAAACGATGTCCGAACGAATGGATTTTTTCTTTATTATTAAATCCAAGTTACCGGATAAAAACCGATTTAAAGCAAAATTAGCCCGCCAAACGCGCGAAACATCCGGAAATGACAAAAATCTCATCTTTCCCCGCATTTCGCAAAAATTTAGCAAGCTAATTTCGCTCAGGACTTAAAAAAAACCGGTAGTTTCGCTTACTCTACAGCTTACTGCTCGCTCTTTAAATCGCTTTTCAAAACATCCAGAAGCTTTGTGTGAATGCCGCCGAAACCGCCGTTAGACATAATCGCGACAACATCGTTTTCTCTTAGTTCGGGCGTCAGATGTTCGATAATGGCGTCGGCATCCGGAAAAGCGAGCGCCGGTTTTCCCTGCAATTCGATGTCTTTAACCAGCTCATCCGTGTCTAAAACTTTCCCGAGCTCGCTCGCTTTCGAAGTATTATAAACGCCCGCTATTATCACGTAATCCGCGTAATTAAAGGCTTTCGTGTATGGCTCCTGAAAAACCGCGAGACGCGAAGACCATGAGCGCGGCTCGAAAACGGCGATAAGGCGCTTGTCTTTATATTTTTGTTTTAACGCTTTCAAGGTTTCTTCGACGGCGGTCGGGTGATGCGCAAAATCGTCTATAACCGTAACGCCGCGTTCGACTCCGCGCACTTCGACGCGGCGCTTGACCGATTTAAATGTGCGAAACGCTTCGTTGATTTTTTCTTTGGAAATTCCCCACGCGTCAGCCGCGATAATGACGGCGAGACAATTTCTCACATTGAATTCGCCGATCAGGTGCGTTTCGAATTCGCCCCAGCTATGCCCGTCTTTGAAAACCGTGAAGCGCGTCGTGTCGCCGGAAAAATCGATATACCTGGCTTGCCATTTCGCATCGTCGCCGGTTCCGAAAGTTTCGATATTCGTATGCAGCTTGCCGTGCATTTCTTCGAGAACTTCCTTGGCGACCGGCGAATCGACGCCGACGATCAAGCGCCCGTTCGACGGCACAAGATTCATCAGGCGCGAGAATTCGAACTTGATATCGTCCAGATCGTCATAGATATCGGCGTGATCGAATTCGATATTATTGACGATCGCCGTTTCCGGCAGGTAATGCATAAACTTCGGCTTTTTATCGAAATACGCCGTGTCGTACTCATCGCCCTCGATAACGAAATAATCGCTGTCGGAAACCCTAAAGCTCGCCCCGAAATTCTGCACGATTCCGCCGACCAGAAAAGACGGATTCAATCCGCCGACCTCGGCAACCCACGTCGCGATACTTGTCGTCGTCGTTTTGCCGTGCGTTCCGGCAACGACGAGACTGCGCCGACCGCGTATAAATACTTCTTTGACGATTTCCGCCTGCGAGCGATACGTAAGCTTTCGGTTTAAAACTTCTTCAAGCTCTTCGTTGCCGCGCGAAATCGCGTTGCCGACAATGGTGTAATCCGCGCCGATATCGGCGTTTGCCGCTTTGTAGCCGTTTAAAATTTCGATGCCGAGCGCTTCGAGCTGTGTCGACATAGGCGGGTAAACGTTCTGGTCAGAACCGGTAACTTTATGTCCGCTCGCCTGCAGCATTCCGGCGAGCGAAGCCATTGCCGTTCCGCAAATTCCGATTAAATGATAATGCATAAATGGGTTGTTTTACTTATAGTTACTTTGTAGTCTGGAGTGTTATCGGTTGAATAACTCAAAGTATTCTATCACTCCATTTTACACAGTAAAAGCAGGTAAGACATACATTTTCAGATAAAGGCGTTTGCAGGTCGCCAAAACACTTTGTCAGAATTTCTGCTTTTCGACACCATTTGTCAGTCTTTTCAGCATCAAACGGCTTCGTGTGACATAAAAAACCGCATTTAGAACTTCGCGAATCTCAACTGTTCGCGCGCGTCCGCCGAACTTCGCGGGCGGTACGAACTCCCGGCAAAAGCAGCCGTTCCGTGTCAGTAAAATCGCTTGAATATTGATTTCGTCTTATTCATCGATTTTACTCTTGATAACTTTTCGGACGCCATCTAAAAAGGTTAGCGCAACTGTGCAATGTTTCGTTCGGCAATATTAAT
>JAOAPX010000021.1 GCA_025463125.1 Acidobacteriota bacterium | reverse complement strand
AAGGAATGCCCGCCGAATCAATCGCGTGGTTTGAAGATTCGCCCGCGTTTGAAATCACCGATTCGACAAACATCAAAGTAATTGCCCGTTACCCGTCAAAAACCGAAAACATTCTGCTTTCCGGCTGGGCTCTGGGCGCGGAGAAATTGGCGGGAAAAGCCGCGCTCGTCGAAGTAAAAATGGGCAAAGGCAAAATCGTTTTGTTCGGTTTTCGCCCGCAATATCGCGGTCAAAGCCTCGCAACCTTTCCGCTTTTATTTAATGCGATCGGAAATTAAACGCGCGTGAATTAAAAAAAACAAAAAAGAGCACAAAAAAGAGTCGCGAAGACAAACAATCGATTGTTTTACGTGACTCTTTTTTATTAGTTTTTTATTAGTTTTTTAGTTCGTATTTTAACCGCGCTGCAAAGCTTGTTTTGCCGCTTTCACAATCTCCACGGCTTTTTGCGAAGTTTCCGCCAGCGCCGTCAGATGTCCCATTTTTCGCCCGGGACGCGCCTCGGCTTTGCCGTAAAGGTGAAGCTTGACGCCGGGCAGCTCGAGAGCTTTCGTCCAATCAGGCTCGCCCGTTTGCCAGACGTCGCCGAGCAAATTTATCATCGCCGCGGGCTTATAAAATTCGCTCGATCCGAGCGGCAAACCGCAGACGGCGCGAAGCTGCTGCTCGAACTGCGACGTAACGCAGGCGTCGAAAGTTAAATGCCCGGAATTGTGCGGGCGCGGCGCAATCTCGTTGATAAGAAGCTTTTCGTCTTTCGTCAGGAAAAATTCGACGCATAAAGTGCCGACGTAATCGAACGTTTCGGCGATGTTTCGCGCAATCTCGACGGCTTCGACGTAAACCTTTTCCGAAACGATCGCGGGCGCGAATGAAACGTCTAAAATGTGTCTGACGTGATCGTTTTCGATAACGCCGTAATGCGCGAAATTTCCTTTACGGTCGCGCGCGCAAACCACCGAAACTTCCTTTTCAAACTCGATGAAAGCTTCGAGCACGGCTTCCTGATTTTTCAAATCCGCAAACGCTTTTTCGACGTCGTCGGCTGATTTTAATTTCGTCTGTCCTTTGCCGTCGTAGCCGAAACCGGCGGTTTTCAAAACGCACGGAAAGCCGATCTCTCCGGTCGCTTTTCTTAAATCTTCGAGCGTAACGATATGGCGAAAAGGTGCGTGCGGAAAATTGTTGCGCAGCAAAAAGGTTTTCTCGCGCAAACGATTTTGCGTCGTGTGCAGAATTTCGCCTTTCGGGAAGACTTCCGCGTATTGCGCGGCTGTTTCGATGCAGACCGAGGGCACGTTTTCGAATTCAAAAGTGACGACGTCCACCGATTCGGCGAATTCGCGCACCGCTTCTAAATCTTCATAATCGGCGCACGTTTCGTAATCGGCGACCTGACCGGTCGGCGTGTCGTCCTCAGGCGAAAAGGTGTGAACGCGATAGCCCATTTTGCGCGCTTCGATAGCGAACATTCGCCCGAGCTGACCGCTGCCGAAAACTCCTACAACTGAATTTGGAAGAATCATTACACCTAATCTTACCGAAAAAATCGACTTTTTCTAAATCCGCCGGATAACTTCCGTTTATTTTTTCCCCGCTTGATTACCCGCCGACGTGAACGTTCGGGCGAAGCTCCGGGTCAGGCTCGGCTTGGCGCAGAATTTCTCTGGTCACGGGCGCCGTATCGCCTTCGCCGAATAAAATATATCGCACGAGATACGAAGCCGGGTTGCCTTCGCTCCAGCCGAAATAAACGTGCGGAATTTTCCCGCTTTTGTCTCTTAAATGCAAAAGCAGCGCGGCGATCGCGTTCGGCACAGCCGGAGCCTGCGTTCGCAGAATTTTATAACCGTCTACGTCAGCGCCGCGAATTTTCAATTTACCTGTAAATTCCGAGGCGTCGCCGAGCTCTATTTCATAAAAAAGAATCGGGTCGGTCGAAGGAATATGATTGTCCACGCGTTTTTCGTGTTCTTTGAAACGATATTCCTCGACATCGCCCGAATCCTGCCGGTTGGTCACGATTCGAATTTCGCCTTCAGACAGCTCTTCGATAAAAGCTTCCGCCTGCTGATCGAATTCGATATGATCGATTCTCACTTCGGTCGAGCGCATTGCTCTGGAAAACAGGGACGAGATAATTATCCCGACGATAAACATAGAGGCTATCTTAATGCCTTCGGGCTGCTCAATGATGTTTACAATTGTCGTATAAACAAAAATACATGTAATCAGCAAAAACGCCATCCATCTTTTTTCAGACTTTCTCAAAGCCGAAATCGTGACGGCGACCGCTGCCGATGTCATCAGCATTAAAACACCTGTCGCGTATGCTCCGCCCTGCGCCGTCACGTCAGCTTGAAAAGAGATGGTAACGATAAAGCAGATGCCCGTAAAAACCAGGACGAGCGGACGCGTCGCGCGCGCCCAATCAGGCGCCATGCCGTAGCGCGGCAGATAGCGCGGCACGATATTAAGCAGTCCAGCCATCGCGCTTGCGCCGGCAAACCATAAAATCGCGATCGTGCTGAGGTCGTAAAACGTGCCGAAAACGCCGCCCAGATTTTCGTGCGCCAGGTATGAAATAGCGCGACCGTAAGCCTGACCGCCTTCGGCGAATTCCTGCGGCGGAATCAGCATAGTCGTCGAGATACTGCTGCCGATAAGCATAAAACTCATGATTATCGCCGCTCCGCTTAAAAGTTTTTTGCCGTTGCGAATTCTGCCCTCGATATTTTCTTCGGTCGATTGCTGCCCAACACGAGCCGTATTTTCGCTTGCATCATGATGACCGTTATCACCTTTGATAAGCGGCATAACGACAACGCCCGTCTCAAATCCCGAGAGCCCGAGCGCGAGCTTCGGAAATACCCAGAATGCCGCCAGCACCATCATCATCGAGCTGCCGTTAACGCTCGGACTCGTCCACAGCGCAGCCTGCCAGTTGCCTAAAACATACGGGTGCGTATAAATTTCGTAAAAGCAGAAGCTGATAACAATAATATTCATCGCCAGGAAAACAGCCACGATGAAGACTGCGATGCCGATCGCCTCGTTAAAGCCTTTCAGAAATACCGCTCCCAATAAACCGATCAGAAAAAGCGTGACGATTACCCTGTGATTGAGAAATTGCAGATTATGCTCGACAAACGGATTTTCGACGATATGCGCCGTCGCGTCAGCCGCCGAAAGCGTAATGGTGATGATAAAGCTCGTCGCGACAAAGCCGAGCAATGCCAGGACGAACATTTTCCCTTTCCATCTCGAAAGCAAATTTTCGAGCATCGAGATCGAACCGTCTCCGTGCGGGCTTTCCTCAGCGACGCGTTTATACATCGGCAAAGCGCCGAACAGCGTAAGAAGTACCAAAACGAGCGTGGCAATAGGAGATAAGGCTCCGGCGGCAAGAAAAGCGATGCCCGGCTGGTAACCGAGCGTCGAAAAATAATCGACGCCGGTCAGGCACATCACTTTCCACCACGGATGCTGATGCTGTTTTCCCTCTTTCTCCTGTGAAGAACCGGATTGTCTTCCACCTTGGTACAGCCAGGTGTTAAATTTTTCTTTAAATGACAAACGAGATTTACTCATAATCGTTTAAAATAGAAAACCGCAAACACAAGTCGCGTGTTTGCGGTTTAAACTGTAATTCTTTAAAAACCATTTCGGCTTGTCTTCCACTATGCCTACGAGGTTAGCTGCCGGGCTGGAACAATGGAAGTGTTCCTCATCTTCTCGAAAACGATTAGCCCCAAAGGTTGGTTCCCCCGCGTTATTTCAATAAAAACTTCGGCAAAATTATTATCAACCGTGAAAATATACGATTATTTTTATTGAAATGCAAATCAATGATAAGACTGAGCTTTGAAGCGATTTTAACCGGTATTATTTTAAGTGTGTTTAAAATATAACAGGGCGACGTCTCCCACACCGTCGCCCTTAGGTCACAAGTCCTCACCCCTCGTGACCAGATGTTCACCGGGGAGGTGAACAAGATCAATTATCCACAATATTAATGAATTTGCAAATTGGAATTAATTGTTGGATTGCCCCAACTAATTACTAACAAGGCTGTGGTTGCTCCAGGGATTTTCAAACTGCTCTATTGACAGTCCGCCCAGAACGTAAGATTTCTGCCCCTTTAAAGATTCGGCGAAAACGCTGTATTCACCTAAAGCCGTTTGCGGCTTTATTTTAACTTCGAAACTGACTACCGACACATCTTTGCCGAAATCATGTTCGAACAAACTGTTCGGAGTTATGCTCATAAAAGGCGAGCTGAAACCGAATTTGTAATCTTTGATATTAAGATTTTTGCCGCCGATATAAATCGTGTAGGATTTTCCGGCGTTCAGCGAAACGGATCTTTCCGACAGCTGCCCGTTAAAGCCGATGTATTGAGCTTCGAAACCGATCGGCGATTGTTCGAGTTTTTTCGCTAAAGAAGCGGATCTGCCTTTTCCGGTTTCAACGACGCCGATTTCTTCGGCGAGCTTAAAGTTTTTAGCTTTTGTACGATTTTGCGCGAAAACTCTGTATTTGCCTGCGGGCAGCATTTCGAATTGGAAACTTCCGTCAATATTTGTGTTCAGCTCGCCGATTATTTTTCCGGTGGCGTATTCCTCAGCCCAAACCTGGTAGTTTTTCGCGGGTTTGCCGTCGGCTGCCGTCAATTTGCCGCCGATAGCCGCGCAGCAATTTTCGTCGCCGAATTTCGCGCCGTAAAGCGAGCGCACGGCGGAAATATCCGTTTCCGCCAAAGTTCTCGAATCAAAGCTTTCTAAATTAAAGACCCCGTTTTTGCCGTTGCTTTCGTGCATCGTAGCGCCGAGAACCGATGAATGTTCAAGCCCCATAAGATGCCCGATTTCGTGGGTTAATGTCGATTCGAGATCAAAGGTGCCGATCGAGCCGTCAGTCGAAAACTGCAGATAAGGATTTAAAGCGATATCAGCTTCGGTGATCATCCCTTTTTTATTGAAAAAGACGCGCGTAATGGCAGAAACTTCTTCGGTGTTGCCGCCGAACATAACAACGTTTTCCGAGGTTGGCGCAATCGTTATCAGGCTTATTCCGTCGCCGAAATTGCCCGCCGGGCTGACCGATTGTTTATCAGACGGAAGCTGTTCAAAAGTAACGTTCGTTACATTTTCCCATGCCTCCAAGCTGCGGCGAACGGCGCCTTCGACATCGCTTCCGGGTTTGATATTCGGGCTTGATTTGATTAAAGAGCTTGAAATGGAAATAGGTATAACAGCGGATTTCCAATGCAATTTTTGACTAAATGTTTCTCCCGAATATTCGGGCACGTAAGCTTTTGCCGGGACTGTCAAAACAATCAGCAAAAATAACTTTAAATAAAGTTGAAAAAACTTACGCATATTCAAAATGTAATCAAGCTTTCGGCGCGAAACCGCCGCCATCGTCCCTGCCGACCTTCTCCAAATCAGCCATGCCGACAACCGTCAGCAAAATAACCAAACTGAGAGTAGCAAGAACATATAAAACCGCTATTTGTTGCAAATAAAGTAAAACTCCGATAACAATGCCGACCAATACCAGCCAAAAAAGGGCGATCGTTCGGCGGCTATATTTATTTTGTATTTCTGCCATATTTAATGTAAGTCACTTTTCTAAAAAAGTGTGATTTTTTATTGATAACAAATTTTTAAGCTTTCAACAATTAAAATTTGTAAGTTTTTGCACAAATTTTAATTTTAGTCGATAATTCGCAGCGGAAGAACCTTCGATTGTGTTTCATTCGCGTTATTCGATTGAATTATGGGCGCGTTCTTTTTCTTTGCGCGCCCTTTTTCTCCGACGTCTATTACATCGAAGCCCTGCAAAACCAAATCTTCTTCCTGACCCGCTTTTACCTTGTTCAGATCAATTTCTAAAACTTTCGTTTCCCCGCCTTTTCGGCGAAATACCGTAACTGATTCTTCGGTAGCATTTTTCGCTAAACCGCCGGCGCTGTCGATCGCCCTGGTTAAAGTAAGTTTCGATCGTGCGGCAATCTGCCTCGGGTTGTTTACTCCGCCGATGACGTAAACCGGTTCCGCTTCGAGAACGGTTATAATATCCCCGCTTAAAATTTGCGGATTCGATTCTTTATCGCCGGATAAAAGATCCGGTATTTTAATGCTTATCGAAGTCGAATCGCCAATCCGGCTGGTTTTTACAAATCTTTCGCGTTTTTCGCCGTCTTCGCTTCTGAAAGTTTCAGCTGCCGCAGCCGTTGCGCCGCAGCTTGAGCTTTGCGGTCTGAAAATTCGAATTTCGCCGTTTGCCGTTTCGGTCAAACCGCCGCCGACGATTAATAATTCATTAAGAAAAACCTTTCTTTTTATCTGAAAGCGCTGCGGTTTTTTAACCGCTCCCTCCAAAAGCGAAGTCGCGCGATTGGAACGATCCAGAATTCTGACGACCACTTTCGGATCGCGCAGCAATTTGCCGTAACTTTGAGCGACGGCAAGCGCAATCTCTTCTTCGGTTTTACAAAGCCCGAAAATCGGACCTTCGTTGAAATTCAAGCCGTCGATAAAACCTTCGGGCGTTAAGCGCCCGCGCCAATCGTAATCGAAACTGCCGATAATATCAACATCGATCAGGTCGCCGTAATGAACCAAATTTTCTTCTGCCCGCGCGTTATCCGAAGCGGTAGAGGTCTGCGCCGCCGGTAAGGTTCGCGAAAACACCATACAAACGAAAATAAAAGCGAATTGGAATAATTTTCTGTATTTCATTAAACTCTCTTCCGCTCAAACTTTTATTATCATTTCGAGATTTTACAGAACTTATATAATCTTTTCGTGTATAAACTTTTGGTTTATACAACAATATTTTTCAGCTCGCTTTTCTGATCGCCAGATTTGGACTTCGATTTTTCTTTGCGCGACGGTTTGTTGGTAACCGTTCCCGGAACGGCAAATCCTTTAAATTCCCAGTTGCACGCATCGCATAACAAGTTGTAACGAAATAACAATTTAGACCAAAGATACGTGGGTCGATAGCCTCTTCTGATTCGGCTGCTCGAACACTTTGGACATTTTTGACTAATCATAATGTTCTTCTAAATTAGAAGTTTTTTTACTAATTTCTCTATTTCCTTTTTTTATGTCTTCCAAACCGCGAATTTTGTCGATCTCGGCGTTTATATTCTCATACAGCAATTGTCGTTCCCGGGTTTGCACATTTTCGCGATTGAGATAAAAAAGCGCGTCCTGATAAAATCCGACGGCTTTTTTATAATTTCCTTTAAAGGCTGATCTCTCGGCTTGTTCAATCCAATGAGAGATCTTGATCGTGGCGACAAATTCGGTCAAAGCTTCCTCGGATTTTATCAGATGCATTTCATCCGGGTAATACTCGAGAGCCGTGTGAATCACATCCAGGGCTTTCTGCGAAGCTTCCAGCTTTTCATTTATTGTAACATTATTTTTGGCATCGCGCGTAAGCGAACGCGCCTCGATTTCCGCCCATTCGAGCAGGTGAAACCGGTGTAAATTCTTGACGATTTCCCTGCCTTTGCGCAGCGCGGCGATGCGCGGCGATCCGACGGCAACTTTTCGCAATTCGTCTTTACTTAATAAAAGATACTCGTTGCAAATTTCGAAAACTTCCAAATGCCCGTTCGACAATTTGCCCAAAACTTTTGCGGCGTCGGATTTTTGCTTGATTTGCTTGATAATGGCGGCGTTTTTTTCCAGCGTCAGTTTGTTCGGATCATGCGCGGCGTGATTGGCAAGCGGCAAAGCGGCGATATTATTATCAAGTCTTCTTTCGGCGTTAATATAACGGCTTCTCGCATGGCGCAAAACGACTTCGCGTAAAAAGACCGCGCCGCCCAGTATAAAGCTCGCGCCGATACCGGCTCCGACCCACGGCATTTCATCATTTCCATCGTGCAGAATGCCCCAAATCAAGAAGAAAAACAGAATGGCAAGAGCAGCCGTTAAAATGTAGTAATTCGATGCGGGCAGCCAAAACGGGCGATTATGCCTAATTGATTTTTGACCATATCTTTGTATTGTATTGGTTCGATTTGGTCTTCGGTTCAACTTTCTCTCCAGTTTCAAAAATAATTGTCTTTAAAGCAAAGCCAAATGAATTTTATAGTGGTACTTTAGCGAAAAAATGTCAATTAACAGGTTATTTTACAGTTTACCGGGAATTTAATGTTTTGATATTTCATCTGGTATAATTCAAATTAAATGAGCGGTATGCAGAATAATCGAAGCGCCGGATATTTGATTCGATTGGCAAACCGACCGCGCCGTCCTTGCAAAAAACCGGAAAAAATAAATCTGAAGAAAAGATTCACCCTTGCCCCCGGAAAATTTATGCACAAAAAAAACAATTGCGCATAACGCTTAAATAATATGGCATTTTTTAAGAAACAAAAAGAACCTGCTGCAAATACCTGGGCGCGTCCGGAAATGTCCGTTACTTTCAGAGCCGAGATAATGCCCGGCAAAAATCGTGAAGAAAGAAGTTTTCGCGTAAAGGAAGTTTTGCCGAACGGGCGCGTAACGCTTTACGATTTTTCGGGCGAACACATTAAAAACGAATTTGAACCGATAAATTTTTTACGCGACAAAAACGCTTGAAATCAGACAAAAACATTTGAAATTACCAGTTGTAAACTTTTCCGACCTGAAGAACCTGCAGATTTTCGATTTGCAAATTTTCGAGTTGCGCGATGATTTCTTCCCTGTACATCGGTTTCAAATTAATTACGTAGATCGGACAGTTTTTGTGCTTGAATTTAGCGATCTCGGATTTTAAGCCGTCCGGCGTTAAATGATGCGAAACCCGCGCAAGGTCTCTGAGCTCATTCGGAAAAGCGCATTCAATCAAAAGAGAGTCAATCCTTTCCGCGTTATTTACAACTTCCCAGAATTCATTCATTTCCGCCGTATCGCTGCTGATGGCTAAAGAAGTTTGAGCGTCGGAAACGAGAAAACCGACCGCAGGCACTTTGTGGTTAACGCCCGTCGCCGTAAATCTTAAATCCCCGACGCAAAATTCTTTTCCTTTTTCAAACGGTTTGTATTCGAGAACCGCGCCGTTTTCGTTGGAAAGCGCGGAAAAGCGCGGGTATATGTCCCAATTGAAAATATCACGTTCGAGAACTTCGATGACTTCCGATTCAGCGTAAATTCGAATCGGCTCGGTCAGACTCGCAAACAAATCGTCAATAAATAAAGGCAAACCGGCGATATGATCGAGATGAGCGTGAGTTAACACGATATTTCTGATTTTTTGCTTTTGCTCGAAGCTTGCCGCCATAGCCAGGCTTCCGGCATCGATCGAAACAAGATCATTCACTATAAAACAGGAAAGATGCTGCCGTGGCGACGCGCAGCCTTTTTCATCGAATGTACTTGGAAGCAACTGAAATTTCACTATTTATTATATTTTCTAAAGTTTATCTCGCGCATGTCTGAGCCCGACCGCCGTCGATTTCGTAAGTTACGCCCGTTATCCAGGAAGCGCTGTCCGATGCCAGAAAGTAAATCAATTCGGCGACTTCTTCCGGCGTTCCGACCCGCCCGAGCGGGTGCGTCGTCCTGGATTTTTCCAAAAAGCTTTCGTAGTCGGTTTCCGCCATACCGCCGCGCTTGTGCAAATTGGTAACGATAACGCCTGGATTTACGGCATTTACGCGGACGCCTTTCGGTGCAAGCTCGAGAGCCGAACACCGGGTCAGTTGATCGATCGCCGCTTTTGAAACGCAGTAAGCAAGAACGCCCGGAAACGCCCGAAGTCCCGTAACGCTTGAAACATTGACGATGTTTCCCATGGTTTTTTCCAGATGCGGCGAACATTTCTGCATCATATAAAACACCGTTCGCAGATTTATATTCATCATCTTGTCCCAATCATCGAGCGTCGTATTCTCAATCGATCCGTTTTTGATAATTCCCGCGGCGTTCACCAAAACGTCAATCTGACCGTAGCTTTCCGCGGTTTCATTTATTAAACGGTCAACTTGACCGGTCTCCAAAATGTCCGTCAGGCTGATTTTTATCGAACCGCTTTTACCATGCGCTTCGTCTCTGAGCGTTCCGAGTTCTCTTTCATTGCGCCCGACGGCGATTACCTTTGCTCCTTTTTCTGCAAAATGAAGCGCGGCGGCACGTCCGATTCCGCTGCTGGCGCCCGTAATAACGGCAACTTTATCAATCATAAGTTAATCAGGTTTTAAAATAAAAAAGCAGTTTATCACAACAATTTAACGAAACGTGAGAATTTATCTGCGCTGATTATAATTAAATCTTTAAAGCAAAAAAAACAGCCGGATCGACGACTGTTTTTTAACGTTTCCAGAAATTACAATTGAGAGTTTAGCAATTAACAATAAATAATCTGATTTATCTTTAAATTTCGCCGATTTGCGGACGCGACGAGAAGAATTGCTCGATGGCAAGTTTCGTTTCCTCGCGCTTGCGAACCTGAAAATCGCTTACCCAATTTGTAACGGTTGAAACCATTTGCCGGGCTGCCTCCTGTTTTGAGTTTTTCTCAACCTGCGGCTTTACTTCCGTATTTTTGATTTCCCCTTTTTTGATCACCTTTATCTTACCCTTTGTTGACATTATTGCGTTGCTCCTTGAATTTTTAAGACTGCTTGAATATGAATACTCGATTTGTACGATCATTCCCTGTTTTTATGAAAAGCAATTTGAGTGCCACGGAAATGAACGAATGATTTCTTTTTTTTTGCGGATGATTATTTTATTGTTTTTGGAACATTTTGATTTTGGCATTATGCAAAGCCGCTTGTGTTATTTTCGCGCTTTGCTAAACCTGCTTAACGAATAAAAGCAGATTTTTGTTCCATGCTTTTTACCAAACCCTCATAAAACTCGGTATAAAATTACAAATAAATTTATAATTCGATGTTTACTTTGGTTGGCATACACGTTGCCGAAAAATCGCTGATGAATATTTTTGACCTTTTAATAATTTATTTTGCCTGCGGCGCGCCCGTGAGCGTTTATTTTTATTTTCAAAATCGTCGTCTCTATTTCAAACAGTTGTGGCTCAAAACCGTACTCAGTTTTATTTTCTGGATACCATTTTTCGTGCAGATTATAATCAAAAGCGCAATACTACACGATTTCTCGAAATTTATCTTTAAAAAGAAAAACAAATTGCGAAAGACGAACGCAGAGCGGGCTACGATAATACAAAAAAGGATTGAAAATATTTTATCGGAAAGCGATTCGAATATTTCCGTTTACGAGGCGCGCGAAGTTTTAGAGCGGTTCGCCGGTTTAACCAATGCCGCTGCCGATCAGAAACCGGAACCTTTTAATCATGAAAAACAGCTTTACAAAGTCGGCGGCGGCGTTAATCAGGAACTTTCCGCTCGCTGTCTTCACAGACGCAACCAAAATCATCTTAATTTTCATCAAACTTTAGCCGAGAGAGATTTTTTGCAGCTTATTGCGCGCGCTTCCGATTCCGTTTTCGATCAAGCCGAATTGCAGCGTTTCAGTTTGGAATTTGCTAAAATTGTAAACAACAGCAAAGCACAAAAGGCATTAGCGGAAATGTTTGACGCTAAGCGGCAAAGAGTCCGGAAAAATATCGTCAAGGATTTGGAGAAAGATTTATGGATGCCCGAAACACGCAAATCGCCGACCGTCAATCAAATTTCGACGCGATTTCAAGCCATCAACAGGAAAGCGAAATTGTCCGTCAAAGATTAGATCAGCTGCTCGCCTTAAACGCCGAAACAGCTCGCCGGAAAGCGATGTATCGATCCGAACAGGAAATGCTCGAAGCCGAGCTGATGGCGAATCCGATAGATACGGAAAAAACTTACGCGTATTTCGGTTTACTGCTCGGAACTTTCCCGCCTGCCGCATTTTTCACGAAATTTGCAATCGATTCGAGCATTTTCGTGCGCGAAGAAGCCTGGATTCTGGGCGTGCTTTTTATCGTCAATTTGGTTTCGGCGGTCGTCGGATATTTCACCGGCAAATTTATCGGAAGACGAGTTCGCGAAGCAGAAAACATCGCCTGGGCTCCGATGATTTTGGTATTGCCGTTTTTCGGAATGCTTTGGGGAACGATGGCGGGCGGCGCGGGCGGCGCGGTGATTCTTATTTTCGGCGCGTTTTTCGGAGCCATTCTCGGCGCCGCTGTCGGCGGTGTCGCGCTGCCTCTATTTACAATTTTTCACCGTTTGTTAAAACGCGGCGACTTGATCGAGCTCAAACATTTTCTGCCGATTGCTTTCGGCATTACCTTTGCGATTTGCTCTTTTATCCTCGGAACCTGATGTTTTCTAAGTTCATAAGCATTTAACAGAAATTTCATTAAATTGTTACACTTTGTTAACGCGGTTTAATTATAAATTAATGTTTATGAGCAATTTTTTTACACTATTCGCACTGTTACTTTTTTCAAACGTCTTTGTTTTTTCGCAGACGGAACCGCCCGAAACCGATTTTCAAGTCTGGAACGATACGACCGTAACGATTCCGCTTATTAAAACTACGGATTCTGCCGGCAAAGAAACCGAAAAACTCAATCTTCTCATAAACGGCACTTTGCGATTCGGCGGCAATGCAACGCGTTTCGCCGACGAGCGAATCGGCTTCGGTTTTGAAATTCCCGTTAATAAATACCTGACTTTGACGCCGAATTATCTTTACAGAGCCGGACAGCCCTATAAAGGTCGCAAGGAATACGAGCATCGCGTCAGGTTTGACGCAACAATCGGGAAAAAATGGTCGAAGTTTTCTCTGCGCGATCGAAATCGAATTGAATACAGAATCAGAAACTCCGGCTCGGATTCCGTCCGTTATCGAAACAGGCTGACGCTTTCCGTCCCGGTTGTAAAAGATAAAAAGGAATTGTTTGCCCCGTTTGTCGCGACCGAGCCGTTTTACGATTTTAAGGCAAAACAATGGACGCGCAACGAGTTTTCCGCCGGGATCAGCAAAAAATTCACAGACAATTATTCAGCCGATTTTTATTACCTGCTGCAAAACAATCGCGGAAACGTTTTAAGAAAGCTCAATGTTTTCGGCATCAACTTCAAAATTAAAATTGACTAAAAAACGATTAACAGTTATTCGTACATTGACGAAAGGAATTTTCGCTTCAAACAAACGGTAACTGTTAATCATTTTAAAATGCTGCTTTTATTACATTTATTTGCGCTTTTCCTGCTGGTGCTGCTCGGATTTTACGTGTTTGTCGCAGACCCGCGTAATCGCGCTCATCAAACTTTCGCGGCATTTATTTCATTTCTCGCTTTCTGGACGATCAAGGATTTAATTTTCTGGAATTTTTACGATGAAAAAATCGGTGCCGGGTGGTGGGCTTCGGCAAGCTTTATCATAGCGCTTTTGATGCAGTGTTCGCTGATCGTCTTCGCATGGGTTTTTCCGGAAAACAGCCGCACGCCGCGAAAACGCGCTTCGATTATTTTCGCGCCGAGCCTTGTTTTAATTCCTTCCGCCGCTTTCGGGCTTTTATGGCATAAAGTCACTTTGCAGAACGGAAATTTTATAATCGAGCTCGCGCCGCTCGCATACGCGTTTGTTTTGTATGTTTATTTTATATTTTTTTACGGCGCGGCAATTTTATACCGTAAATACCGCAAATATCGCGGCACGCAGAAAGGTCAGCAAATCGGCGCGATTCTCTGGGCTGTAGCGACGACCGGGATTTTAAAGACGCTCGCCAATATAGTTTTGCCGTTTTACGGTATTTATTACTTTCTGCCGTACAGCGCAATTTTCGTTTTGCCCGGCGTTTTGATTTACGCCTACGCGATTTCGAATTTCAAGCTTTTTTCGCTGCAAACCGCGCTCAATCAATTTCGGCTTTTCCCCATTGCGTACAAGATCGCTTTGAGCATCGCGTCGGTCGCGATTCTTAGTTTCGTGCTGTTTCAGATTCCGATCGTCTGGTGGTCGTTTCAAGACGGAATGACGCTCGAAGCCTGGCGCCGGTATCTTGTTTTCAGCATCATTTCGGCGCTCGTGCCTAATCTTTTGCTGGTTCTTTTGATCGTTCGCACAATTTCGCGCCCGCTGCAGAAAATCACGCTCGCCGCCGTGCAGGTAACCGAAGGAAAATACGGAACCGAAATCGAGCTTAGAAAAAGCAATGATGAAATCGGGCTTCTGGCAAATTCGTTTAATGAAATGAGCCGCAAAATGTCTTCGGATATCGAACAGATGCAGCAGCTGAACGAACAATTGATACGCACCGAAAAACTCGCGGCGATGGGAACCTTGGCGGCGGGCGTCGCGCACGAAGTCAACAATCCGCTCGCCTCCATTTCGTCGCTGATCCAGATAATGCGGCTCGATTCTAATTTAGACGATAAAACCAGGGACAATTTAAGATTGATTTCCACGCAAATTCAGCGCATTTCGCAGGTAACGCGCGATATGATGGATTTCGCGCGAATTCGCCCGGCGGCAAAGAGTCTTATCAATATCAATGAAACGATCGAAACCGGTCTGCGGCTCGCAAGCTTTGACAAGTCATTCCAGAGGCTTGAATTAACAAAGCATTTCGAAAAAAATTTGCCGGAAGTTTACGCCGACGCCGATCAGATGCAGCAGGTTTTTCTTAATCTTTTTTTAAACGCGAGAGATGCGATGCCCGCAGGCGGCGAAATCCTTATCAAAACTTCGGAAAATGAAAACGAAATCATAATCGAGATAAGCGACAGCGGAACCGGGATCGGTGAAAACGATAAAAAGAAAATCTTCGACCCGTTTTTCACGACCAAGCCGGCAGGAAAAGGAACCGGTCTCGGTTTAGCTGTCTGTTACGGGATCATCACGGCGCATAACGGCAAAGTCGAAGTTTCTTCAAACGAAGCGGGCGGAACTTCTTTCGCGATCAGCCTGCCCGTCAACGAAACAACTGCAAACTAAAAACTTTTTTATTTACATTGGTTTAGAAGCTTATAAAACCGGCTCGGACGCTATACTTTTATCGACTTTTCTCAGCCGGATTCTCTCTTCGATTAAAATATTTCCTCCCAAATTCAACTCGCCGCAAATAATATTCAAAGATTATGCAAAAGTTGTTTTCTAATTTAGCGAAAATATAATATCTTTTTATTCAATATAAGCCTTTGAAGAAGTATTTAATTTATTTCTAAACACACTTTTTATCATCCCGGCTGCATTAGATTGCTTCAAACGCAAGCGTCTGCGCTGAATCGCTGCGATGCCTTTTCGGGCTTGGATAAATTCTAGAGGAAAAACAAAAATGAAAATTCGATTTTTTAGTCTTTTGGCTGTTTTTTTGTTCGTCTGCCCGGGCTTCGGACAAGAGCGACCGACGGCTTTGATAAACGCCCGAATAATTCCGATTGTCGGTCAACCGATTGAACAAGGCGTTTTAATTGTTCAAAACGGAAAGATTACGGCAATCGGCGACGCCCGAACGGTCAGGCTTTCATCCGACGTTCAAACAATTGATATGCAGGGCAAAGTAATTATGCCCGGCTTGATCGATTCGCACAGCCATGTCGGCGAAGGCGCGGGCGCTGACGGCTCGGCGCCGATTCAGCCCGATGTGCGGCTTTTAGATTCGCTGAACGCGCGGGCGGCGAGCTTGCAGCGCGCTCAGGCGGGCGGCATTACAACCGTCAACGTGATGCCCGGCTCAGGTCATCTCGACAGCGGTCAGACGCTTTATCTCAAGCTCCGAGACGACGCCAGAACCGTCGATGATTTGCTGATCTTCGATGCGAGCGGCAGATACGCTCGCGGAATAAAATTCGCCAACGGCACGAACCCGATTCGTTCGAGCGGCGGGAATTTTCCCGGAACCCGCGCCAAATCAGTCGCTCTCGTGCGCGAGCAGTTTCTCAAAGCGCAGGACTACCGCGACAAAATACGCAAAGCGGGCAGCGACAAATCAAAATTGCCCGCGCGCGATTTGCCGATGGAAGCGCTCGTCGAAGTTCTGGACGGCAAACTGACCATTCACTTTCACACGCATCGTCACGACGATATTCTGACGGTTTTGCGCCTGCAGAAAGAATTCGGTTTCAAAGTCGTGCTTCAGCACGTATCCGAAGCATGGAAAGTCGCAGATGAAATCGCCAAGGCGAATGTGCCCGCGTCGATAATTTTACTCGACAGCCCGGGCGGCAAGCTCGAAACAATGGATTTCAGTAACACAAACGGGGCGGCGCTCGAAAAAGCCGGCGCGCTCGTCGGTTTCCACACCGATGATTACATCACGGATTCGCGTTTGTTTTTACGTTCCGCGGGTCTTTCGGTTCGCGCCGGGATGTCGCGCGAAAAAGCTCTGTACGGGATGACGATGGCTGGCGCGAAGATGCTCGATTTAGACGCTCGAATCGGCTCGCTCGAAACGGGCAAAGACGCGGATTTTATCGTTCTTTCCGGCGATCCTCTGAGCGTTTACACCCATGTTCTGCAAACCTGGGTCGAAGGCAAAAAGGTTTTTGACAGAACCGACGCGAAAGATCACCTGATCGCCGTTGGCGGTTACGGCGCGGCAAACGACCGGTTTATTCACCTCGATTGCTTTGAAGACAGTTTCGGAGGACAGGAATAATGAATTGCGATTTACAAATGACGAATCCGGTAAAAAGTTCTGAAAACACGTGTGTATCTATGCTTAGACAACTTTTGCGCGTTTGCGCGTTTGCGGGAATAATTCTTCTTTCCTATGTTTATTCTTCGGCTCAAATAGCCGTAAAAGGCGAAACCGTCTGGACGATGTCGGGCGAGCCGATTACAAACGGCGTCGTGCTGGTAAACAACGGGAAAATCGAGGCGATCGGCACGGCTGCGCAGATAAAAATCCCTGCAAATTATAAAATCGTCTCGGCGAAAGTCGTCACGCCCGGATTGATCGACGCTCGTTCGGTGATCGGCTTAAACGGCTACTTAAATCAGCCGCACGAGCAGATGGCTCTTGACGGCAGCTCGCCGATGCAGCCGGAACTTCGCGCGATCGACGCTTATAACGCGCAGGAAAGATTGATCGAATGGGTACGCGAATTCGGCGTAACGACCGTTCATACCGGGCATCAGCCGTCGGCGCTCATTTCCGGTCAAACGATGATCGCCAAAACATTCGGCAAAACCGTTGATGATGTGACGCTCGTTCCGACCGCGATGATCGCCGTCACGCTCGGCGACAGCGCGCTCGCAAGCGGCGGCAGATCGCCGGGAACGCGAGCCAAACAAGCCGCAATGCTTCGCGCCGAATTATTAAAGGCTTTTGAAGCGGTTCGCAAAGCGGAAAGCGCGCGAACAAATCAAGCGGCTGCCCCGGCAAACGTTAATGCTTCGCCGAACAATAACGACAACAGCCCGAATGCCGTCAATCCGAATTCTTCTTTGAACAATCCGCCGACAGCGAACAATCAAACTTCTAACAATCAAAATCCGCCTGTTCCGAATACGGATTTGCGCGCTGATATGATGCAGAAAGTGATTCGACGTGAAATTCCGCTGCTCGTTGCGGCGCATAGGGCGCAGGATATTATGACCGCTTTGCGAATCGCCAAAGAATTTAATATCAAGATCATTCTCGACGGCGCGTCCGAAGCGCACGTCGTGCTCGACAAGATCAAGGAATCCGGCTTTCCTGTAATACTTCACGCGACAATGTATCGCGCGGGCGGCGAAACCGAAAGTCTTTCGATGGAAACGGCGTCGAAATTAAAAGCGGCGAATATTCCTTTCGCTTTGCAAAGCGGTTATGAAGGCTACGTTCCGAAAACGCGCGTCGTGCTTTTTGAAGCGGCGATGGCGGCGGCAAACGGGCTTTCGAGGCGCGATGCGCTGGCGACGATTACGATCGACGCGGCAAAGATTTTAGGTCTCGATTCGCGCATCGGCTCGCTGGAAAAAGGCAAAGATGCCGATTTAGCGCTGTACGACGGCGACCCGTTCGAATACACTTCGCACTGCGTCGGAACGATAATTAACGGTCGAATTGTCAGTGAAACGGTTCGTTAAATACTTTATACTTTCGGCAAATCACGCCGCGCGCAGGCAGATAAAATTCTGCCTGCACATTTTATTTCGAGGACGAACTTAAATGATTGCATCCATATTCTTTTCTTTCTTTTTTCTTTTTCAGATCCAAACCGCCCCGACCGCGAAACCTTCAGAAACACCGAAACCCGCAGAAACAGCGCAGCAGAAGGACGAAGCGCCGGTCGTCTCGAAACATTCGATCCGGCTTAACGGCAAACAGCTCGATTACACCGTGACGACCGGTTTTATGCCGATAAAAAACGAGCGTTCGGGCGACACCGAAGCCAGAATATTTTTTATGGCTTACACGCTTGATAATCCGCCGGCAAAACGTCCTTTGATGTTTTCCTTTAACGGCGGTCCGGGTTCGGCTTCGGTCTGGCTGCATCTTGGCGCGCTCGGACCGAAACGCGTCAAAATGCTCGATAACGGGATGATGCCGCCGCCGCCGTATGAACTCGTAGATAACGAAGCGACGTGGCTGACGGAAACCGATATGGTTTTCGTCGATACGGTCGGAACCGGGTATTCGCGGGCGACGAAACAGGAATTCGCGAGCAAGTTTTTCTCCGTCAACGGCGACATAGAATCAGTCGGCGAATTTATCAGGCTATATCTCGGACGCTACGGGCGCTGGACTTCCCCGCTCTTTTTAGTCGGCGAAAGCTACGGCACGACGCGCGTTTCGGGCTTAACGAATCATCTTTTCGAACGCGGCATCGGGCTTAACGGTATTTTGCTGGTTTCGACCGTTTTGAATTTTCAAACGATACGCTTTGCCGAAAACAACGATTTGCCGCTGGTTTTGATTTTGCCTTCTTACGCCGCGACCGCCTGGTATCACAAACAACTCGCCCCGGAATTGCAGAACAAACCTTTAAGACAGGTTTTGCAGGAAGCGGAAAATTTCGCCGCAAACGAATTTATGCCCGCGCTTTTGAAAATCGATCGGCTCACATCAGCCGAAAGACAGAATCTTTTGGATAAATTCAGTTTCTACACGGGTTTGAGCAAAAACTTTATCGAGCAAAACAACTTTCGCGTCGAGCTCGACGAATTTAACAAGGAATTACTGCGAAATCAACGGCGCACGACCGGCAGGCTGGACAGCCGTTTCACAGGAATCGACCGCGACGCGGCGAGAGATAACCCGGATTTCGATCCGAGTATGACGGCGATTCGTCCGCCTTACACGGCGGCTTTTAACGAATACGTACGCCGCGATCTCGGCTTCAAATCCGATTCCGAATATTTCATTTTAGGCGGCGGAATTACCGCGCCCTGGAACTATAACGTCAGCCAGGGTTATGCAGACACTTCGATGAGTTTGAAATCGGCGATGGCGAAAAATCCTTATATGAAAGTTTTCGTCGCATCCGGTTATTACGATATGGCGACGCCGTATTTCGCCGCCGAATACACGATCTCGGCGATGAATCTCGACCCGACGCTGCGCAAAAATATTTCGGTTTCTTATTACGAAGCCGGGCATATGATGTACATCGAAAAAACTTCGCTGCAAAAGCTGAAAGACGATGCGGCGGCATTTATCCGGAATTCGGCAGGAAAATAACACGGAGAAAATCTAATAAACCGTTTGAAGTGTTGATTTATGGATTAGAAAAAAAATTCAGCCCGCGAAACACGCGAATAAGGCGAAAATTAAAACGCAAAACTAAAAACGTCTTTTTCGGCTTTTTCGTGTGTTTCGCGGGCAATAAATCACTTCTCAAACAGATACAAAAAACATTTATGACTAAATTGTTAATTTACGTTTCTTTAATACTTTGTTTCGGCGCGGTTTTCGCGCAAGCGCAGGCGACGCCCGATTATAAGATTTCCAAAATAAAAATCGTGCCGTTCGAGCAATCATCCGGCTCTTTTGAAGACGAAATCGCCGTCAACGACGACCGGGCTTTTTTCAACGATTTAAGCAAAGCTCTTTTCGTGACGGTAGAAATAAGCGGCAAAGCGGAAAGCTACGAAGCAAGGCGCGAGCTTCAAATAACTGTAACGGAAGGCGCGAAAGTTAAAGCGAAAAAGATTTTTATGTCGGGAATTTTGAATGAAAAAGGTAAATTTTATTTTCCTTTCTGGCTCGACGCGCCGATGTGCTCGGAAGTAAAAATCACGGCGCGCATCACGGGTCAAAAAAACGCTTCGACGACAACCCGAAAAGTTTCTTTTCAGTGCGGAGAATAAGACAAAATAATTTAATGGGTTGCAGTTCCGTTTATTAAATTAACGGCGTGCGGCAGAACGGTTTTGATAATGTCGAAACATTCGCGCGCGCCTTTCGGCGAGCCGGGCAGATTTATTATTAAAGTATTCCCGCGAATTCCGCAAACGCCGCGCGAAAGCATCGCCGTCGGCGTTTTCTTTAATGTTTCGTAGCGCATC
>JAOAPX010000190.1 GCA_025463125.1 Acidobacteriota bacterium | reverse complement strand
ACTGCCGCCCGATGCCAACAGATTGGAACGCCACGCCGAAGTCAATCTTCTTTCGGACGGTACGATTCAAGGAAAAGTTCGTCAACAATCGTTCGGACAATCCGCCTCTTTTGAACGCGGCAGATTGAGCGAGCTTTCGGCATCGGATTATTCGTCCAATATCGAAAGATGGCTGACCAACCGCATCAAAGGAGGAAAAGTTACTAAAACGGTGCCGAGCGACCGTCGTCTTGAAGGAAAATTCGATCTCGACATAGAATTTCTCGCACCAAACTACGCGCAGATTATGCAGGGCAGATTAATGGTATTTAATCCGGCAATGATCGGACGGCTCGATCAATTTTCGGTTGTCGAAAATAAGCGGATAACGCCGATTACGATCGATTCAAGCTCGTACAGCGAAACTATTAGAGTTAAGCTGCCCGAAGGCTTTGTCATTGACGAAATGCCGGAAACGAGCAAAATCGAAACTGCTTACGGCAAATATAATGCAAAATATGAAGTAAGCGGCGGATTTTTGCTTCTGACGCGCACGCTCGTTCTGAACCGGACGACGCTTCCGGCGGCAAATTACGAAGACGTGAAAAACTTTTTCGGTGTTGTTCGCTCCGCTGAAGTTTCGCCCGTCGTGCTTTTGAAAAAATAGCTTTCCTTTTGAAGTTATTTTTTATTGAGCGGCTTTCGAGCCGCTCTTTTTATTTTCCGAGTTCGGCGCGGAAAAGCTTCATCAAGGCTTTTTCTTCGGCTTCGTGTTCGCTTTGAATTCGTTTGATTCGACGCTGTTTTTTCGGGATAAATTCTTCGAGCGTAATTCCGGCTTCGTAAGACTTTAAGACGGTCGGGTGAATGTATGAGCCGCGGCAGACGGTCGGCGTGTTGCCAAGCTGCTCGGCGACTTTTTTGACGGCATTGAGGATGTTTTTCTTTAAGAGCTTTTCGTCTTCGCAGCAGCCGATTTCCGCAAGTTCGAGCGCGGCGAGCAGCGTGCCGCCCCACGTTCTAAAATCTTTGGCGGAAAATTCCGGCGACGTGACATTCTTTAAGTATTCATTGATATCGCGCGGCGTAATCGGGCGCGGTTTTCCGTTCTCGTCTAAATAATTAAACAGTTTTCTCGCGCCGCCGATGCTTTTCAAATCTTTCATCACGACGGCAAGTTCTTCGTCAACCAACACTTTCCGGTGTTTTATATGATGCTTGCCGACGAATTCAAAAACCAGTTCGCCGTTTTCACCGATTTTCAAATGGCGATTTTGCAAAGTCGTTATGCCGTAAGTTTTATAATGCTTAACGCTCTTTTCCGTCCCGACGCGTATGTACAGAGAATTTATCAGGCGCAGCATGACGGCTAAAACTTTTTCGCGCGGGTAACCGTCGAGCCCGATATGTTCGTTTGTCGCTTGTCTTAATTTCGGCAGGTATTCGCCGAACTTTTCGATTTTAGCGAATTTTTTCTTCTGCTGTTTTTCGCTGAATTTGCTGTGATAAAGATATTGAATGCGCCCGGTCGTGTCCATGCCGACGGCTTGCAGATCGCTCGCCGCAAACGGCGAAATCCGCACGTGTTTCCACGCGGGCGGAATCACGAGAGACTTTATTCGTTCCAGATGTTTTTCGTCCGTAATCGCTTTTCCGCTCGAATCGACATATCTGAAACCTCTCGTTTTCGAGCCCAGGCGCTTCCACCAACGCGCGCGCTTTCCTTTCTCAATGATCTCTTTTGTTTTTCGAAAATCAAAAATCGCCGTATTTTTTATCATTTTCCTTTCCCTTTTTCGATACGTTTTCAGTATAAACGTTTTTTTTCGGGCATTTCAAAAAATCTTTTTCCGCACGACGTAAACCTCGATAGAATAAGGAGTTTTCTTTAATTCAAGCGCGGCAAAATGTTAGTATGAAATGCAACCTGTTTCACGGATGCAACATCTAATCGAACAAGAAAGAAGAGGTAAAAGAAATGACTAAAAATTTATTTGAAATGGAAGAACAGGAAACGATTCAAAGCAAAAAGGAAATGATTTTATCGCTGTATAATTCCGGCACGACCGAGATCGAAAGCATCGCTGCGATTTCCGGCGCAAAGCCGAGTTACGTCGGTTCGGTTTTGCAAAAAGAAGGTTTGATCGATAATTATTTCGATCTTTACACTTCGACGGCTTACCCGATGAATATTTATTCGAAGCATTTTCGAGGAAAGCTCGGGTTTAAAGACGTTTCGACGGCTGAACGCGGAACGCAGACCTTGGAACAGGCTTATCGCTATTTCGATAAAATTCAGGATCGCGCCGGGCAGCATCACGCGCTCGAAATGGGCTTGACGATGCTTGATCGCGCGCGCTGGACCGGAAAGCTCGAAGAAGCGGAAATTTATCGTCGCTGGATTGTCGGCAAGTTGAGCACGCCTTTAGTCGATAACGCGAAACCGACGGCGATCAATGCGAGTAAAGAGGAAACGGAAGAAATCGAAGAACCAAACCGGAACTTGAAAATTGCGGCGTAACATACGCGTGTTTTTTTTGACTTGCGTGTTTCACAGTTGAAACACTTTTCCGCAAACAGTAAAATAGTTATACGGAAAAAAAATTATAAGAGGTTACCAAATGGCTTTAGAATTGGTGGAAAGTCCCGTGCGGCAAAACGGGTTAATCGTCGGGCAGGCGACGATCGAAGACGTGCAGGCTGAGCAAAGCCTGCGCCCGAAAAGTCTCGACGAATATATCGGGCAGCCGCGCATTATTAATAATTTACGAATATTTTTAAAAGCCGCGCTCCGGCGCAGCGAAGCGCTCGACCACGTTTTGCTTTTCGGACCTCCGGGACTTGGGAAAACCAGCCTGGCGGTTATCGTTGCCAACGAGCTCGGCGCGAGCTTAAAAACTCTTCACGCTCCGGCGATCGAAAAAAGCGGCGATTTGGCGGCGATTTTAACAAATCTCGAAGAAGGCGACGTTTTATTCATTGACGAAATTCATCGCCTTCGACCGCAAATCGAAGAGATACTTTACCCGGCGATGGAAGATTTCCAGCTTGACCTGGTTATCGGTCAGGGAACGGCGGCGCGAACCTTAAAGCTCGATCTGCCCAGGTTTACGCTTGTCGGCGCGACAACGCGCGCGGGAATGGTTTCCGCGCCTTTGCGCGGGCGTTTCGGCATCGTCAATCACCTTGATTTTTACCCGCGAAAAGATCTGGAAATTATCATTCATCGTTCGGCGGAAATTCTCAACGTTGAAATCGAATCGAGCGGCGCGACCGAACTCGCGCGGCGCGCGCGCGGAACTCCGCGAATCGCTAATCGCCTGCTCAGACGCGTTCGCGATTACGCAGAGGTTTTAGGCGACGGCAGAATTACCGGCGCGATCGCCCAGAAAGCTCTGGACGCGATGGAAGTCGATCGCTTCGGCTTAGATGAAGTCGATAGAAAACTGCTTTTGACGATCATCGAAAAATTCGACGGCGGACCGGTCGGAGTCGGAACAATCGCCGCTTCGATCAGCGAAGACCGCGAATCGATCGAAGAAATGATCGAGCCGTACCTGATTCAAATCGGATTTTTAAACCGAACTCCGCGCGGGCGGACGGCAACGGCAACCGCTTATAAACATTTCGGTTTTGTGCCGCCTGCGATACAGGAAATGCAAGCGGCGGCGAGTTAAAAAACACCGGCTAAAAACTAAAATTTAAAAAAGAACATCTAAAACGAAAACGAAAAAAGGGCAAGGTTTTTAATCCTGCCCTTTTTTCGTTTTTCAGGTAATCCTTATTGAATCGGATTTCCTTCCGTGTCGAGAATCGTAATCGGGTATTCGAGTTGTTTAAGTCCCGGTTCGATCACGCTTCTGTCGCCGACAACGACAATCGCCATTTTATCCGGCGTTAAGTATTTGTTGGCTACGCGATTTACATCGGCAAGCGTTACGGCGTTTACTTTTGAGATGTATTCGTTGAAATACGAATCAGGCAAACCGTAAACGACCAGATTTGACAGCTGACCGGAGATTTGTCCGACGGTTTCAAAGCCGCGCGGGTAAGCGCGAATCAAGCTTTGCTTGTTGTATTCGAGCTCCGCCTGCGTCACCGGAATATCGCCGCGAATTCCTTTAATTTCTTTAATGAATTCGGCAACGGATTCTTTCGTCACAGCCGTTTGAACGTCTGCCGAAGCGGTAAACGGTCCCGCGCCGCGGCGATAACTTAAACCTGTTCGAGCGCCGTAAGTATAACCTTTGTCTTCACGCAGGTTCATATTGACGCGAGCCGAAAATTGTCCGCCTAAGATTGAGTTCATCACTTGAAGCGGGAAATAATCCGGGCTGTCGCGCGGAACGCCGATTTGTCCGATTGAAACGACTGATTGCGCCGCGCCGCTTCTGTCAACCAGGTAAATCCCTGCTTTATCGAGCGGTTTTGCTTCAGCCAATTTGCCGGTCGGCACTGTTCCAGGTTTCCAGTTTGCAAATGACTTTTCGAGCTTCGGCATTAATGTTTTAGCGTCAACGTCACCGACGACAACCAAAACGGCATTGTTCGGACGATAGGTTGATTCATAAAAATTCATTAAATCGTTGCGCGTAAGATTTTTGATTGTAGTTTCGGTTCCTGACAATTGTCTGCCGTACGGATGCTCTTTTCCGTAAAGAACGCGGTCGTAAACTAAATCTGAAATCGCGTTCGGATTCGACCGACGCTGTAAAAATCCGCCTAATGTGCGGCGTCGGGTCGATTCAAACTCGGTTTCGGGAAATATCGGATTTAGGATAACGTCCGAGTAAATATCAAGCGCCTGGTCGAGATTTCGGGTTAGCGTTGATATCGAAACGCTGGTTGAGTCCCAGCTTGATCCGGCGCCCATTGCCGCGCCGATTGATTGTAATCCGTTGGCAATATCAAGTGCCGAGCGTGTTTTCGTTCCGTCGTCAAGCAATGTTGCGGTCATCGAAGAAACGCCGGATTTTTCGGCAGGTTCAAATGTTCCGCCCGATTTAAAAACCATATTCATCGAAACAATCGGAAGCTCAGTCTGACGAACCATCCAAATTTCCAAACCGTTTGAAAGTTTTGCTTTTTCAATCGGCGGCAAGCTGAATCTCGGATCAGGTCCGGCTTTCGGAAGTTTTGAAGAATCAGGCGTTGTTTTCTTCTTGTCAGCGGCGCTCACGGAAGTCGGTGTATTTGTCGCAGCATTCGCCGCTCTTGCGCCGGGCGCGCCGCCTTTACGCGGAACGTAACTCATCACCAGACGATTTGCCGTCAGGTATGTATTGGCAACTCTCTGCAAATCGGCAGGCGTCACGCGGCGATATTCGTCCAATTGTTTTTGGAAAAGATCGGGTTTTCCGAAGAATACCGCATTGCTGTTGAGCGAATCGGCTTTGCCGAGAACGGTCTGCAATCCTAAAATTGAGCCTGATTCGATCTGGTTCAAGGCGCGCGTAATTTCTTCAGCCGTCGGCGGAGTCTGCTTAATACGTTCGATTTCGAGATTAATTTCTTTTTCGATTTCTTCTAATGACTTACCTTGTCGTGCGGTCGCGGTTACCTGAAATGTTCCGCCGACTTCGCGCGTTCCGTTTCCGGCACCGATTGTTTGCGCCAATTCCTTGCCGTAAACTAAATTGCTTTGCAAACGCGAACCGCGTCCCGACGAAAGAACGGAGCCGAGAATATCAAGCGCGGGCTCATCTTTGTCGCCTTGCGGAACGCCGTGCCAAACCATATAAACACGCGGAAGCGGAACGCTGTCTTCGACCGATACGCGCGTTTCCTTGTCTAATTTCGGCATTGCCGGATTCGGGCGAGTTATTTCCGCGCCTTTTGCGATTCCGCCAAAATATTTTTCCACCCACGAACGCGCTTGCCTTTCGTCAAAATCTCCCGCAATAACCAGAGACGCGTTATTCGGTACATAATATTGACGGAAAAATCCTTTAACGTCATCGAGCGAAGCGGCTGACAAATCATCGAGCGAGCCGATTACCGACCAGTTATACGGATGTCCTTTCGGAAACATAATTTCGCCGATTCTTTCGCCGGCTGTTCCGTAAGGCTGGTTATCGACTCTCTGGCGGCGTTCGTTTTTCACAACGTCGCGCTGATTGTTCAGCTTATCGAGCGTCATCGCTTCGAGAAGTCCGCCCATCCGGTCTGCTTCCATAAATAAAGCGAGTTCGAGAAAGTTTGAAGGCAGGACTTCGTAATAATTGGTTCGATCTGAACTGGTCGAACCGTTAATATTCGCTCCGGCTTCCTGAAGCGGCGTAAAATAATCGGCATCGTAGTTTTTCGAACCTTGAAACATCATATGTTCAAAAAGATGCGCGAAACCGGTGCGTCCGGCAACTTCATTTTTCGAACCGACGTGATACCAGACATTAACGGCGACGATCGGCGTGGATTTATCTTGATGCATAATCACGCGCAAACCGTTTTTTAATTTAAATTCCGAATGTTTGATCGGCGGCAGTTTTTCTCCACGCTGGGCTAAAACCGTGCTTGATGACATAGCGAAAGTGACTAACAGAAACAAAACGAAAAATCGCTTCATAAACTTTGCAAACTCCTAATCTTAATTTTAATGATGGAAACAGATTAATGATTGCATATCGGCAGTGCCGAAAACAATCGAAAATCAGAGGACTTTTTTTTACGAGGTGTATACGTTATAAATTAAAATTAAGTTTCGACCTTGGCGACAGCCATAACTTTTCCGAGTTCGGAAACAACGACGCCGCCCGGTTTTTCAACCGTTACGGCAAACATCGTCGGTTTTTGCACCTTGATTTTAGCGTCGATCGGAACAATCACGTCGCCGTTTGAATCGACGTCGAAAACGCCGCCGTCAACCGGGGTTTTCGCGTTTTGGTTGGCGTCGAAAATCCAGAGCTGGTAGGTTTCCTTCGTTTTATCGTTTACCGGCAGGTTTTGAAATCTGATGTAGCCTTTTTGCAGAGAATTGCTCCAGACGACATCGCCTTTAATGCTGCGCGGCTGTTTCGGATCGAAATCCGTCCAGGAGCTGCGAACGGCGTCGGGCGCGGAGGCGAGAAGCTGTTCGCGCTGCCCGGCTAAGCTCGGCGCCGGAGGAACCTGTGCATTTTGCTGCGCGGGCGGGTTTTGAACGAGCTCGCTCGGCGCTTTCGTCGTCCATAAATTAAACGCTAAAGCGACGCAAGCCGCCGCGGCGACAGCCCATCCAGCCCAATTCCAAAATGAAGATTTGCGTTCCGGGCGACCGGCTCCGCTAAAAGCTTCGTTTTCTATCGATGATCTCTGCCCGGCTTTCGCTTTAAAGTCCGAAACTTTGCCGCCCGATTCGTGAGCTGAAAAAAACTTTTCCGAATCGGCTAAGATCTTTGTTTTCAAGAAAGCCGGCATCGGCTCGTCCGTTTTAATCGCCGACAAATTAACGGCTGCGGCGGTTAACCCGAGCGTTTCATCGTCCTGCCATTCGGGAAATTCTTTTGTTAAACGATCGAGTTCCCGCTTGAATTCCTCGCTTAACCCGTCTGTCTCGCGCTCGGTCAAGAGGTCGAGCATTCTTTCTTGTTTTTCCAAGTCGTTCATACTGAAACCTCCTTTCCGTTTTGTATATTACCCAAACCTAAAAACTCTCTAACCTGTAATAATCCCCGCCTGGCATGTGTTTTGACAGTGCCGAGCGGCATTCCCGTTGCTTGAGAAATCTCCTGGTGCGAAAGCCCCTGAATGATGGAAAGCTGCAAAACCCGCCGCTGTTCCGGGCGCAGCGTTTCGAGGGCTTTTGCCGCTTCTTTCGCTTCGACGCCGTTTTGCAAATCGACGTCGGAATTGTTTGAAGGCTCGGTAACAATGTCTTCCAGAGAACCGGCGGAAATTCGCCGGTTCGAATATCTCAGGCGGTCTATCAAACGACGCCGCGCGATCATTGCGACGAAGGTGGTTTCGGAAGATTGAGACGAATCGAACCGCTCGGCATTTTTCCAGATATCTATAAAAATTTCCTGCACGGCATCTTCCGCATCATCAGTATTCGGCGACATTCGGCGCGCCAGAGACCAGATAAGACCGCTGTAAGCGTTCAAGCAATCTTGAACTGCGGTTCTATCTCCTGTCGCGATGCGTTGAAGGATGCCTTGAGTCACTTTTGTTTGTCCGGTGAATGTAATATTGCTCCAAGCTACCTTGTCTTTAAATTAAATGCCAGTAATATGTTTTGCCTGCCGGCGACAGCCTTTTTCGCCGCCCAAACAGGGCTTTGCCGGCAATTGGTTGAAACGTCTAAAGTTTCCAAAGACGAATCGATCAGTTTCCGCCTTTTGTATTTTTATTCGCAAAAATACGGCAATCGGATTCAAAGACAGAAAGGTTTACGTTGAGCGAAAGAACCTGGAAATGAGAAAGATTATCAAAAGCGTTAAAGTCGTCGCCGCCGAAATCAGGCAAAACTGACAAAACGCTTCGATGATATAGGCTTGCAGGTAAATCAGCCAGCCTGTAAAAATCGCCATAACAGCGACCAGCGCGCCGAACATTTTCCACGCCTGCGTTTTTCCGAAAGCCGCCAGAATCGCCAAAACAAAAGCCGTCAGATAAGCGGCGATGCCGAAAGCGGCGGTCGGAATGCCGTAGAGTTCGGCGTAGCTGCTCGTCAAAACCTGCTCGCAGCCGGAAATAATGCTGCACGGCACGGGCTCTGCCGTGTAATGATGAACGGTTAAATAAATCGAGTCCGCTAAACCAGCCAAAGCGACAATTGCCGCCAGTAAAGGCAGTCTGGCAATTGCGCTTCGGTTTCGGTTGAGAAAAACTTCCTGATTATTCATTATTTTCCGGGCGCTTTAGCCGCGTTCGAGTTGGCTGTCGTATTAGCCGCGGCGTTCGTCGCCGAATTTGCAGCCGGCGCGGCTGTCGCTGCCGTATTCGTCGCAGATGCGGGAGCTGTCGTTTTAGCATTTCCGGCGCTTTGCAGCTCGGCATCGATGATCGAACGAATCGCATTGAGATTCATCTGCTGAAAAGGAACCGCTTTGCCGTTGATAAACAGCGAAGGCGTCGAATTAAGATTCAGCGCGTTTCCGCGTTTGATATCGTCGTCTACGCGAAGCTTTGTCGAGATCGCCAGCAGATCGCTTTGAAACCGCTGCACGTCGAGTCCGAGTTTCTGCGCGTACTCGACAAAAACGGGACGGACATTTGTAGAATTCGACCATGCCTGCTGGTTTGTAAACAGCTGGTTCTGCATAGCCCAGAACTGATTTTGCTGCCCGGCTGCTTCCGCCGCAAGCGCCGCGTCGTATGCGTTTTTGTGCATCTGCGAAAGCGGGTAATGACGATAAATAAATTTGATTTTATTGCCGTACCCCGTTTGCACCTCTTTCATAATAGTATGAATCTGAGCGCATGAAGGGCACTGGAAATCGGCAAATTCTTCGACCGTAACCGTAGCCGTCGGCGAGCCGAGCATATTCGGCGGCTGCGCTCCGGCGGGAGCTTTGCCGTAAAGATCGGCGGCTGAAGTGTTTGCCGTATTTCCGGCGGCGCCGTTGCCGGTTTTAGCCGCCGTGTTGGTTGTAGCTTTGTTTTCCGGCGTCGAACCACAGCCGAAAGAAATCGCAAAAAGGACAAGCGTTAAGAAAAACGTAAAAAGTTTTGTAGTTTGTTTCATTTAGTTAATTTTGCAGTGTAATCAGGTCTTTTTTAACAGTATCTTTTTTAACAGTATCTTTTTTACTTTACAATCTTCAATCTGTTTCTAACGGCGCGGCGGTCTTCAATCACCTCGATGTTTTCTTTGATCTTTGTGTAAATTCCGTCGGCATCCAAACCGTATTTGGCGAGTAAAAGCTTCGCGTCACCGTGCGTGACGATCCTGTCTGGAACGCCCATTCGCACGACTTTTACTTTATCCTGCAAGCCGTTTTCTTCCAAAAGCTCTAAAACCGCCGATCCGAAACCGCCCGCCAGATAAGCTTCTTCGACCGTCACGATCAGGCGTTTCGATTGCGCGAGCGCGAGAATCAATTCATTATCGAGCGGTTTTATAAAACGCGCGTTGATGACGCTTGCGCTGATTCCGTCTTTGTCGAGAAGCGCGGCGGCTTCCATCGCCGGGTAAACCATCGAGCCGAGCGCTAAAATCGCCACGTCGCCGCCCTCTTGCAGAACTTCCGCTTTCCCGATTTCGAGTTTTTTCGGCGCCGCCGTGATATCGAGCCCGAAACCGTTGCCGCGCGGATAGCGAAGCGCTGACGGCGCGGGATGTTCGATCGATGTCAGAAGCATATCACGCATTTCGACTTCGTCTTTCGGCGCCATCAAAACGATGTTCGGATAACCGCGCAGATACGCGATATCGAGAAGCCCGTGATGCGTCGGACCGTCTGCGCCGACGATCCCGGCTCGGTCCATCGCAAACGTCACGTTTAAGTTCTGCAAACAAACGTCGTGAATAATCTGGTCGAATCCGCGCTGCAAAAACGTCGAGTAAATCGCGGCGACCGGCTTTAAGCCTTCGCAAGCCATCCCGGCGCAGAAAGTGACGGCGTGCTGCTCGGCGATGCCGACGTCAAACGCTCGTTCCGGGAATTTTTCCAGAACCTTGTCTATTCCGGTTCCGTCCGGCATCGCGGCTGTCAAAGCGACTATACGCTCGTCGCTCGCCATTAGTTCGCACATTGTATTGCCGAAAACTTCCGTATAAGTCGGCGCGGCGGCGTTCGCCGATTTAAGTCCTTTTCCGGTTTGTATATCGAAAGGACCGGTCGCGTGATACGCGTAGTAATTTTTTTCCGGGTTCGGAAAACCTTTGCCCTTCGTCGTTAAAGCGTGAACGATAACCGGACCGTCATCGACCTTTTTCGCTTCTTCGAGCGCGCGGACGAGCATCGGAACATTGTGCCCGTCAACATAACCGACGTATTTAAAACCGAGTTCGTTGACCAGAGCGCCCGGCAGAACCGCCGCGGCGATTGCGTCTTTGACGGTTTTCGCCGCTTTGCGCAAACTGTGCCCGAAGCCCGGAACGCTTTCGAGCGTATCGCCGATTTCTTCCTTTAAATGCTGGTAGCTCTGCGCTTCCTTAATGCGATTCAGATAACGCGTCAAAGCGCCGACCGCCGGAGCGATAGACATCTCGTTATCGTTTAAAAGCACAATCATACGGGTTTTCAAGTGCCCGGCTTGATTGATGGCTTCCATCGCCATTCCGCCCGCAAGACTCGAATCGCCGATTAAAGCGCAAACGTGAAAATCTTCTTTTTTCGTGTCGCGGGCAACCGCCATTCCGAGCGCTGCGGAAAGCGACGTCGAAGCGTGTCCGGCGCCGAACGTATCGTATTCCGATTCCTCGCGTCTTAAAAAGCCGGAAAGCCCGCCGTATTGTTTGATCGTGTGAAGTTCGTCGCGCCGCCCCGTCAGGATTTTGTGCGCGTACGCCTGGTGCCCCACGTCCCAGACGAGTTTGTCGTTCGGCGTGTCGAAAACGTAGTGCATCGCAACGGCGAGTTCGACCGCGCCTAACGATGCGCCCGTGTGACCGCCTACGCGCGAACAGGTTTCGAGCATAAATTGACGCACTTCGTCGGCGACTTCCTGCAAATCTTCGACGCGCAACCGGCGCAAATCCGCCGGTGAATTTATTTCAGATAAAAATCTCATTGAAGTTTTTTCTTTACTGCTAACATTCAAATCTCAGATTTTAGCCTGCATCAACTTAAATGTTAAATGCTAAACCGTTATTTAGACAAAAAGCTTAATAAAACCCGCATTTTATTTCATCGTCCGCATACTTTACAATTCTTTACCCAAAAGTTCTTAAAAATTTTTCGACTTATTTGTTAACGAGCGCGTCAAAAGAAGTGAAAAGCGAAAGCTAATTCTAAAATTTAAGAGGTACAAAAATGTTTTTAAAAAATAAATTCTTTCCGGCTCTCACTTTAGCCTTTGCAGTCGGAACATTCTCAACTTACGCTTCGGCTCAAACCGCGCCCGCGCCTTCACAGCAAGACGGCGTGCAGAAACAGGAAAAGCGTGACGGCAGAGGTTTCGGCAAACGCGGCGGCTTCGGTAAAGGAATGCGCGGCGAAAAAGGTATGCGCGGCGGTTTCGAAATGCGCGGGCTTCGCGGAATTAATTTGACCGACGCTCAAAAAGAACAAATCCGCACCATTATGGAAACCAACCGCACCGCAAACCAGGCGAGCCACGAAGAATTTCGCACGCTTGCACAGGCAAAACGCGGCGGAACGCTGACAGCCGAACAACAGGAAAGACTGCGAGTTTTGAGAGAACAAATGAAGCAGAATGCCGAAGCTTCGAAAGCACAGGTTTTAGCTGTTTTGACTGCCGAGCAGCGCGCGCAGCTCGAACAGCAAACACAGGAAATGGAAAAAAGACGTCAGGAACGCCGGCAGATGAAGCAAAATCGTCAGGCTCCTGACGCTTCGCAGGAAAATTAATTTTCCTCATACTCTCCTCGCTAAAAAAGCGTGAGTTTATTCTCACGCTTTTTTATTTGGAACAAAGTCGATACGCGGCATTAGCCGATAAACATATCTTCATCAGCGTAAACGCGGTCGATCTGTTTCGGCGCGGGCGCAAATAAAACTTCCAGCCCTTTTCTGACGCCAGCCATTATCGCCGCGATTTCTCTTGCCGGTTCGACTATTTTTGTTTGAATAAAATCAGTCGTCGTCGCTACCTGCAGCTGAGTCCGGTCAATCGTATCGCTGATAAGTTCGACTTTGTCTTTGGCGACGAGCGCGGTTTGCCCGACAAGCACTCTTAATTCCGCTACTTCTTCGCGGACAAGCCCGGCTGACTCGGCAAAATACCTGGTTGCCGTCGAAAGATTGCCGGAAATTTCGTTAAACTGCGCCGAAATCAATTTTCCCTGTTCGCCGATGGCGTTAACTTTGCCGATCAGCGGCTCGACGGTTTCTTCAACGCGATTGACCGTATTGACTACTCTTTTTACGACAATGGCGATAGCTATCAGCGCAATCGCCATCGCGATAAAACAGACAGCGATAACGATCGAAGCGATCATCATCCAGAATTGTGGATTATCGGCGTTCATATTAACCTTATCTTTTTAACCTTTCTTTATTTATATTTCTCTTTCTTTAAATATTAACCTTCTTTGTTCTCGTTTTTATTTTCAACCGGATAAGTCGGGCGTCCTTCGATTATCGATTTGACTTCGCTACGCCGTTTTTCTTCGGCATACGCGTCTTTTCCGGCTTCGAGAGCGGCTGAAATCGGGTTGGTCGAACGCGAAGCGGCTTGTTTCGCTTTTTCGCCCAGCTCGCCCGCCTTCTCCTGCGCCGAATGATAAAATTCACCTGCTCTTTCGCGCGTAACTTCATAGTAATCGCCCGCTCTTTCACCGACCAGAGCCGCAGTTTCCTTGCTTTTCTCGATACCTTTGCGGGTTACATCGGCAATATCGCCGCGCAGTTCCGTACCGGATTTCGGCGCGAAGAGCAACGCTAAAACCGCCCCGATGCCGCCGCCTACGAGCAGATATGTCAGTTTGGTTGTCGCGCTTGGTTCTTCTTTTTCGTATTCATGTTTCATACCGTTTGTTTTCTCCCTGCAAAAGTTGCAATTAAATATTTTATTTTTTTGAGCAAACTAGAATATAACAAAAATACGACAACGAGGGCAAAAAAAGTTTCATAATTCGTATTATCTCGTAAATACCGGTTTATAAAACTTAAAAAAGAATTAAATCCTTTGTTTTCTTAAAAAGAGTTGCAGCAAATAACCGCGCCGAGACACGCGACGACAAAGGCGCTGAAAACCGGCAGAGTTTTGAATAAACCGGTTTTGCCCGGGCGACAAATTGCCGAACGTTTTGCCGGGATAAAGGAAAGATAAGTCCAACCGCGGTTAAGGTCGTCGCCAGACCGAGGCTAAAAATCAAAGTTAATAAAAGCCCGTAGCCGACGCGCTCGGGCGAAATAGCCGAAAGCATCAGCACGAGCGCCGAAGGGCGCGGCAAAAGTCCGCCGGAAATTCCGAGCGCGAGCAAAGCTTTCCACGAAACAGTGTCGGGTGTGAAGATGCGTGTGCGTGTCCGTCATGCGTGTGCGTCAGGTCGTCCGGCGAGTGCTCAAGACGCAGTCATTCCGGCGTGATAAAAATTCGCGCATCTCTAAGGTTTTCAAAATCATCGCCTCCGCGATTGCGTTTTGCGCTTCGTTTAAAACCCCTTTTTTGTACAAACACCACGCGAGCGCGTCAGCCGTATAAATATCTTTTCGCGCATCGTATTTATCGTGTATAAACGACTCGGGCTGCTGATGGCGTAAAGCTCTGCCCGTTAAACGGGCGAAAATCAATGCCGACAATATTCTCGCCGCCCTGAAGACCATTAAATGACGCCGGCAGTCTTAATATTGTTTTGGAGCTGCGCCGTCAAATCGTACGAGCTGATTGAAAGCGATCAGGCTTGGGCGCTGACAGAGCTCGCGGCAACCAGCGAACACAATAAAAAAGCATAGTAAAAACGCCACGCTTATTAAAAATTCCCTTCATTTTACCCTTCCCTGAATTATTGCGGCGGTTTAAGCCGAACAAAGCAGAACAAACGAAAATTCACATTTCGTTTAAGTTCCTAATGTTAATTAAAAATAGTTGCGTCCGTGCGAACGAAACCGTTGAACAAGCATTAAATAGTTTTCCGATAAAATTGGGGTTAACCTTTATAACTGAATAATTCGCTTAACCTTTAATGATAATTTCAGGAGTTTGTTGTTTTTGAAAATAAAAGCGGATTTATTAAACTTCCCGGCGAGAAAACGCGCTCGAAAGTGCGAATTTACAATTGATTTGTTATTGTATTTGATTGGCTTCTTTTTTGTTATAAAAATTTTATGAACCCGAACACAATTAGAAATTTCTCGATTATCGCTCATATTGACCACGGCAAATCCACACTTGCCGACCGCATCCTGCAGCTTACAGGCGCGGTTGCCGACCGCGATATGGAAGCTCAGATGCTCGACGATATGGATCTCGAACGCGAGCGCGGAATTACGATTAAATCACACGCCGTCCGCCTCGATTACAAAGCGAAAGACGGGAAAGATTACGTTTTGAATTTGATCGACACGCCCGGTCACGTCGATTTTTCCTACGAAGTTTCGCGCTCGCTTTCCGCCTGCGAAGGCGCTTTGCTCGTCGTTGACGCGTCGCAGGGCGTCGAGGCGCAGACGCTTGCCAATACTTATCTCGCGATTGAAAACGATCTGGAACTGATTCCGGTTCTCAACAAAATCGATTTGCCGTCAGCCGAACCCGAACGCATTAAAGAACAGATTGAAAATATCATCGGGCTCGACACTTCGGACGCGGTTCTGGCTTCGGCAAAAACCGGCGTCGGCGTCGAAGACATTCTCGAACAAATCATCAAGAAAGTCCCCGCGCCGAAAGGCGATCCGAACGCGCCTTTGAAAGCTTTGATTTTCGACAGCTGGTACGATTCGTATCGCGGCGTTATCGTTCTTTTCCGCGTTATCGAAGGCACGATCAAAAAAGGCACGAAGATAAAATTTTTCAATACGGGGCGCGAATATCTGGTTGAAACTCTCGGCGTTAACCGCCCGCGCCCGACTCCGATCAACACTTTAAGCGTCGGCGAAGTAGGATTTTTAACCGCCTCGATCAAAACCGTCGCCGACGTGCAGATCGGCGACACGATCACAGAAGCCGCGCGCCCCGTCGATACGCCTTTTCCCGGTTTTCAGGAAATCAAACCGATGGTTTTCGCAGGGCTTTACCCGATTGATTCCGCTCAATACGAAGATTTGCGCGACGCGATGGATAAACTTCGCCTGAACGACGCTTCGTTTTTCTACGAACCGGAAAGCTCGACCGCGCTCGGTTTCGGTTTCCGCTGCGGCTTTCTCGGTCTTCTGCATATGGAGATTATCCAGGAAAGACTGGAGCGCGAATTCAATCTCGACCTGATCACGACCGCGCCCGGCGTGCGTTACCGCGTAACGACTACAAACGGCGAAGTTACCGAAGTCGATTCGCCTTCGAAAATGCCGGAGACGGGCAGAATCGATAAAATCGAAGAGCCGTTTATCGAAGCGACGATTTTAACCGGCGACGCTTTTTTAGGCGGAATTCTCGCGCTTTTAGACGAAAAGCGCGGCGTTCAGAAAAAGTTTGAATACGTCACGGAAAACCGCGTGATGCTCGTTTACGAACTGCCGCTCAACGAAATCGTTCTCGATTTTTACGACCGTTTGAAATCGGTTTCCAGAGGTTACGCGTCGCTCGATTACCATTTTTCCGATTACCGGGAAAGCAATCTCGTCAAACTCGATATTCTGGTTTCGGGCGAGCCCGTTGATGCGCTTTCCCTTGTTCTGCACCGCGACACCGCCGAAGCGAAGGGCAAACTCGTGACTGCGAAAATGAAAGAACTGATTCCGCGCCAGATGTTCGAAGTCCCGATTCAAGCCGCCATCGGCAGCAAAGTCATCGCCCGCGAAACCGTCAAAGCGATGGGCAAAAACGTGACGGCGAAATGCTACGGCGGCGATATTTCCCGCAAACGCAAACTGCTCGAAAAACAAAAAGAAGGCAAAAAACGAATGAAAAAAGTCGGACGCGTAGAGATTCCGCAGGAAGCGTTTTTAGCCGTCTTGAAGGTCAATGAAAGTTAAATAATGTAAAAAATCTTCCGGTTTTTTATTCTTTATTTTCGCAATGCGTGAGGCGCGGCTGTTGCTCAATCGCTGATTCGTCAGTTTAATAAAGCTAAAGCAGTAAAACTGCTCGAATCAACGCGAGGTGAGGTTAAAAAGCTTCTAGCGGACTTTAAGTTAAACGACGAAGATGAGAGCAAACAAAGCTCTTCAGAGGATTTTTCCTGCCGAATATTCCTGGCGCTCGTAATAAACG
>JAOAPX010000178.1 GCA_025463125.1 Acidobacteriota bacterium | reverse complement strand
GATTTTTCTGCGATATACAAATATCCCGCATTTTCTCGCGCAGCGAAATCGAGCGCGGGCTGCGTTCGATCGATTCGCGCAAAAGCGCAAACGCTTTTTCCGGCGAGCGATATTTAACAAACAAATCCGCGTCCAAAAGAACCGATTCAATTGAAACTTCCGTAAACGGAACTCCGAGCGATTTTTCTACTACTTCATTCATAATTTATAAGAATTTTTGCGCCAATCAGCCGTTCGCGTTTGAGGATTAAGGTGAGCAGTCCGCGCTGTTGAACAAACTTGTTCAACACTTTAAAACTATCACATTTTATCAAAATTAGTCACTTATTTTTTTCAAATAAAAAGGCGAAACCGCTTGTTTTCACAAGAACGATTTCGCCCGCGAGGCTTAACCCGTTTTTAATTTTAGAAATCGAAACGAATTCCGAGACGAATCTGCCGCTGACGCAAAGTTCTTTGCGGTACGAGAAATGTTTCGCGGAAAGCCGCCGTCGTGATGTTGTCAAAATTGATAAAATCCGACGAAAAGGTAAAGACTCTGGCGTTGAAAATGTTATCGATTTCGATATTCGGTCTTAAGCGGAAACGCTCCGTCAGGCGGAATTCGCGGCTCGCATTCAAATCGAAAATAAATTGAGCCGGACCGCGACCGGCGTTGCGCGGCAAATTGCCGGCGCTTCCGATCGGGGCGAGAGTAAGCGCATCGAGAACCGACTGCGGAAACGGATCGCCCGGATTTCGGTAGCGAAGGTCTTCAAGGTTTCCGCTAAAATTCGGTCGGTCATTGCTGACGTCATCAAGACTGCGGTCGATGCCGCCGCTCGAAAGGTTAAACGGATTGCCGCTCGCAATTCGCAGAATCGGAGAAAAGCGTAATTTACCGAGCCAGTACGGCGTTTCAAAAGAGCCCGACAAAGCAAAACGATGGCGGCGATCCTGTACGCTCAGGCTAAACTCAGAATCGAAATCGCCCGGAATTTGAGCCGAAGACGTATTTACGATGCCGTCGTCGCGAAGTCGCGACAAAGTGTAAACCGCGCGGAACGAAGCGCCGAACCCGTAACCGAGCTTGCGGAAACGGCGGCGCATTTCAAGAATTAAACCTTCGTAAACGCTGCTGCCCATCGAACCGACCTGCTCGATCTGTCCAAGGCTGTTGCTGACGCCTCGATTAAGTCTGGAAGCCAGAGCCGCATTTGCCCGACCGATGGGCGAGGTCGCGCTTGTCGAGCGCGTCATGCTGTTTAAGTTTACGTATGTGATGCCGTTTGCCGTGCGGATATCGTTTGTCGTGGTTCTCGGTCCGAGTTCGAATCTGGTCGTTCCGTCATTGATCGCCAGAAGAAAATCGGTATAGGTATTAAAGCCTGACGGAAGAACAAACGCGTTGACGTTAGTTTCGCGCCACAAGCGAACGGTTTTGTTGAAAGTGAAATTAGCTTCAAAGGCGATGCCGCTGCCGAGATCGCGCTCGAAACCGACGTTAAACTGGTAGCTTTCCGGAAGTTTTAAATTATCGTCGAGACGACGCGTAAAAGTTCCGGCGTTTGCAAACCCGTTGAGCTGTTTGAGCTGTTCATAAGTCGGGGTTGCCGGGAAAGTAGTCGAAAGCTGGCGTAGAAAAGCGCAGCGCGGAGTGTTTGCAAAAGTCGAATCGCTAAAGCACTGCGCGTCTAAAGAAGGACCTGCAAGATTGCGCGTATCAAAACTTTCCTGTTGTCTGCCGAGCGCGTAATCATCGAGCGTGCGAAGCAGGGCGCGATTGTAAAAAATACCTGCGCCGAGACGAATAACCGTTTTGTTGTTGTCAAACGGCGCGTAAGCAAGCCCGACGCGCGGACCCCAGTTATTATTGTCTCCGACGATGCTTTCACGCTCGTAGCGTAAGCCCGAGCTTAAAGTGACTTTAGAATTAACCCGCCACTCATCCTGCAGAAACACTCCGAAATACGTGTTGTTCTGAACAGAGTTTGTGCCGAAATTGTGCCGGTAGCGAATGATGCGGTTGGCAAGAAAATCTGCCACGGAGTCGAAATTATAAGTTCCCGTCGCATCGCTCAGAGAAAGATTTTCCGATTCGATAAGCTGAACGTCCGCGCCGCCTTTAACCGTGTGCGAACCGACAACGTAATTAATCGTATCTTGAAATTGATAGCGTTTTTCACGCCGCGTGCTGGCGAAATTTGCAGTCGAATTTCCGGCGGTCAAAGTTCCGCTGCGATTATCGAGAGAAGAAGCCGTATCTCTTACGCGAACCAAAACGACCGGATCAGTCGGGTTTTCGGCGGCAAAGCCCGGTTTGTAACTTGAAAACTGAAACCGGAACTGATTAACCAAATTCTGGTTGAAAACGTAGTTGTCGGTAATATAAAAAGCGTCGTTATTACGAGTTCTGCCTTGAATGGCATCTTCCAAAACGCGCGTCGCGCTTTGATACTGCCGGAAGTTTTTCAGCCGACCGAACTGGTAATTGAACGTCACATCGTGCTTATCAGTAAATTTGTGGTCGAAGCGCTGAGTAAAAACATGATTGCTCGACGGAGTGTTAAGCGAGACAATATACGGCGCGATAAAAGCGTTAGCCGGATCATTCGCAGAGCTGATATCGCGTCGCTGGCGGCTTATATCGGTCGGCGCGGGCAAAGCGAAACTTGGATTTTGAGCGACCGGAACGACCGTATCAATCAAGGTTGTATCGGACAGGTTGTTATGTTCGTAAGAACTGAAAAAATATGTTCTGTCTTTGAAATAACCGAAAGGAATCGGTCCGCTGAGCGTAAAGCCGGGATTATATTCGGTAAACGCGGGACGCGCGATGCCCCGCCGGTTATTGTTGTAAGTATTGGCGTTTAAGTTATCATCGCGGAAAAATAAAAACGCGCGTCCTCGAAATTTGTTTGATCCGGCGCGCGTAAGAATGTTGATGCGCCCGCCAGATGCGCGCCCGTATTCGGCTGAAAATTGATTGGTGATAACCTGTACTTCGGCAATCGCATCGATCGATGGCTGAAATCTGTCGGCTGCGCCACGATCGTCGTTATTGTCTAAGCCGTCAATCGTAATATTATTCGAGTAAGCGGCACCGCCGGAAAGCGAGAATATTCCACCTTCGACCAACGCGCTCGGTTCATTAACGCCGGTTGCTGAGCCGTCTTCCGCCAGATCTCTGGTGGAAAGAGGTTCTTCGGTCACGCCGCCCAGTGTAAAAACTAAATCCAAAGCGTTTCGCGAACTATTCGGAAGTTCTTCGATTTCTCGCTGCGTGACCGTTCCGCCGACGACCGTTCGGGTCGTATCGACAACCGGAA
>JAOAPX010000170.1 GCA_025463125.1 Acidobacteriota bacterium | reverse complement strand
TTCTTTATAAAATGTTAAAAGGTCGGGTTTTAAAAGGCAGGTTAAATCAAATTCAAAACCGTTTCAGCCAGTTTTTCAAAATCGTTCGGTTTTATTAAATACGCGGTTGCTCCGGCGCTCATAGCTTTGTCTATTTCCGTCTGTCTCGATTCGCCGGTGAAAAAAACAACGGGCGTTTCCTTATCGAATTCGCGGATACGCTCGCAAACCTCGATGCCGCTCAGCATATGAAAACGATTGTCCAGAATAATCAAACTAAAAGTGCCTTTTCGGGCGTAAAGCAAGCCCTCGTCAGCCGTATTGCAGGCAGTGACAGGCAAACCCTTTTGTTCCAGTACGAATTTTACAAGCTCACACGTATCGTTGTCGTCATCGATACAGAGAATATCTTTGTTTTCCTGCGTCATATCTTCGCTTTTCCGGTATTAATCCTCCGCCTGGAGAATAGATCAAAGCAGTACCTCTCTCAAGAAAGCCTTTTATCAAAAGCTTTCTTCTTAAATTAATATAACCGGGGGCTTAATTTTTTAGGGTAAAGGGCTGCAAAACTGTCATTCGTCGTTTCTCAATTCTTTGAAGATCACCGGGCTTTTTGTCAGCAAGCCGGGACGAATTTCATAAAAATTAAGATATTTCGTTTTATATAAGTATATTTCCTGCAAAGTCAAAAAAGTGTACCGCGTCGAACATAAGAAAATTTTGTATAAAAATAAATACGTTTTTTTTTAACTCAATTTGTCAATCACTCCGAAAAAAAGCAGTTTTTTAACGACGAGTTTTGAAACATTCCTGCTTTTCGGAAGTGTTTAAATAAGGATAACGAATCGAACTTTTAGAAACAACGATTCGCAGCTGTTTTCGCAGGTTTGTCGCGCAATAATAATCGTTACGTTAAATAAAAAAATAAAACTCAAGTTTTGCTCAACCGAAAGATAGTACTCTGAAGATGTAAAACAGGCGGATTTTACTCTTCAACAGAAAAGTTCAAATTTCATCTAACGGAAACCGATTTTTAAATCTAAATAGTTCTTAACCCGAATTATTCAAAGGATAAAAACTATGAAAAATAAAAGCGCATTTCGCATTTTATATGTCGCTAGAAGTGAAGACGATTATTTGCTTTTGAGCACGATGTACAATTTTCCGAACATTCAAATCACACTGGCTGATACTGCCGCCGAAGCGCTGCAAAAAGTGAAGCTGGATGAGTTTGATTTGTTTCTACTCGAGACGCGCCTTCCCGACGGCGACGGTTTTGAGTTGTGCAGAACAATGCGCGAATTCAATCCGCAAACGCCGATTGTCTTTTATTCGGGCGATGCCGGTGAAGTTCACCGTCAGAAAGGTTTATCGGTCGGCGCCGATGCTTACCTGGCAAAACCTTATCTCGATATGCTGACCGTTACGCTGAATAAGTTTATATTCCGCAAAAATTTATCCGCACTTTAACAGCAGGCTCGCTTTCGCAGCCCGTCCTTTTTTAATAACTTCATTTAAATTCCAGGTGTTTATTTTGCGTTCGGCTATTTATCGTCGGAGCGTTTCGGTAAATTTCGTTTGCGCGATTGCGGAAAATTTTTATCGCCAATTTATATTTTTATTATCCTTATCTTACACTAAACAAGATTGACGCGAATTCGATTCGATTTCTGAGCGCATTTATAGTTGAATAGATTCGGAAGTTGAAAAAAAGAGCGGCAAATATTCGCTGTAAAAGCTGATTATTATTATCTGATTAAATGAAAATATGAAAAAAACGATTGTCTCGCTTTGTTTATTATTAACCGTTTTCGCCGGTTATTCTTTTAGCCAAACGAAAAGACGCACAAACTTGAGGCGCGCAAAACCGCCCGTCGTGAAAAGAGTTATTAAGCGGAAAATCGCCGCGCCGGTAAAAAAATCCGCGTCCGTCACGACGCCTTCCGGTTTGACTTATGTCGTCACCCAAGCCGGAACAGGCGCACAATTAAAAGCCGGCGATACGGTAATCGTTCACTACACAGGGCTTTTAACGAACGGCGTGAAATTCGACAGCTCGCTTGATAGAAATACGCCTTTTTCGTTTCCGCTCGGCGCCGGAAGAGTAATCAAAGGCTGGGACGAAGGATTGCAGAAACTTAGAATCGGCGACCGCGCGACGTTTTTTATTCCGCCCGATTTAGGCTACGGCGCGCGAGGCGCGGGCGGCGTTATTCCGCCGAACGCGACGCTGATTTTTATCGTCGAAGTTGTCGGCGTAGAGTAATTATTTTATCAAAGTCGCAAAATTCTTTTGCAATAATTGACCCGATCGGTTGCCGCGAGCCTTTTATGTCGCGATAGAGCGCGAAAAGCTTGCGGCAATTCGTTTATCCAATCAGACTTTTTTTAAAACCCACGTGCTCATACAGCGCATATTCTGCACGTTTGTCGTCTTGAGCGGTTCGAGCCAGATGCCGCCGAGTTCGCGCGTTTCTGAGGTTAAAAGTTCTTCATCGACCAGAAAGCGCGTCGAGCCGTCGGGAAGCAGATATTTACCGTCGCCGACCGTCTGAACCTGATCCTCGATGCCGATAGACGAAGCGAGCCGCGCGAAAAAAATCCCGCCCGGTTTGAGCACGCGCCACATCTCTCTGAGCATCGCGCGGAAATGCCGCTCGTTTTCAGCAAAGTGCAAAACCGCGCTGCTGATGACCGCATCGAAACGCCGATCCGGAAACGACGTTTTTTCTACCTCCGAAACCTGAAAGTTTTCCGGCGGCAAAAACGGCGCGAGCGTTTTCGCCGTATGTCTAACGCTTGCAATGGCGTGCGGATTACGATCAATCCCGAAAACTTCATAGCCGCCGCGTAGAAAGAAGACGAGATTTCTTCCGCCTCCGCAGCCCGCGTCAAGCACGCTCATTTCATCGTTAAATCTTCCTTTTAATATCTGATCGAATAAATAAATATCGATATCGCCAAACACTTCTCGCGGATCAGTCATATACGAATTTTAGCCTGAACGCGGCTGCCTGCGCTATACTGTCAAAGTATTTAATAATTTGATTTCGAATTTTTTATAAAAAAGGGAAGTGAAAATGATTACAGTAGCCAACAGGATTTACGTTAAAAAGGAATACGGCGAAGCTTTTGAAAAAGTGTTTCGCGAACGCGCAAAACTTGTCGATGAAATGCCCGGATTTGTTTCCAACCAGGTTTTGCGCCCGGTAAATGACGGCGACCCGTATGTTGTTTTTACAATCTGGAATTCTCGTCAGGATTTTCTCAACTGGGTGCGCTCGGAAGCTTTTATAAAAGGTCACGCGCAATCGGGAACTTT
>JAOAPX010000156.1 GCA_025463125.1 Acidobacteriota bacterium | reverse complement strand
CGGGAAGCGGTGCGGTCTACACTTACGGCATCAACAAGAAAAGACGCCGTTACTAAAACTTAATAAACTTAATAAAATTAAAAAAGCTATCTCATATTCCTGTAAGGTGATTTTGAGATAGCTTTTTATGTCTGATTAAAAAGATTTTATCGCTTTTCAATAGCTTTCGTCTTGCACACAAAAGCTGTCGTTATTCATTAATAAGCCTTAGTTAAATCAATCCCGGTGTAATAATGTTTCAAAATCGCATCGTATTTCAAGCCCATTTTTCCGAGTCCGTATGCGCCGTACTGGCACATTCCGACGCCGTGTCCCCAGCCGCGACCGGTGAAGGAATATGAGATTGCGCGTCCCGATGAATCGTATCTTTTATCAAGCGCGAAAAGCTGTTCTTTTAAACGCAGAGCCGAGCGGATTTTGCCGCCTTTTAGTGTTTTGATGCCGTTTGAGCCGACGATTTCGAGTTCGATCGGGCGGCGCGAAAAGCCTTTCTGCTTGATGTTGACGTTGTAAAGCGTGCCGATGCCGCGAACGTAGCGCGAAAGGCGCGATTGAACGGCTGACGGCGCCAGGCTGACGTTCCAGAGCGTAAACGGCGACGCTTTTTCGGCGGTCGCGGTCGATTCGGTCGGTTTGATTTCGAGATAAATGACCGCGCCCGTGCCGTCGGTTTGAAAATTTACCGATTCGCCGCCGATCAGGGCGGTTTCTTTGACCGGATAAAATTTTTCGCCGTATTGACGAAGCAGAAAAACGTCCGGGCGAACGGGAAGTTTGCGGGTCGTTTTGCCGGTTTTTATGATGAGATCCCCGTTTTCGCTCGATTGCGTCGTGCCGCTCTGCAAGCTGGGCGTCCATTTCTTTTTCGCGTAAATCTGCTCGATAATTCGCAGCGTTTTCGCTCTCGAAAAAGTTTTGTTCGGCTTAAGAGTTAAATCCGGGTAAACGGCGAAATAACCGTCGCGCATCAGCATCGCGATGTCCGCGCGGCGCTCTTTCGGAATTTCCGCCGCGTCGTCAAACGAAAGCTGGTAATTGATGTCGGCTTCGGAAAGAATCGTGTCGGCGTGTGCGTCGCCGTAAATCATCTGCGACAAGATTTTCGCAAATTCCGCGGGCTTTGCCGAATCTTTGTTGACGTTCGGGTAGGTTTTGCCGAATTTGACGGCTAATTGATTAAACCAGTTGGAAAGCTCGCTTTGCGTCGGCGCGTCTTCGAACCAATCGTCGGACATCTGCGCGGTCGAAAGCTGAAAGCCGTTGACGGCGAGCAGAGACATCAGGCGCACGAGTTCGAGATTTTGTTCATCGCGCAGTTTCGCAGGGATTCTGACGGTTTTTATCAGAAAAGGCTCGAAATGACGGTGACCTTCGAGCGAGCATTCGACGCCGCGCAAATAAGGCTCGTTAAAATCGAAAATATTCTCGGAGTTTTCCGTTCTGCCGCCGCAAGTCGATGTGTAAAGCGCATTTATCGGTTTGCCTTTGTACGTCGCGACAACGCCGCGCGTTTGCAGAACGGCTTGCGTTCCCATCGAGCTTTCCGACGAAACGCCGCCGTAGACCTGCGAGCGAATTGTCGGCAGCAAATCGAAACCCTGTTTGCCGAATCCGTTAACATTGGCAACGGCGTAAGTTCGCGCCGCGACCGCCTGCGCTTTTTGCGCTTCGAGCGACGGAAGGCTGAGCTCGCTCGGCACGACGCCAAGCAGATAATCTTCGAGCGAAACGACGTTGACGATTGTTAGGCTGCCGCGCGAATTAACGAAAACTTCGATGCGCCCGCGATACGCTTTGCCGTTCAGGCGAACCGGCACGGCGCGTTCGTTAAACGAGCCGAAAGCAACTGATTTTAATGACGAAAACTTCGCTGTCGGGCTGGCTCCGCTGACAATTACCTCGCGCAAATTCGCGTCAACCGTCGCGCCCGAAGGCTGTGAAGAGCCGATCGGTCTGATTAAACTGCGGACTTCCGACTTTCCGCCTTGTTTCAGTTGCTGCGAAAGCGCCAGCGCGTCCGGCGAATGCTGCGTTTTTTTCTCGGTCACGATAGCGACATCTTCAAAACCTTTTTCGGCTAAACCGAGCTTGTATTCATTCGCTTCTTCGATGCTTTCCTTCGTGTCGCCCACTATAACGCGCCAGGTGTTCGGCTGCGCTCCGAATGAAACCGAAGTCTTTTCGCCGGTCGCTTCGCGAATTTCTTTCGCTATGTTTTCGGCTTCCGTCCGGCTTTCGACGCCCGGAATTTCAAAGCGAAAGATTTCGATTTCCGGCGGGCGATACGACCGCGCCGAAACGGAAACTCGATTTGTCGCGAGCAGTTTGTTCGGCTCGTCCGGGCTAAGGGCGACGAGCTGCGCGTCGGTCGTCGTAATCGTCGCGCTCGAAGCGTTTGTCGATAAACCGATACGAATCATCGGCTCGCCGGCGAGATAAAAATACTCGGCTTTAACAAAGGAAACAGTTGAAGCGTTTAGTAAAACAAAGAGAAAAAGTGCGAATAAAAATCGGGTTATAAAAGACATAATCGTAAATTTTATCACTTAAAGATAGAAAAATTCAGCCGCGAACCGGCACGGATTTGCGCGGATAAAACTAAAACAGAACAAAGCGAAAAAACAAAAATATAACAAAACTAAAACAGAACAAAACCGAGGCAAAACTAAACTGAAACAGTATAAAGCGAAAATAAATTCATACTCTTTTGTAATTAATTGCTTGAATCCGCGTCCGTTCGCGCCGATCCGCGGCTGAATTATTTTAAAATCCAATCCGTTTGCAGTTTCGCAATGGCGATTTCCTTGTGCTTGGCTTCGACCTCGATCCACGGCGCAAAGCGGAAAACTTCCGGCATCGTGACGATCAGATCGTGGTGCGCGCGGTCGCCGAATTTTTCGCGCCCGTTTGAAATATGAACCATCTGATTTTCAGGATTCGCCCACGTTTCACGCGCCGCCCAGAAAGCTTTTTCGACCGATTCATCGTTGTAATCTTCCAAGCCTTCATGGCAGATGTGGTGATGCGCGTCGAAAACCATCGGGACGCGCGCGCGGCGACAAATATCTAAAATTTCGTCCGAACTGTATGTGTATTCGTCGTTTTCCAAAACGATGCGCGAGCGAATTTCTTCGGGCAGCTTTCCGATGTTTTCCACCATTCTGTCGGCGCGTCCGCTTTTCCCGCCGTGAATCGTCATCGCCGCCCATTCCGAGCGCGGCTGTTTTAACAAATCCATCGTTCGCGCGTGCATTTTCAAAATCTTGACGCTGTTTGCGACAACCGTTTCGGAATCGGAGCTCAAAACGACGAATTGATCCGGATGAAGCACGAGCCGCAAGCCTTTTTCGAGCGCGCTTGTGCCGATACCGGCTAAAACATCAGTAAATTCTTCCAAAATCCGCGCGCCCGCCGCTTCGTCGGAAAACGGGAAAAGATTCGATGTCATCCGGTAAAGATTAATATTATTTTTAAGACAAAAAGCGACGGCTTTTTTCAAACGCTCGATGTTTTCGGCGTAAATTGAGCGAAGTTTTTCAATCTGCGCGGTTTCGTCAAGCGACAGAAGAGTTTTGCGCGTGACGGTTTTATAACGCACTTCTTCGGAATGTGTGATGCAGACGAGCCCGAGATTGTTTTTAACGCATTGAGGTCCGGCTTTCATAAACTTATTTTAGCAGAAAAATAAAGCGAAAAAAGAAAAGGATGCGGACGAACGCAGACGAACGCGCCCGAACGCGGATTAAAATATTAACAATAAAACAATAAAGGTGTATTTATTAGATTTATCTTTTATCAGCGCTCATAAGCTTAATCCGCGTTCGCCCGCATCCTTTTCTTTTTTGCCTGTCTGTCTTCTCTTTATTTTTCCAGCGCATTGAAAATAAACGGAAAAGTCGCGTAGGTTTGTCCCCGATGCTGCGGGCGAAACGCGAAAAGAATAATTTTTCCGCGTCCGAAAGCGGTTTCCGCCAGCGCTGTTTTCCCGTTTAAATATTTCTCGCCTAAAATCCAGCCCGAAAGCAAAGCGTCTTTTCCGGCGTATGTCGCGATTGATTTGATTTTCGAGTTGTCGCCGATTTCAAAAGCCGAGCTGTTTATAAAATAAGCGGCGGTTTCCTCGGTTGCGCCTTTTGCCAGAGGGTTTTTCGTATCGACATCGAGCCGCACGATCGAGCCGGGATTATAAAATTCCGAGCGCTTTAAGCCGTTTAAAACGTTTTTTACGGGAAGATTGAATCGCTTGATAACCAGCTCGCACGAATCGTCAAAACAAATCAATTTTCCGCCCGCTTCGACGTATTTCTTTAAATTTTCAACGCCCTGCTCGCCGATTCCGCCCGCAAATTCCGCCGCGTAACGCTCAGGATTTAAACCTTTGACGATTTCATTCTCGCTTTGCGAAGGCAGAATTATCGCGTCGTAATTTAATTTGCCGCCGCGAAAATCGGCGTCTGAAATCGAAGAAAAGGGAATACGGAAATTATCCAGGACAAGACGCGTCCAGCCTTCGTCCATCGAAGCGGAAAACCCTTTGTAAAGCCCGATTTTCGGATTCGTTCGCAAAGGATTCGGGATTTTGTCGAAAGGCTTTTTGCTCGGCTCGAGGTTCAGAACCTGCCGCGCCTGGTTGATGTTTTCGACCTTTTTTAAACTGTTTCTGTATTTCGCCAAATCTTTTATTTGCCACGCGGCGGCGTAATCGACGCCCATTTGCAGCGGCAAAGTCCAGCCCGCGACGTCATACGGAACTTCGGCTTCGCCGTTGGCGTTCAGGCGATGCGGGTAAACTTGTTTTTCAAACAAGCTCAAAACGTTGTTTTTCTGCGCCTGATTGACGAAGACAAGAAAACTGCCGAGCGGAATTTCGTGAAAATCGGCTTTATTTTTATCGTGCGTGATTTCCAATTCGCGCGTCATTTGGTGAACTTCGACGCCCTGCCACATCAGGATTTCCAGAAAACGCGAAACCGTTTCGGCGCGGGGCTGCCCGGCTGTGACGATAAACGCCTGCGGATCGTCGGAGCTCGCCTGCAGATTGGCTTTGCCGAGCTCGTAAAAATTGTTCAGATAACGGCGGCGAAACCTTGAAGCCAATTCCAGAAGCGCGCGCGAAGCGATCATCTCGATTTGCGCGATGTCTCTCGGTCGCCAGACGCCGCCTTTCCACGCGTCCGGGTGATTCGTCGCGGTTTCAACCGGCGAATTCAGCCCGCGCGAAGGTCTGGAAGTTTTCAGCCTGTCGGGCGAAATCACGGTCGGCGACATCAAATCCGCGCTTGCGGCTTCCGACAGGATACCGATCGAATTGTGATAATAAGGCGCGGAGCGGAAACCGCCGTGCCACCACGTGTCGAACGTCGTGTTGGTCGCGACGCCCGCGATTTTCTCCGCCTGCAAATCAGCCGCCATCTTGTAGCCGGCGAGCCCGACTTCGCGCAGAATCAAAGGCGAAATTCGCGGATTCGGCGGGTCGAAAAACGGCGGAATAACAAATCTCGCGCCGGTTTGTCCCATCTGATGCACGTCGTAGACGATGTGCGGATACCATTCCTGCCAGTAAAGTTTAGTGATGTTTTGCGTTTCGGGCAGATTGAGCATAAACCAATCCCGGTTGTTGTCGTGCCCCGCGTAATGATGATAAAGTTCGGGCGGCGCGGTTCCTTCGGATTTTGTTCCGAGGGTTTTGCGGTACCAGTCGGCTACGATGTCGATGCCGTCGGGATTGGATGAAGGGATCAGCAGCAAAATCGTGTTGTCGAGAATCTCTTTCGTGTTTTCGTCGGTTGCCGTCGCCAGCTCGTATGCGAGATTCATAGACATCTGCGAAGCGACGATTTCGGTCGAATGGATCGAGCAGGAAATCGAGACGATTGTTTTGCCCTGTTCGATCAAGGCGTTCGTTTCGCTTTGATTCGCGCCCGGTTTCGGATTTGCCAGCGCTTGATTTATTCGCTTGTATCTATCGAGATTCCGGATGTTTTCAGCCGACGATATGAAAGCGACGATCATCGGTTTTCCGAGCGTCGTCGATCCGATTTCCTGCACACGCACTTTGTCGCTCGCGGCGTCTAATTTATGGAAATAATCGTTAATCTGTCTCCAATCGGCAATGCTTTTATCATCGGTCGGATGAAAACCGAGAACAGCTTTCGGCGCCGGAACGTTTTGCGCGGCGGCGGCGGCGGAAAAAAGCAAAAACAAAACGCACAAATTAGCAAGGCTGAAAGCCAATCTTAAAGGCGACGAACCGGATAAACTTAAGTTAATACGGCGGCGATTACCCGCCGCGTGCATTTGTGATTCGATTTTCTTTAAACTTTGCGAATTGCGGGGCGCGCGTGATACAAAAATATTTAAATGTCCGAACATTTACAAAACCTTCCTTTTGAAGTGATTGAGCAAAACAAGAAATTGACGTTTCCCGTGAACGAGTCTAACAAATCTCGTTTCATCGGCAAACTTCGATACTGGTGGAGTTTAGCTTTTGCGGGCGTCCTGCTGCTTTTCGGCGCTCTGCCGGCAATGATTGTTTTGCAGATCGTCAACCGGCGGATGGCGCTTTATCCTTTATGCGTTTGGGGCGCAAAAACCTGGATTCGAGGTTCGGGCGTAGAAGTGAAAGTTTCGGGCGGCGAAAATTTAGAAGTAGATAAATCTTATATTTTTATCGCCAATCATCGCTCGTATATAGATACGACCGCGCTTTTCGCGTACGCGGGGAAAAGAATCGGGTTGATCGCTAAAAAGGAACTTTTAAGAGTTCCGGTTCTAGGGCAGGGAATGAGCTTTATAAATTTTGTGACGATTGACCGCTCAAACCCTGAACGCGCCCTGCAAACAATGGAAAAAGTGCGCGAAATAGTCGAGGGCGGTTATTCGTTCGGCGTTTTTGCCGAAGGAACGAGGGCGATGCCGGGCGAGCTTCTGCCGTTCAAGAAAGGCGCGTTTCATCTCGCGCTTCAGACGGGCGCGGCGATTATTCCGGTTGCGATCAAAAACACTGATTACTTAATGGGCAAGAAAACCGCCGTCGCCCGTTCGGGAACAATGGAAATCGTTCTGCTGCCGCCGATCGAGACGCGAGGCAAAACGGCGGAAAAAGATTTGCGCGATTTGCTTGTAAAAACTCGAACGGCGATTGCCGAAGAGTTGTATAAGTAACTGTCTAAATAAAAAAAAGGAAACGCGCAATCAAAATAAAATTTAAGATTGCGCGTTTTTCTTTTTTAACGATTTTTAATTTTTACTAAGGCTTCTTCGGCGTCGGCGTCGGCTTCGGAGTTTCATCGACAATCACGTCGTCATCGAGAATTTTAACTTCGGATTTGCCCTGCTTGTAGTCGGTATATTTAACGCGCATTCTCAGTTTTACCGATTGACCGCTGTCGAAAACGAGCTCGTCATCGGATTGAATATACGAAGGGAACCAGTATTTTCCATCAATGTTTTCGCGCCACGTCTCGACTACCGGATATTTGTTTTGCTTGGTTTCGGGAACGGCTTTGCCTTTTGATTTAACGATCATCAAATCCTGATCGTCCACCCAGACTCTGCCCGTGAAAAGACGCTGTTTTGTTTTTTTCGGGTCGGGAATCACTTTCGGTGAAACATCGAAAACATACAAATTCAACTCGTCGATCCTTTCTTTTCCGATATAAGAAATGTTGTAAAGATTAATTGCCGAAGGCTCCAGGGCGAAAGGATTAACGCCGCCGAGGTCTTCCAAATCTTCCGGGGTTACGGTGATTTCCGTTAACGTCGGAACGGGAAAATAATTGATACGCTCGAATCGCTTGCCGTCTTCGGTCAGATTCATAAACGAATCGCGGCGATACTGACCGGTAACCTGCCCGCCCATTCCGATGGTTTGCACCGTCGCGCTCCGGTTAAAAACGTAATTTGTCAGCGCATAACGAAAATCGGCTTCGTTATCAGTAAATTTTTTGATGATTTTATCAATTTCCGGCTGGCTTAAGCTGGTTTTGACGATGTTCGAGGTTTGCGCGAAACTCGTCAAAGCCGAAAAACAAAAAATCGTCAAAACAAATAATAAAATGCGTGCTTTCTTCATATTTTATTCCTTTTTCCAAAGCTGAAAAATAGATGCGCAAAGCGGCAAAAGAGTTTGATTTCTTTCTTTAAGGGAAATAAAAAAGCGTAAAGCTGAAATAACAGTTTACGCTTTTTTATAAGTTTATAATTTTATAATTTACCGGGTTTACTCGACAAAGCTTACGTCAACTTTGCGCGGAATAATTCCTTTTTCGTAGCCTTCCTGAAGAAGTCTTCTAACTCCTTCTCGCCCGCGTTCGCCGTAATCGAGCGTTAAATCGTTGACCCACATAGCGACAAAGCGGTCAGCCAGTTCGGTCGGCATATCTCTTGCGAACTGCATCGCGTAAGCGAGCGCGTCTTCGCGGTTGTCCATCGAATACTTGATGCTTTGGAGAAGATACTTTGAAACCTTTCGCATTAAATCTTCGCCCAGATCGCGCCGAATAACGTTGCCGCCCATCGGCAGCGGCAGACCGGTTTTTTCATGCCACCATTCGCCGAGGTCCAAAACTTTGCTCAAGCCCATCTGTTTGTAGAAAAGCTGACCTTCGTGTATCAAAAGCCCGGCGTCGGCTTTGCCTTTTTGCACGTAATCTATGATTTCGTCAAAAGGGACGACGACGTATTCAAAATCCTGATTATAAATCCGCAGAGCGAGAAACGCGCTCGTCAGCTCGCCCGGAACGGCGATTTTCATATTAGGAATTTCTTCCGTTTTGCGCAGTTCCTTTGAAACGAGAATCGGACCGTATTTATCGCCGATGCTCGCGCCGTGCGGTAAAAGAGCGTATTTATCGTCAACGTAGGCGAAGGCGTGAAAGCTGATCGCCGTTACGTCGTAAACTCCGTTTTTGGCGTCTTCGTTTAACGATTGAATATCTTTTAACGTGTGTTCAAATCTTAATCCGTCTGTTTCCAGTTTGTTCGTAGCCAAACCGTAAAACATAAATGCATCGTCCGAATCGGGCGAATGCGCTACCGAAATTGTTCTAATTGCGGGTGTAGTCGTTACTTCCATATTTTAAAATCGAGAGTAGAAAACATTTGTATCGTACAGGATTTGTATTTTACCGCTTTCGGCGTATTTGGCAAAGAGGCGGCGCAAGTCAGCAATCATCGGCTCAAAAGCCGCATCCGCTTCGGTCGGAATATACGAGGCTGACAGCATCCTGCCTTTTAATCCTTCGAAATCAACGGTTTGCGCGTTTTTAAATGTTTGCCGCTCGAAACCGGCTTGAAAAAAATCCTGCAATATTTTTTCTTCGATATTATCGTGACGGACTTTTTCGTAATCGGTTCCGTATTTTCTTAAAAGATTTTCATATTCGCGCAAAAAATCGTTAGTATCAAGCTGCCGCTCATTCCAGATCAAAGCCGCGTAGCCGTTTCGGCGCAAAACGCGCCTGAATTCCGCGCGCGTTTTTTCGCGGTCAAACCAGTGAAACGCCTGCGCCGCAACGACGAAATCAATTGAAGCGTCGGGTAAATTCGTGTTTTCGGCGGTTCCTTCGATTATCCTGAAACGCGGAAAATCTTTCAAAAATTCTTTTGCCGCTTCGCGCATCGTCGCGTTCGGCTCGACGGCGCAGACAAAATTTCCGTTTTCCAGAAACATTTTCGACGAAATTCCCGTTCCGGCTCCGATGTCCGCGACGATTGAAGACTTCTGAAGATTCATTCGGTCGCGAAACACATCCAAAACCTGCGGCGGATAATCCGGACGATATTTTACATAGTTTTCGACGCGATTTGAAAATCTTTCGACAGCGTTCATATTTCGCCGACCTCTTCGCCCGACCACTCGGTTTTTCGCGAATGCGGAATATCAAATTGATCTAAAACGCGAAAACACAAATGATCGACGAGCTCTCCGATACTTTTCGGGCGATGATAAAATCCCGGACTCGCCGGCAAAACGGTTGCGCCGATGCGCGCAAGCTTCAGCATATTTTCCAGATGTATCGCGTTATAAGGAGTTTCGCGCGGAACGAGAACGAGCTTTCGCCTTTCCTTTAAAGTTACGTCGGCGGCGCGATGAATCAAATTTGTGCCCGCGCCCGAAGCGATTGCGCCGAGCGTTCCCATCGAGCAGGGAACGATGATCATTCCCGCCTGCTTGTTCGATCCGCTTGCCGGTTTCGCCGCTAAATTATCCAGCCGCCAGAAACGGATTATCTTGGAATTTTTTTCCAGCCCGAGCCATTCATTAAATATTTCCGCGCTCGGCTGGCGCAGATTCGCGTTCATTTCAACTTGCGCGACGGTCGGGACGATGCCGGATATTATCAAATTTATAGTTTCGACGGCGCCGCTCGCCGCTAAAAGCTGCAATGTGCGGTAAGCGTAAATCGTGCCGGACGCGCCTGTGATCCCAACTGTCAATTCCATAGCTTTTATATTTTTACTTTAACATTTTACGGCGCGAACTGTCCGTTTCAAAAGCGCCGCCGTATTGATTTATAACAGGCATTATAAAAAAAACGCATCGAGCCTGCGGCAAATTAAATACAATTCAATAATAAAACTATTGAATAACCCGGTATTTACTGACTGAAAAAAGAAATTTTTCGTTTTCTCCCAATCTTCAAAAAAACGGCATTCAAATTGCTGTTACAGACAACGGAAAATGCTTGGTGAAATGATAATGAAAAGTAAACCGAAAATAAGAGAAAGTAAAATCCTGCTGAATTTAGCCAATCACGGAGCGGTGGTTTGGATATTTCGCAGGCTTTGTCTTTCTTATAAATACGTCGGTTTGCTCGGCTGATCTTTTTTCTCCTGTAAAACTTGAGAACGGCGAATTTTATAGTTCGCCGTTTTTTGTTTTAAAGCGTTTGCTGGGTAAAATAATCGTATGAAAGCAAATGAGATTGAAGAAATTTTAAAGGCGCACGCTGAAAATAAAATTTCCACCGTCGAAGCGTCAGATAAAATAAAAAATTTATCCTACGAAAATATCGGTTACGCCCGCGTAGATCACGCCCGCGCCGTTCGGCAGGGATTTCCCGAAGTAATTTTCGGTCAGGGAAAAACGCGCGAGCAAATCGTCGGCATTTTTGAAAAACTGGCGGTTCGCTCGCCGAATGTTTTGATAACGCGGACGACGGCAGACGTTTTCGGCGAAATCAGAAACGTGCAAACCGACGCCGAATGGCATGAATCGGCAAAAATTATCAGGCTTTTTCGCGATAAAACCGAGCTCGGAATCGGCGAAATCGCAATCGTTACCGCCGGGACAAGCGATATTCCGGTAGCGGAGGAAGCGGCTTTGACGGCGGAAACGATGGGCAATCGCGTTAAAAGAATCTGGGACGCGGGCGTTGCGGGCATTCACCGCATTTTGTCGGAAAGAGAAATTCTGCAAAACGCGCGCGTCGTTATCGTCGTCGCGGGAATGGAAGGCGCGCTGCCGTCTGTAGTCGGCGGTTTGGTTAAAGTTCCGGTTATCGCCGTCCCGACGAGCATCGGTTACGGCGCTTCGTTCGGCGGTATCGCCGCGCTTCTGGGGATGCTCAATTCGTGCGCTTCAAACGTCACGGTCGTCAATATCGACAACGGCTTCGGCGCGGGCTTTACGGCGAGCTTGATTAACCGCCGCCGGGAAGAAAAGTAGCCGCAAAAGACACAAAAAACGCAAAAGGTATCAGGATTAGAAAATAGAACACGGAGTCTTACCGGAAAGCACGAATTTTCACGGATTATCTAATAAAAATCCGTGAAAATTCGTGCTGAACAGTGCTTGTCCGCAGCCTGATGTTTTTTTGTCTTTTGCGGGTGTTTTATCTTTCTCGCCGGTTTTAAGGATTGATTAAAACGTAAAGCCTGTCAGCCCAATCTGATTTTGAATTTTTCAAAATCTCGTATTGAACGCTGGCTGAATCTTTATCGCCTTGTTTAAGATAAGCGCGTCCGAGATTGAATCGGGCTTTATCGAAATCCGGGTTGTAGTTGACGGCGTTGTTTAAGGCTTCGATGCTTTCTTCGGCTTTTCCGATTTCCAGATAGCTTTCGCCCAGATAGTTATAAGTTTTCGAATCGGGTTTGTAGGTTTTCAGCTGTTCGAACGCTTGAATCGCTTCCGGGTAGCGCTTTTGTTTGAAATAAGCCGCGCCCATTTTTTCAATCGCGGCGGCATGATCCGGTTTGATCGCGACGGCGCGTTTATAGGCGAGAATTTCTTCGTCCGTGCGGTTTAACTTGCCGAGACTCAAGCCGAGCGCATACTGCGTTTCCGGGTTCGATTCATCGAGTTTAGCCGCCGTTCGATAAGCTTCGACCGCATCCTTGTATTGCCCGAGCGCGTAGCTCGACGCGCCGATGTTTACGTGAGTTTCCGCCCAATTCGGGCGCAGCCGCGCCGCTTGTTTCGAGGCTTTCAGCGCTTCGTTGTGTTTGCCGAGCATTCCGAAGCAAAATCCCGCCTGATACCATGCTTCGGCGTAATTCGGGTCGATCTCGGCAGCTTTTTCAAAAAACGTTACGGCTTTCGCGAAATCGTCGCGCGATAAAATTCCAAGCCCCTGCGAATACAAAGTTTGCGCTACGGAACGCTTGTTTTGCTGGGTCGCGGCATTTAGCGATGAAAATGTCTGAAGCTCGCCGATTTTTAACTGTGAAATTCTTTCCGACGGCACGGCAAAATTCAAACTCTGTCCTTCAGCCGCTTGCAGCGTCGCCACGCCGATCACTTGTCCGAGCATATTTACGACCGGGCTGCCCGAAGAACCGGGCGAGATAGGAGCGGTAATTTGAATGATTTTCCCGTAGCCGGAAATTTCTCTGACGGCGGAAACGATGCCGTTTGAAACCGATCCTTCCAAACCGAACGGATTGCCGATAACGACGATCGATTCGCCTTCCTGCGGAACGGTTCGCATAATCTGAAGCGGAAAAGCCGATTGCGGCGGAACGTCCACCTGCAAAATAGCTAAATCTCCCTCGCCGTCGATGGCGAGCACGCCTTTTGCCGGAAACTTTCTGCCGTCCATTAAATGAATTTCGACGCGGCTCGATTTTTCGATAACGTGGCGATTGGTAATGATTCTGTTTGTTCCGACGAAAAAGCCGCTGCCGCGCGAAAGCGTGTTGCCGCGCGCGTCGAATGTTTCGATGGCGACCGCCGAAGGTTTAATTCGCTTGACGAGTTCGGGAAGATACTCCTGCGCCGGAACGTGAGCGGCGCAGACGGAGAATATTAAAAATAGAAAAATTGCTTGGACAAACTTCATTTTTCGGCTTTGAAACTGTCGGAATTATAAACACTTTATTTATATCAAACAAGATAGATGTGAATTTTGCGCGAAACCGTTGCAGCAAATGTCCGTGCGATTATTTAAAACCTTAGGACGAAAAAAAAAGTTTGCGGGCGTTAAAGCGAGGACGATTTATAAAGTATAAAAAACTACTCTTTAAAAACTACGCTTCAAGATATCCGTCGAATAATTTCGGCGACGTCGCTGAAATTTTCCGCGTAAAATTCAGCGGGGAAACGTTTTCGAAGCTGTTCATCTGTAAAGGCTCTGCCGCCGATCAAAACCGGAATCGAATGCCTGGCGATGCGGTCTCGAAAATCTTTATAATCGCGCGAAAGACGCTCGACGTCCGGTATAATGGTGGCGCCAATGCATATGACTTTCGGAGCGTACAGCAGAACTTCTTCGGCAAACGAATAAAGCGGCGTGTTTGCGCCGAAATTTAATATTTCCCAGCCTTCATTTTCAATCGTCATTTGAGCGAGATACGTCGGAAACTCGTGAAAATCGCCTTCGACGCCGCAGCACATCGCCAGCTCGCCGGTCGTTTCCGGAACGGGAAGCGTCAGGCGCATTTTATGAATCGCGTTTTGTGCCGTGTGCGTCGCGAGATGTTCCTGCGCGACCGTTAATTCGCCTTTTGCCCAAAGCTCGCCGATGCATTTCATCGCCGCGCAGACAAATTCGTCAAATATTCGCGCGAGCGACGCGCCGCCGAGATAAGCGTTTATCAAAAGACTCGACGCTTCTTCTTCCGAGCCTGCAAGCAGCGAATGAAAAAGCGCGCAATGCGAATCGTCTTTGTATTCGCCGCGGCGGATTATCGTTTTGACGGCTGATTCGTCGCCGTGCGAGTGCTTTAAACCCAGATTTTGTTTTCGCTGAAACAGCGCGACTTCATCGACGCGAAAACGTCGATGTCCGCCGCTCGTGCGTTCGGAAATTAATAAACCCGCGTCTTCCCAGCGCTTTACGGTTGCGTCGCTAACCCGGCAGAGACGGGCTACTTCTTTAGTTGTGAGACTTTTTGAAACCGACATTTCTTTCTATAATTGTAAGATATTTCATAAATGATTTGTAATTTATTCTTAAAAATAATTATGAAAACCAAGCTTTTCGGCAAAATCGCATAAAACGCTCAAATTTACAATAATAATACTTGTTATTTAATTAATACTGAGGAATATGACAATTTGCAAATCATATAGCGTTAAACGAAAAATAGAATCAAACCGTTCATTCCGCTTACGCGAACTTAGAAAAACTTCGGATTCCGCGCTGTATACAGCGGTCTGATTCAGCAAAAACTGCGCCGGCGAAAAGGCTTCGGGAATTAAATGCTAACGTTTTTACCGCTTTACGAAAAGATGTGGATAAAAATCTTTAATCCGGCGATATTTCAGTTTTATTTTTTGCTCGGAAATCAATAAAACTTTGTTCCTGTTTGTTTTTGTCGCCTGTTTTGAAGTCTTCCGGGAAATTTAACTGCGTCTCCTTTGTGCTTTCTTTCTAAACGAATACAATTTGCTTTAAGGCACAATAAAAATAACAGATTCGAGGACAAACAAATGGTTAAGAAAATCGCACTGGCATCGGACCACGCCGGCTTTGAAGAAAAAGAAAAATTGAAAAAAACTCTGGACGAAATCGGCGTCGAATACGACGATCTGGGCACCGGTTCGCTTGATTCGGTCGATTACCCGGATTACGCGCAAAAGGTTGGCGAATCGGTTGCAAACGGCGAAGCCGAGCAGGGAATTTTAGTTTGCGGTTCGGGCATCGGCGTGGCGATCGCCGCCAACAAAATTCACGGCGTTCGCGCCGCGCAAGCCTGGAACGAAGAAACCGCCAGGCTCGCTCGCCGGCACAACAATGCCAATGTTTTGACTATCGGCGCCCGCGTCATTCCCGAAGCGGAGATTCCGAAAATCGTCAAAGCCTGGTTTGAAACCGATTTCGAAGGCGGGCGACACGAAAAAAGAGTCGAAAAAATCACCGCGCTCGAAAATCTCTAAAGCGCGGATTTATTTCAGATTTATTTCAGATTTATTTCAGTTTTATATCAGACTTGTTTTTTAGCCCGAGCTTGCGGGCGAGAGTGTTATAAACTTTTTGCATTTCGCCGACGCCCAAAAACTTTGCGACGATAAAGAACGTGATTCCGCCGAGCGCGATCGGAACGAGCGCTTCGGTTGCTCGAACGAGGAAAGTCTTCGAGCCGAAAAAGTTGTGTAAAAGGTAATAAATCGAATAAGAAACCGCCGACATAACCGCCGAAGCGATCGCGATTTTAACGAACGAAGAGATAATGTCTCTGCCGTTAATGCCTTCGATTTTTCGGCGCATCAGCAAAGCCAGCGCGAAGAAATTAACGAGCGCGACGCTCGAAGTCGCCAGCGCGACGCCGACATGCCCGAAACCCGAAGGATTCGCGCCGGTCGCGCCGTAATCGGTTAAAATTATCTTAAACCCGTAACTCGCAAAGATATTCACAACAATCGAGCAAAGCGCGATAATCATCGGCGTTTTCGCATCGTTCAAAGCGTAAAACGCAGGGGAGAGAACTTTTATCGCCGCGTATCCGGTCAAGCCGATTGAATAACCGGCGAGCGCGTAAGCCGTCATCGAAGTGTCCGCGCCGTTGAATTTCCCGCCGTGTTCGTAAATTAATCGAATAATCGGCTCGCCCAAAACGATCAAGCCGCACGCCGACGGCAAAGTTAAAAGGAAAACCAGCTTAAGCGAAGATGAAAGCGTGTTGCGAAAATCGCCGAATTTTCCTTCGCTCGCCATTCTCGATAAAACCGGAACCGAAGCCGTGCCGACCGCGACGCCGAAAACGCCGATCGGAAACTGCATTAATCGAAAAGCGTAACCGAGCCATGAAAGACCGCCTTCTATATCGGAAACGAAAAACGTATTGACCAGAACGTTTATCTGCACGGCGGAAGTTCCCAAAATCGCCGGTGCCATCAATCGCATAACCTTTTTAACGCCTTCGTCGGTAAAGCTTAAAACCGGAACGAATTTAAAGCCGACTTTGAGCAGCGAAGGAACCTGCATTAAAAATTGCGCCGCGCCGCCGATCAGAGTTCCGATCGCCATCCCGATAATCGCCCACTGCGCCGAATCGGGCGGCACAGCGTTTTTATCCGCGAAATTTGTCCATCCGCCGCCGGAAAGCCAGTAAGCCGCGCCGAGCCCTACAAAAAGCGAAACGATATTAAAAACCGTCGAAGCCGAAGCCGGAATTCCGAAAATTCCTTTTGTATTTAAAACGCCCATGGCGACGGCAGCAAGCGCGACGAGCAATATAAAAGGAAACATGATCTGCGTCAGAGTCGTCGCCAGCGCGGCTTTTTCCGGCGAAAATCCGTCGGCTATCAAATCTATAAATTGACGCGAAAATAAAATGCCGATAATCGTCACAACGCTCAAAACGACGGCTAAAGCGTTTATCACAAGGCTTGCCAGCCGCCAAGCCGCCTGCTCGCCTTTGTTGATCTGGTAATCTGTAAAAACCTTTACGAAAGCCGCTGAAAGCGCGCCTTCGGCAAACAAATCGCGCAGCACGTTCGGGATGCGAAACGCGACCTGATAAGCGTCGTTTAAAAAGCCCGCGCCGAAGTAATAAGCGAAAACCTGCTCTCGGACAAGCCCTAAAACGCGCGAAAACATCACGGCTATCGAAACGATTCCGGCTGATTTGGCGACGCTTTGCTGTTTTGTCGCCGGTTTGTCGTTTACATCTTCGATCGTTTCTTCGGAAATATCCGGTTCGGCGAGAAGTTCCGGAGTTTCTTCGGTCTGCTCGGTTTGTTTCGTTTCGCTCATTTGCTTTATTTTTCGGCGCGCTCGATTTCAGCCGCGTAATTTCTATTTACGCAAACGTAAAAGTTTGCAACATCTGAATCTTTTCGACAAGCCCGCAAATAAAACAAGCGTATAAAGCGCGTAGATAAAAACGGCGTGCAAATAAAAAAGGGAAGCTGCTTTTACACAGTTTCCCTTGATAAAATTTATTTAGAAAATTTTCTTATAATTTTCTTATTCGTTAACGCGGGCGCGACCGTCGGCGCTTACGATTCTCGATTTTGCCAATCGAACGTCGAGCGCGACCGGATTATAAGTCATTTGCGCCGCTCCGCCGAGCTGTCCCTGAATCAGCGAAACATAATTGTTTTGAAAAGAACGGAAACGGTTGACGCTGCCTTTCTGGTTAAAGATAACAAATAAAAGCTTTCCGGTGCGCGTATTGATTTCGCCGGAAAGCGTGCTGACGCCGCTGTCCGTATTGCCGAGCGTTCCGGTTTTCCCGACGACGCTTCCGGTTGAAAAATCCGTATCAAAACGATTTTCGAGCGTTCCTTTGTCAATTCCGGCGACCGGCATAATATCGGCGAAAGTCATTTTATAGCGCGCAAGCTCCGTGCGAAGAATTCTGAGAAGCTTCATCTGCGCTTTAGGCGTAACCCGGTTAATGCCGAGACCGCTTGCCGTTTGCAGTTGAAATTCCTGCGGCGAAACTCCCGCGTGCTGCTGTACGATACGAGCAACGGCATAAGGTCCGCCGACCATATCGCCGAGGCGTTCGGACAGAAAATTGTTTGAGTAGCAAAGCGTTACCTTGACGATTTCGCGCAGCGGCGCCGATTCGTGCGAAAAAAGAAGTTTGACGTTCGAAGGCATCGGCTGAACGTAAACCGAGCCGGTTACCGAAACGCTCGGAACGGCTTGAACTAAAGCGAGCTTGCCGGAATTTATCAAATAAGACTGCCAGGCTTTGGTTGCCGCCGCCGGACGTTTCGCCGAATCCATTGAATTCGAAAGCGTCGTGCTGCTGCGCGCCGCCGAATTGGTGTAATTCATCGCAAAATTATCGGAAACGATCAAATCGCCTTTAATCGTGCGAATTCCCATTCGATTTAATTCGTTCGAAATCGCAACGGCGTGCTCGTAATTAAAGATTGGATCGCGACCGGAAACGTATAAATTACCGTGAATCGTTCCGGTTTCAGGTTCGTAAGCCCCGTCAGTCCAAACCTGCGTCTGAAAACGAAAATCGGGACCGAAAGTTTTAAGAACGGCGTAAGCGGTGGCTATTTTTACGTTTGAAGCCGGATTAAACGTGTAGTCGGAATAGCTTTCAACGACGACGTTTCCTTCCAAATCTTCTACAAGGATGCCCGAATAACCGGGTATCGCTGTATCTCGAATAGCGGGGAACGAAGTTTTTACGGCGCTCGATCCTGCCGCGGCAGCTGCCGGCGCTGAGCTCGGCAGGACGCTTCCGGTCTTTTTGACCAGAGGAGCCGGCGTCGGCGCGGGTTTGCCGCTCGGCTGCACGGTTATCGGCTGCAAAAGCGGTTTGGTCGGCGCGGTTGTCGGTTTTGAATAGACAGGTTGACCGAAAGCGGTCGATGTCCAGCCAAACAGCAGCAAAAATGCGACACTAAGCCAAAGGTTTTTATTCTCGGTTAATCTATTCATTAATTTCTTTATGTATTTAATTGTTGTGGCAGGCTTACCATCTTGGAAAGCTGTTTGCAGTATAACACAACAACCGGCGATTTCTTCAAACCTTTAAATTTTCGTTCTCTTCTTCGTGACTTTAGGGCAAACTGACAATACATTCGATGAAGTTTTTTTTATTTTGGATGCTACCAGCTTCAAGATGGGTTTATGGCATCCATCTACGTTGCTTATACATTAAAAACGCTGAAAAATAAAGATTTTTTGTTAACTCTCAAATCAAATTTTATTGACAAGCCGATGCGCCGATTTTAAAATCGAGCGAACCTGAAAATTACACGTGAAAAAACAACAGCAGCCTTTAACGATTGAAAGCATAAAAGCGGCGTATGCCGAAAGACGCGATGAAATTCGCCGTCGTCTCGGGGAATTTGAAGCCGTCTGGGAGAGCCGTTCGGATGAGCGCTTATGGGAAGAAATGGTTTTTTGCTTTTTTACCGGCGGATGCTCGGCAAAAATGGGAATGCGTTCGATCGAAGCCGTCCGCCCGCTTTTGCTGACCGGAACGCACGAAGAATTGATGAACGCCCTGCTCGGAAAGCACAGGTACCCGCGAGCGCGTTCCGGCTACATTGTGGCGTCGCGCGATTTTTTGCAGGAACATTGCGGCTTGCGGCTGCGTAAGAAACTTCAGAGTTTTGAAAATCCGCTGGAGCGACGCGATTGGCTGGTCAGGGAGAAACGCATAAAAGGACTCGGCTACAAGGAAGCGAGCCATTTTCTGCGAAACATAGGGCTGAAAGGTTACGCGATTTTAGATAAACATATTTTGCGCAGCCTCGCCGAACTCGAAATTATTGACGACCCGAAGCCACCCGGCACGCGCGCCAAGTATCTAACGATTGAAGAAAAACTGAAAAATCTGGCGGAAGTGTTGAAAATTGATTTTGACGAGTTGGATTTGGTCTTGTGGTCGATGAAAACGGGCGAAATTCTCAAATAAATTCAAAAACAACTGTCCATTTAATGTCCATTAACCGGAAAGGAGTTTGTGTTATGAAGTTTAATGTTTTTTTAAACGGTATTTTCCCAAACTCTTTCCGCGTTCGCCGTCTGCTTTGCGCGGGTTTAGTTAGTTTAGTTTGTTTTTTGCTCGCATTGCCGTCTTTAGCCGCAGATGCGGGGCAAACCGAGAACGCCGCGCAATTAATAAAACAAGCCGGAAAGCTTTCGAAAAAAGGAAATCTGATTGAAGCCGAAAAACTTCTGCGCCGCGCCCTCGAAATAAATCCCGAAACATCAGCCGCCAAGCTCGATCTCGCGTATTTGCTCGTCAAGCAGCGACGCTTGAACGAAGCTTATGACCTGTCGTTTTCGATCGCGAAAGCCGAGCCGAAAAATTCTTACGCTTACGCCGTTTTAGGCGTTACGCTCTTAAATGCCGGAAATTTCAGAGAAGCAAGAATCTCTCTCTACAATTCGATCGGTTTAAATAAAAAAGAAGCCTTAGCCTGGGCTGGACTCGGGCTGCTTGATTTTTACGAAAACCGGGTTAATCAAAGCCTCGAAAGCTTGTACGAATCCATTTATTACAAGCCGGACGAACCGGATTACGTTTTCGCTTTTGCGCAGGTCGCGACACGCGCCGAAAAATACACCGAAGCCGCCGAGGCGTATCGAAAGTTTTTGATGGTTTCGCAGGATTCGGACAAGGAACGCCGCGACCGCATCAAAGGACTTATCAGTTTTTTGAGCTATCTCGGCAACAAGCAGTCTTTATATGTTTTGGACGGGCAGGACAAAACATCGGTTAATTTCGATCTGATCGGAAACCGTCCGGTTATCAAACTGAAAATTAATAATAAAGAAGAGCCTTTGAATTTCGTGCTCGATACCGGATCGGGAATTTCCGTGATTTCCGATAAAACTGCGGAAAAGCTGAAAATCAAAAAGGTCGCGCGCGGCGGTTTGGCGCGGGGAATCGGCGGCGACGGAAAGTTTGAAATCGTTTACGGCTTTTTGCGTTCGGTCGATATCGGCGGCGCGAGAATCAAAAACGTGCCGGTCTATATTCGAAAGTTTCACACGGGAAACGAAAAAATCGAGGGCTACATAGGGCTTTCGCTGATCTCAAAGTTTTTGACGACGATCGATTACGGCAATCTTGTTTTTTCGCTCGTCCGAAAATCTTCGCCAACAAACGAAAAAAACATCGCTGACGAATTGTTTTTGCCGCTGCGCTTAACTTCGAGCGGTTTTTTGAGCGGCGAAGTGCGGCTCGAAGGCATCGAAGTTCCGCTGAATTTTATCGTCGATACGGGCGCGAGCGTTTCGGTTATTTCCAGCGTTCTGGCTGATTCCCAGGAACTCAGCCGGTTTACAAGAGGCGAAAAAATGCGCGTTATCGGCGCGGCTGGCATTACCGAGAACGTGCCTTCGTTTTTGCTCCCGCGCATTACCTTCGGCACGCATTCGCGCGAAAGCATTACGGCGGTCGCGCTCGATCTGGATTTAATCAACGAATCTTCCGGATTTCAGCAAGCCGGGATTCTAGGCGGCAATTTCCTGCGAAATTACAGTTTGACGTTTGATTTTCAAAACTCTAAAGTTGTTTTTGTGCCGATTAATAAATAAGTTCAGCGTTTACAAGTGTAGTATTCAAAATGTAGATTGAGAATTTTAAGTCGAAGTTTTGAATATTTACGCTTTTTAGCTTTAAAGTAATGAAACTCAGTTTATATCTGGAAACCTCTGTCGTCGGCGCTTATCTTGATAACGGCGATCCGTTTCGCCGTGATTTGACGATTCGCTGGTGGGAACACGAGCTTTCGGAGTATCAGGCGTTCAGCTCGATTCTGGTCAAGCGTGAGCTTGAGCGCGTCGCCGAGCCTCATCGCACCGGCTATCTTAATCTCATAAAACCGCTTAAAGAACTGGAATTTGCCGAAGAAGCGGCGATTTTGGCTGAAGGTTATATTTCGCGCGGGATTTTTCACCGCAAATTTATCGCCGACGCTTTCCACGTCGCGCTCGCTTCGATTCACAAAGTCGATTACCTGGTTACGTGGAATTTCGGGCATCTGGCGAACGTTCGAAAACAAGCGCGCATAAGGCTTTTCAATACCGCCGCCGGATTTTTCTCGCCCGTGATAGTCACGCCCGAATTCCTCGTTCACAGCTGAAAACATTTTTTAGGTTGACGATTAACGATTAACGATTAACAATTAAAATTGGAATAAATTATGTATCGCCGCCCTAAATTTTTAGAAGTGCTGCTTGAAATCCGGCAGGAAATGGCGCGAGACGCCGATTACGACGTTGATTTGTTCGCGGAAATGGTTCGTTCGGGAAAAATTGCGGGAAATGATAAGATTCATAACCTCGGCGAGCCGGAGCCGAACAATGAAAAACCAAATACCGAAATCAAAATAAACCGGTACTTTCGCTAAACGGAAAATTGCCGCTCGCACCTCGGGTTATAAAATATGGAAATCGCTTTTAACGCAATCGGTATCGAAATTGCCAATGAAACCGCCTTTAATGATTTGGCGGAAACGGTCGGCAAGAGCGGCGAAGTGTCTCGCCTGACGCGCAAAAGCGGAATTCTGCACGGGCGCTGTTTGAAGCTCGGCGAAGGCTTGGAAGTTTGGTCTATGCTTTACGAATCGGAATCGGGCGAAGTCTCTTACGCCGATTGCCGTCCGGGTTTTCGCGCTAAATACGCGCAAAAGGTCGCGCCGTGGATTATGACCGAGATCGACACCGAGGGCGAAGCCGTCATACACGGATTTATCGCCGATACGGAAACGGAAGTTTTGTTCGAGTTGCAGAATCTAACCGAGGTCGGAACGCGTATCTTCGACCGGAATGTTTTGCGCGTCGGTTTATGCGGTTTGGCTTACCGGGCGGAAGTGTTGAAAACGGCGGAAAACTATTTCTGGCGCTCTTTTGATGAATCCGTCTTAAATGTCGCCGCCGCGGAAAACGACTGGACGTTGTGCGGCAGAGTTCTGGCTTACAATTCGCTTCGAAATCATTTGTCGGGAACCGATCTATACTGGATTTATCTGGATTTAGGCGAATTCAAACTCGAAGTTCTGGTCAATCAGAAAGCTTTGAAAAGCCAGGATCTTCATATCGGCGCGTACTTTAAAGCCGATGTCTGGCTACAGGGACATATTTTAAGCGAAACGGCTTTTCGCAATTCTTACGAAGGCGTCGATCGAAGGCACCGCACGGTGGATTTTTGGAAAAGCTTTAAGAGACTGAATTAAAAATAAAAAGCTCTTCAATTGCTGAAGACTTTCCCGTTGCCGCAACTGCAAAAAAAACGAAAGTTAATTATAAGACGTTTTACGACTTATGTTTAAGGTCTAACCGGCTGCAAGGAAACGTTGATTTGGAAAAATGCGTTTATTGATTGTTTGTAAAGTCCGCCCGCTCGATTTCTATTAAAATGCGTCGTTATCTGTTGTCCAGCCTGATAGTTCTGATCATCGGCTCGTTTGCCGGTTTGTATTTCTTTTATAATTACTGGGTTCACCGCTACGACGAGCTGATCGCGCAGCAGGCGGGCATTTATCGCCTTGATGAAAAGCTTGTCTGGAGCGTGATTTACGAAGAAACCTTTTTTCGCGCCTGGAAAATCGGAGCCGACGAAGAAGTCGGTTTGATGCAGGTGACGCCGACCGTCGCGCGCGAATGGGCGAAAGAAACCGGATTCAAGGAATTTGAAAAACAAACTGCCGAAAACGTCAACGAATTTTTGCGCGACCCGCAAAGAAACATTCAAATCGGCTGCTGGTACCTGGAAAAAAAACGCGAAAAATATCGAGCTTTCCCGGCGGAAAAAGCGATGATGCTCGGCGCTTATAACGCCGGAGCGAGCCGCGTCGACGAATGGACGAAAGACATCGATCCAGCCAAAATCTCCGAAGCCGAATTCATCGAGCGAATTAATATCGCTTCGACAAAAGCCTACGTTTCTTCAATCCTCGAACGCTACCGGGAAGAAAGCGAGAAAGTGAAAAGTGAAAAGTGAAAAGTGAAAAACGGTAAGTAGTGAAAAATTAGACAAGTGGTTTTTTATAGTTTTCGCTGTTTTCGCTTTTCATCTTTTTAAGCTCGTCGTTTTTCATTAACGGGTTTCAACGCCGATTTTTATTTCGTGCCGTTATTCTCTATTCTCTATTCTCTATTCTCTAACCATGCAGTTTCTTTTATATTTCCCAAATTATATATTTCCCAAATTACGGCTTCTCTATCGTCGCATCTTTCCGCTTTTAACTATTCACTATTCACTTTTCACTTCTTAGTTTCATCTTTTTATTTTAGAATTTTCATAATGAAAATTATTTCCGCCGGATACGTGCTGCCTGTTTCGTCCGAACCGATAGAAGACGGCGCGATTGCTTTTGAAAATGATGTTATTGTCGCCGTCGGCGCTCGCCGCGCGCTTTTTGAAAAATACCCGCACGCAAAACACGAAAGTTACGGCGAAGCCGCGATTTTGCCCGGTTTCGTCAACTGCCACTCGCACCTGGAAATAACGGCGATGCGCGGTTTTCTCGATACGGTCGAGCACGATTTTTACAATTGGCTGATAAAGCTTACGAAAACGCGCGGTGAAAAACTGACCGATGAAGACGTGGAAAACGCCGCTGTTTTCGGCGCGCTCGAAGGCGTGAAAGCGGGCGTTACATGTTTCGGAGATATCGGAAGGCTTGGCAAAGCGGGCTTCGAGGCTTTGAAAACAAACGGTCTGCGCGGCGTTTTGTTTCAGGAAACCGAATTTTCGCCCGACAATAAAACGGCATCCGAAGATTTTGAAACGCTTCTGGAAAAATACTCGCAGTTAAAAGAAACCGAGACGAGCCTCGTTAAAGCCGGGCTTTCGCCGCACTCGCCTTATACGGTCAGCCGAAAACTTTTTGAAAAAATCGCGGAATACGCTTTGAGCGAAAAGGTGAAAATCTCCGTTCACGCCGCCGAATCGAGCGAAGAGCAGAATTTAATGCTGAACGGCGAAGGCTTTTTCTCCGCCGTCTACGCGAAATACGGCTACCAGTGGCACAGCCCGCGCTGCACGTCGATCGAATATCTCGAAGAAACAGGAATTCTCGGCACGAAACCGCTTCTCGCTCATTGCGTCAAAGTGTCGAGCGGCGACATTGATTTAATCAGCGCGAGTGATTCCCGGATCGCTCATTGCCCGAAATCGAACGCGAAATTCGGACACGGCATCGCGCCGCTCGAAAAGTTTCTCGACGCGCGCATCCGGCTCGGTTTCGGCAGCGATTCGGTGGCGAGCAACAACGTCTGCGTCATTTTGGAAGAAGCGCGTTTCGGCGTGCTTTCGGCGCGAACTCTTTGCGATGCGAAGCGTTTTATCGAACCGAAAGAAGCGATCGAAACGGCGACGCTCGGCGGCGCGAAATCGCTCGGTCTGGAATCAAAAATCGGAACGCTCGAAATC
>JAOAPX010000141.1 GCA_025463125.1 Acidobacteriota bacterium | reverse complement strand
GAGATTGCGGAAAGCGACGATCGTTTTTTTGTTTATCTCGTCACGCAGCGCGGCAGAAAAAATCTCGGTAAACTCGTTTTCGAATTCGGGAAAAAGGAAAGCGCCGAATATTTACTGCCCGACGTTTTGCGGCAGCTTTATCGTTTTCACGCGCCGCGCGAAATCCGCGTGCCTCTTGATTTTGCGGAAAGAAAATTCTTGTCGGAAAGTTTGAGCCGGCAGGCTGGAAGAAAAGTAAAAATCACTGTTACAAATGAAAACGAGCGCAAAATCACCGCCCAGCGCGCTTTAAACCGGACAAAATACGAGTACGAGCTTAAAAAATTAAAACGCGGCAACGATATCGCAGACATTCAAGCTGAATTAATGCGGGCTTTTCATCTGACAAAACTGCCGACCCGCATCGAAGCCTTTGACGTCGCGCATATTTCCGGCGGCGATTACGTCGCGGCGAAAGCTGTTTGGGAAAACGGCGCGTTTCCCGTTAAAGAATACGAATTTCAGTTTTCGACGGAAAAAAGCGAGCTGGAAAGCCTGCGCGCGTTGGTTGAAAACCGGTTTGCGGACGATCGCGAAAAATTCCCGGATTTGATCTTAATTGACGGCGGGCGAGCGCATCTGCAAGCGGCTTTGAACGGTTTGCGGTTTATAAAAGAAAATACAAAGGACAATATAAAAGAAAGGATAAAAGAAAGGATAAAAGAAAGAAATTTCGCAGTCGTTTCCGCCGTCAAACCGCCCGGCAGGCACGGTGACGTTTCACATTTCTTAAACGAAACCGGCGAGCGCGTAGATTTTTCCGGCGAAAGCGAGGCTCATCGCTTATTGCAGGTTCTGCGCGACGAAGCGCACGCGCTTTCAAATCGAATTCACCGGGAAAAACGCGAAATGTCGCATTTCTACCAGTTAGCGGAAATTTTGCCGTCGCTAAATGAAAAGCAAAGACAGGCGGCGCTGCGAAAACTCGGCTCGGTAAAAAGATTGCTGCAAGCCTCTGAAAAAGAGCTGCAAGAGCTTTTCGGCGCTGGTAAATCAAAGCGAATTTTAATAAATATTTCGGATTACAAGAAAGGAAATTACAGGAAAATCGAACCGCTTATTGTGCCGATTCGCTTTGACGCGGAAAACGGCGATGCCGAAGATTTGCAGCCGCTTTCCAGTTATAAATAAAAAGAAATTAATTGTTTTCGCCGAAACAACTGTTGGCGATTGTGACGAAATGCGCGCTCCCGGTAAAACCGTAATCCTCGCCGTTCCAACGTTTTAACATTTCAGCTTTATCCACTGCGTCTTTTTGAGAAAGATTCGGATACAAGCTCGTCCATTGCACGCAGCTTCGCTTTTTTACCGCTCGGCGGACGTATGAACGAAGCCCCGGAAGGAAGATGGACGGATTGAGCGCTTCGTTAAGATGATCCGAGATAAAAGGCTTGAGCAGATTTTCGCGAGCCGCAGCGTTTTCGTTAAATTTCCAGATTCCGTCTTCGAGAACAAAAACAGCGGATTTTGTTTGTTCTCCGATTACAAGCGGGCGAGTTAAGTTTTGATAAAACTTCATTCCGGCGTAATTTGCGAAAAGATCGGCGTTTGAATAAACACCGGAAACGAGCGTGCCGTAAAAAGTGCGCTCGGTCATTTGTCCCCATCGAACCGCCTTTTTCGCAGCTTCGCTCGGAGTTGCTCCGACAGCTAAAGCCCGGTTGTATTTTTTATAATATGTGTAGCCCTGCTGAAAAAAATGCGCGATTTTATCGGTGCCGAATTGCACGCCGTAAAGATTAACGGTTTTGCTTATCGTTAAATAATTTGCCGGGGTTATAAAAAAGATGGAATCTTCGTATTTAGTTTTATAACGCGCCGGTTGCGCGTTGAAAACGTGCGATTCCATCCAGCTTCCTGATTTCGTAAAAGGAATCGTGCCCGCGCCGAGTTGTTTGTAAACTTCAAGCGCGACGGCTTCTTCCGAGCGCAGAAAACGAAGTTTTACTCGTTCTTTTTCCGGTGAACTGCACTTTACTTTTTTCGTTCGGACAGTAATACTTTCGGCGCAGAACAGGCGCTCGCCGATCTCGGCGTTTATTTCAGCAATTGCTTTTTTTAAGTTTTCCTCGGCGTACCGCGTTACTTCATCTCCTATGTCGGCAAGCGGTTTCGGCGGCAAATTATACTGATCGGTTTCAAATGCGGCAATCGAGCGCGCAAGCAGCGCCGCGCATAAAAGCATTCGAAAAACCGTTTGCGATTTTGACGGGAATCCGAAAGAGGTTAAAGCAGTTGTGATATTCATAAATTCCGCATGGCTGATCGGTAATGCGGCTTTTGTTATTTTGTTAGACGATTTTCTATTCGTTTGCGCTCGTTTGTGATAACTGTTCCGTCTGTTTATTTTTAAGATACATTTTATGCGGCAAAACGAATAGAAAAAAGATATAAAATTAACGGAAACTTATTTTTGAATGAGAAAAGAAATTTATTTTTGAATGAGATAGAATTAATAAAATATTCAATTATTATGCAATTTACAAGTTTATAAAATTGTTAAAAGAATTCGGCGATTATACTGCGAGAAAGCGAAGTCAGGTAATCGCTTTTTTTGTTAAATTGAAATCAAAAAGATATTAAACAAGGAGTTTATATGCCCGATTGCAAAAAGTACGGCGGAATAACCAGAGGCGAGCTGGCAAATCTGCGCGAAGATTTAGCTAAAGAAGGAGTAACGGTGCCCGAAGGCGACGATGTCGAGGTTTCGGGACCTTACGGCATTCAGCTAAGAGCGACTTACGACGAGCAGAGAGAAACGCTGGAAATTTGTATAACAAAAAAACCGTTTTATATTCCCGAAACCGCGATTTGGAAAATCGTCGATACCGGAACGGAACCATACGTCGGACCGTAATTACGCGCTGTTGCATTGCTTGAGATTGCAAACTCATAATAGTTTGTCACGGACGAGCTATGAACGATCACAAACCGTCGCCGTTTATCAAAGAGTTTAAGGAGAATCCCGTCGCGGAAAGCTCTTCGCTCAAACGCGCGCGCGAGCTGGTTTTAACTTACGGGTGGAATTCGACTTCGTATCAGATTCTCAATCCGGGCATCCGGCATTGGTTTTCCGAAAAAGGCGAAGGCGTCGTCGGTTTTGTATCGTGCAACGGCGTAAGAGTAGTTGCGGGCGCGCCGGTTTGCGCGAAAGAAAATTTAAAAAAAGTTGCCGCCGAATTCGAAACGGATGCGGCGCTGGCAAAAGAAAAGGTCTGCTATTTTTGCGCCGAAGAAAGGCTCGAAGTTTTATATGAGGATTCCGCGCGTTATTCCAAAGTTCTGCTCGGCGCGCAGCCGGTTTGGCGACCTTCGGACTGGGAAAGTATCACAACAAAACATAAATCTTTGCGGGCACAGCTAAACCGCGCGCGAAACAAAGGCGTAACGGTTTCGGAGTGGTCGGCTGAAAAAGCCTGCAATCATCCGCAGCTTTTAGATTGTCTGCGCAGATGGCTTTCGGCAAAAGGACTTCCGCCGCTGCATTTTCTGGTCGAGCCCGAAACGCTTTCGAATCTTTCGGATCGGCGCGTTTTTGTCGCCGAACGCGCGGGCGAAGCGGAGGGTTTTGTTTTGTTGTCGCCGGTAAGCCGCCGCGACGGCTGGCTGTTCGAGCAGTTCGTGCATTGTCCCGGCGCGCCGAACGGATGTGTCGAGCTGATGATAGACGCGGCGATGCGCGCTCTCGCAAATGATGGTTATGAATACGCCACGCTCGGACTTTCGCCGCTTTCGGCAAGAGCGCGAGTAGCGCCTTTTCGCAATCCGCTCTGGCTGCGCGTCGCCTTGGCGTGGATGCGAAAACACGCTCGGCGGTTTTATAATTTCGACGGGCTCGACGCTTTCAAAGCCAAGCTGCAGCCTAAAAGATGGGAACCGGTTTTTGCCGTTTCCAACGAGCCGCGCCTGTCGCCGAAAACCCTCTACGCGATCGCTTCGGCTTTCAGCGAAAACAAGCCGATCAGGTTGATTCTGAGCGGTCTGTGGCGAGCTCTTCTGACGGAATTAAAATGGTTCGGGTTAGGCGTTGAAAGAAAACTTCTCAAATGAAAATCTGCCTTTGCCGCATAAAAAGCCGCATAAAAACGTCTCGCCGGGAATTAAGACCGGCGAGACGTTTTTGCAAATCTTTCTACTCTCGGTCGTTGAATCTAAGCCTGCATAAAACCGAGATTTTTAACCGGGAAGTTTTCGATGTTCGGGAAAACTTCCGGCAAGTCCGAATCCGGTAAGCCGTACCATTTCGCGAGCGTCGCGGCGTATTGCTCGACGCTTGTCGTCGGAATCCAGCGCCCGCGCGAGCCTGTGCCGTGATCCGCGTCGTCGGGTCCGTCCAAAATCAGCGACGGGCAAGGCGTTCCGTTTGACGTCTCGCCGCCGTAAAAATCTCCGCCTTTGACGGCTCCGCCGATGACGAACAAATTATTTCCCCACGCGTGATCGGTTCCGACGTTCGCTCCTGTTCCGGACGGGGCTAGCGTGCGCGAAAAATCGGTCATCGTAAACAAAGTCACTTTATCGGAAACGCCCTGCTTGACCATTTCGTCGTAAAAAGAACGCGCCGCCTGGCTGAATTGTCCGAGCAGCGTTCCTTGCCCGACGATCTGCGCGATATGCGTGTCGAATCCGCCCAGCTGAACATAAAAAATCTGCCGGTTTACGCGCAAATCCGCGCGCTTTTTTATCATTCGCGCCACTTGTTTTAACTGGTTGCCGATATTCGTGTTAGGAAACGGAACGCTGATTTCCTGAAAAGTCGAGAGCGCTGAATTCGCCTGCATCGCCTGCTCGGTGATATTGCTTGCCGCCGCGACGAAATTCCCGTCGAGATTCTGCTTGCGAAGCTCGTTAAAAGCTTCCAACTGCGCGCGCGAAATCGCTGTCCCGTAAAAGCCCTGAGGGTTTAAAACCTGGCTTAGAGAAGTTTGCGCGTTAACGATGGCTAAAGGAAATGTATCCTCGCCGGCGGTAAATAACTGCGCGCCGCTGATCGACGTAATCATCGGAACCAGAGCGTTCGGATTGTCTCGAGCGGCGCTTTGATCGGCGATTCTGCCGCCCCAGCCGGTAAACGTCTGCGCGTCTGCGCGCCCGCTTTGAAACTGCGTCAGCTGGTCTGCGTGCGAATACAATTGATAAGGTTTTTTTACCGTGTCGTCGTAAAACTGCGTTTTTGTCATCGGCGCGACGAGCGTTCCGACGTTTGCCGCGATCGACATTTTCCCGCGCGCCCAAAGATCGTAAATGCCGCCGTTAATGCCGTGCGTGATCGAACCGAGATTCGGATTTAAGCCGTAACTTAAACCGCCCATGCGCGGAACCGAAATCGGCAAAAGCGAATTTTGCTTGATGGCGAGCCCGTCGGCATTGCGGATATTATAATAAGTCGAATAATTGCTCAGCTGCGTTGAATTATGATTCGGTATGACCGTATTATTCCCGTCGTTGCCGCCGACCATAAAAACGCACACGAGGGCGCGATAATCATCCGGCGCTTTCGCCTGCGAATCGTCCGCCTTTTGCGCGAGCGCCGACATCAATCCGAAATGTTTAAATTGCGTTGCGAGCGCCGCCATCCCGAGACCGCAGCCGGATCTCTTTATAAATTCGCGTCTGTTTTGTTTCATCTGTTTACCTCTTTTTATCTCTGCACCTGGTATTGTGAAGACGTCGCTATCAAATAAATCGCCATACGGGCGCGAAGCATCGGGTTCGTTCTCGGCACTGTGCGGACGGCTTTTAGAATTGTTTGCTTGTTTTGCTCGGTCAAAGTGCCGTGCATCATTTTTTCGTTAAGGGCGTTTATCAGTTGATTGCACGTAAAATCGGACGCCGCTATAAACCGCATTTCCGCGAGATTGATCGAAGTTCCGGTTTGCGAATTTACGTCGGTACCGATGTTTTTAAAGACGACGGCATTTATAAAATTCGTTCGCGAAATCGCCGTTCCGGTCGTCATAACCGCGAATTCCGGTCCGTTTATTCCCGGTCCGGGAACGACGTAATCGGGCGGGTAATAATTAAACACCGTCGGCGAATAAAAAATATTTTGCCCCATCTGATTAACCATATGAGCGATATAACCGTCGCTTTGCGCCGCGCCGTCAGCCGATTGAACGCCGAAATGGCGCATTAAATTTGTCGCAAGCTGAACGGGCTCGCGCAGTTTGCCGTAATTCGGATCGGTTTTAACGCTGCCGCGCGCTTCCGGGTCGAGCAGAATCGTTTTGATAACTTCTTTTAACTGCGAAGGACTTTCCCGGTTTTCATCGAAAACGGCGGCGACGCGACCGACGTAAGCGGGCGTCGGGTCGCTCGTCACGAGATGCTGAATCAAAAAGCGGCTGACGAACGGCGCAACGTTCGGGTGATTGTAAATATTGTCGAGCGCGAGATCGAGTTCCGCCGCGCCGTCCAGGTTGGCGTCGATATTTTCGCTGATCGCTCCCGGATAAGAAAGAAGCGTTTTTGCCGAAGCGTCATGATTGCTTTGTTTAAGAATCATCGGGTCTTTGTAGTTCGGCGCCCCGATCGCCCGGTTCGGGCAGTTCGGACCGGAAACTTCGCACAAACCCCAGCCGGTAAATACTTTTGTAAAATTATTTACGGTTTTCTGCGTGTAGGTCGGAATCGGGTTGCCCGTTTCGTCTCGCTGCAAAGTGCCGTCCTGATTGAGCATAAAAACGCCGATCGTAAAAAGCTGCAAAATCTCGCGCGCGTAATTTTCGTTCGGATTGTCTTTCGTGCTGCTCATCATATCGAGATAATTTCCCATCGCCGGATTGAGCGTCATCTCTTTCATCAAAGCGCGGTAATTGCCGAAAGCGCGATCGCTCAAAACTTTGTGGTAAGCGACCATATGAGCCGCTTGCTGAGTTTCAATGCCGGAGACGACCCACATCTGGCTTAAAGCCCACGCGACGCGGTGACGCAATTGCGCTTCGCCGTAAAAAGCTTCTTTAAAAAACCAGTTTTGCACCTGAAACATCGTGTACCGGTCGCGCCGGCATTGCGGGTAAAGATCCGGCGGATCGGGCGGATAATTGTTCGGATTTTCCGAACCGTTGCAGTTTCCCGGCTCGTTAAACGGCATTAAAGGAATATCCGGATAAGGAATTGTCGGGTACGAAGCTTGAAATTGCCCTTCGAGCCATTCGGAAAAACCCGCGCGCTTGATATTCGCGTCAAGCGCGGCGGTCGGACCGAACGTCGCCTGTTCCATAAATCTCGTCCGGTCGGCGGCTTCCGGCTCGGCAACAGAAAATTTCGAATTAGAGGGTTTTGAGTAATTTACGAGCGGAGAACCGGGAAACGGCGTCGGCGCTGCTTCGGCATCATCTTTAACCGCGCCGCCGGTTTTCCCGAGCCCCAAACGCAGTCGATTACTGGCAAGCCCGCGCCACGTAACGCCGATCAAAACGTCGCCGTTCGCTTCCGGCTGTTTCCGAAAGCCGAGCGTGTCTCTTAATTCTACGGTCAAGGCGAAGACCCATTCCTGACCGCTGACCGGTTCCGCTTTAACAACCGGAAAACGATATTTTCTTTTTTTCGCGTCTTCGACGTATACGCGAAAAGCGCTCGCGTCTTCGTCCGGCATTAAATTTACATTCGTTACGTAAAGCACGATTTTCGAGCGCGGCGAAAAAGCTTTCGATTGTTTTTGAGAAAAAAGGCGAGCCGCAGTTTTTTCAGCCGGAATCGCCAAAGCTCGCAGCGAATCGTTTTCGCTGATTAACACGGGCACCGGCGAATCGAAATTGTAAACGCTTTGCGCGCGTATCGAGAAAATAAAAACAAAGATTATCAGGCTTGCCGGCAAAATATGCCGCGCCCTGTGGGATTTACTGCGTTTCATTAACCGTCAGCTCCTAAAACCTCAATTGCTAAAATCCGGATTAACTGAATCGATAACCGTATTCGGCGATGAGAAAAATAAAAGGATATTTATTTATATCCTTTGTGAAAAAGTGACTGAAAAGCCCGAATAATCAAACCGGTTCTTTGATTCGCACGAAAATTCGCACGCGCGATTTGAGAGAAAATCGGATTAATAATAAATATTGGAGTTCGGCAACGTCAGGGGGATGTCCGTTGAAAAACCGAAAAACTTAAAATCCAGAGCGCCGTCGGAACTGCGCAAAATATACCACGTCGAATTGCTTCGCCGGAAAACGGCAATGTCGGTTTTGCCGTCGCCGTCATAATCGCCGGGAACCGGGTAATCATCGCTGAGACCGAATGCAAACTCTTTTAATTTGCCGTCGGAGCTTTGCAGGATGCGCCAGATTCTCTGACCGTTAGAATTTTTGCTGCCGGAAAAGTCTGTTTTACCGTCGCCGTCGAAATCGCCGGGAATCGGGTAATCGACGTCCAGGTACAGCCCGAAATCCTGAAAAGTATATTGAGGCGATACGGGCGAGTACCAAACTTTGAAATAATTTCCCGCCGGTTCGTCTTCATTGTGAACCAGCACGGCAACATCGCTTTTCCCGTCGTTGTTGTAATCACCGATTGCCGGCGTCAGATGCAAGCCTTCAGGCATACAATGATTAATCACATCTTTTTTCAGAGCGAAATCGTTTCCCTGCGGGAGGATAAAAAAAGCCATTATAAAACACGGATTTATCGGGTCCTCGGACACGTCGTAGCGGTCGAATAAAGCCAGTTCGGCTTTCGCGTCGCCGAAATAATTGCGGCTGACGATGTTGCCGAAACCGCTGAAAGGCGTCACGCTGTGACCGCCCAAACTGTAATTTATCCAGTAATGGCTGGCGTTAAGCGATAAGTCATCGTCAATCCAGCGGAAAATTCCGACATCGGTTTTGCCGTCATTATCGTAATCGGCGGGCGTATGGATATCGTATGCCCGTCCCCATTGATATGAAAGAAGCTCGCCGGTCCGGCTGCTGAGCACGTAAAAGTAAGATGGCGGGAGCGGAAACACGTTGCGTTCGCCGGGTCGGAAAACGGCAATGTCGGTTTTGCCGTCGCCGTCAAAATCCATTTTATAGCTCGGGTCGGCGGCTTTTACCGCAACGTGCAAAAACGCATTTAAGCTGAGGATAAATAAAATCGTTAAAAACTTTCCGGCAGCGGGGAAAAAAAATCGTAGAGAATTCATACCATTCAAGATAGCGTTTATGAGCAAGAAAAAAAGAGTAAAATCGCCAGCAATTTTATGAGCTTAATAATATAAAGTCAAGAAAATTATCCGCCGTGCCGCCGCTCCTGAATGTCTTAAAAGTATGTTGATTTTTGAATTTCGCTTAAGCGCCCCGGTGGGGAATTGACCGCTAAACGCGGCAAGCGCAAACGGTTCTCGAATCGCGGTGCCAATCAAAAAGATAAACGTCGAAAAGAAAATTAATTGCTTTAGCAAACAAAATCCGGGTGGCACCGCATTTGCGTCTTTGAATAATTCTAAAAACTAAACGACGTTTTAGTAAGAAAACAGCAGCGGCGAAAATAATTTGAAAAAGGCGGTTTTTCTGCTTTAAAGAATTATTAATATCTAAAGCCATTTTGATATTTCGTGAAACTCACCGGACAACGCCCGCATTGGTATAAATCGATACATAAGCTGTGGGCTGAAATAATACAAGAAGCGGAGAAAGAACTATGAAAGTACAATTAAAGAACATAAACGAGCAGGTAATGGTAATTACGGGCGCGACAAGCGGAATCGGCTTGACGACGGCGCGTATGGCTGCGAAAAAAGGAGCGAAGCTCGTCCTCGTCGCGCGCAACGAAGAAGCTTTGCGCCAATTGACCGATGAAATAAACGCATCGGGCGGGCAAGCCGTTTATTCGGTTGCCGACGTGTCGGACGAAAACGCGATGCGGCAGGCGGCGAATAAAGCGATGGAAAGCTTCGGCAGCATCGATACGTGGGTTAATAATGCGGGCGCTTCGGTTTACGGCAGAATAACCGACGTGCCGACCGAGGATTTACGTCGAATTTTTGAAACAAACGTTTGGGGCGTGGTCAACGGGTCTAAAATCGCCGTCGAACATTTTCGGGGAAGAGGCGGCGCGATTATCAATATCGGCAGCGAAGTTTCGGACGCGCCCGTGCCTTTGCAGGGAATGTATTCGGCTTCGAAACACGCGATAAAAGGCTTTACGGACGCGCTCAGGATGGAACTCGAAGCCGACCGCCTGCCCGTTTCCGTGACGTTAATAAAACCGACGGCGATTCACACGCCTTTTGTCGAAAACGCGAAAAATTATTTGCCGTACGAACCGCAGCTTCCGCCGCCGGTCTTCGCGCCGGAACTGGTCGCGGAAGCGATTCTGTATTCAGCCCGGCATCCGACGCGCGATTTCTTTATCGGCGAAACGGCGAAAGCGCATTCGTCGATGGCGCTTAACGCTCCGCGCCTCTACGACAAAATGAACGAATCGATGATCGATTCGATGCAGAATTCCGGCGAACCGGCAATGCCGAATCGCTCGGACGGGCTTTATCAAACTAATTCGAAACTTCACGAACGCGGCTCGCGCGAGCGATTCGTGTTTGAAGACAGCCTTTATCAACGCGCGAAAATGCATCCGCTGGTTACGAGCGCTCTCGCCATCGGCGGCGGCGTGGCTATCGCGGCGTTGATCGGTTCGATGCGACCGAAAAGCGACGGCAAACATATGAGAAACCTCGGTACGCAAGGTATGCATATGTCCGATATACGCGAAAAAATGGAAGTCGTCGGCGCGGACGGACGCCATATCGGAATTATCGACCGCGTGGAATCAGGCGAAATCAAACTGACGCGCAAAGATTCCGACGATAATATGCATCATTTTATTTCGACCGATCTGGTCGATTCGGTCAGCGGCAACCGCGTGATGCTTTCACAAACCGCCGATATGGCACGGCAAAACTGGCGCAGCGACAATGATATGCAGCCAGGCAGGCGAATGAGAGGAAATTTACCGGAAACCGGGTCGGGCGGACAAAACAGGCTTTCAACGAGCGGTCAAAGCGACACGATGTAGAAAACCTTTTAGAAAACCCTTTAAAAGAGCTACGTCTTTAGCCTTTATTCGGCTTGCCCGGAATTAGAGGCTAAAGACGTAGCTCGAAATTTAACTGAACTCAAGATTTAACTGAAAAGAATTTTCGTTTCCCGAAAAGTACGATCCTTTTATTCCGCCGTCTGTTCTCGGCGGCGCCCGGCTCGACCCGTGAGACGGTCAAGTTTTTCAGCATAAAAAAAGGTTTCTCCCGCCCGGCTGTTTTCGTGTAATATTTTGAGAGCGCGACCGGCAAGCGCGCGGAAAGCGCGGGAGGCAAAAAAAAACAAGTTAATCTTTCGCGCAAAAGCGATGCTTGCGGCTTTTTTTTATTCCGTAAGCTGCAAAAGTAAATGATATAATTCAAGAATTAAATTAAATTTCTACACTTACAAAGGCAGGTCCCGATTACTTAATTTTAATTTAACGAACAAAAAGTAATGAATTATGATACCAATTCTCATCAATCTCGGAAAGAAGTCGGTACAACCGATTCGCAACCCTTATCTCAGCAAGAGCGAAGCAAAATTACCGCACACGAATTAGAAAACCGCCTTTTGATGGCGATGAACGCCGGGCGAATTTTTTCATGGCAAATAAATCCGGCGACTCGCGAGCTTGAATGGTCTGAAAACGTGGAGAGCGTCATCGGTTTTCCGCTCCACGACAACATAGATAAAACCTTCAAGTTAATTCACCCGGACGATCTTCAGGCGACGGTTGAACGGATTAACGAAGCGATTAAAACCGGCAGCTTTTACGAATCCGAGTATCGTGTCGTCAATCCGGCAAACAACGAGGAATTCTGGTTTCACTCGCAGGGCGCGATCACGCTCGACACCGCCGATCGCCAGCCGCGTTTCGTCGGCATCACGCAAAACATCACCGAGCGCAAAAGATCGGAAGAAAAATTACGTGAATTGCACGAACGCACGAGCGAAATTCTCGAAAGCATCAGCGACGCTTTTTACGCCGTGGATTCCGACTTCAAATTTACCTATATAAACAAAAAAGCCGAAGAACTTTGGGAGCGCAGCAGAGAATCGCTCGTCGGCAAACATTACTGGACGGAGTTTCCAGCCCTCCTCGGCAGGGAATCGTATCAAATGCACCACAAAGCCTTGTCCGAGCGCTGCGCGGTTCATTACGAAACCTTTGCCCGGCTTATCCAGCGCTGGATCGACGTAAGCATTTACCCGGACGCGCGCGGCGGTTTGGCGGTTTACTTCCGCGACATCACCGAGCGCAAAGAGGCGGAAAAATCCATCCGATTTCAGGCTCATCTGCTGAACACTGTTGAGCAAGCGGTAATTGCGACGGATTTGAATGGATTTGTAATTTTTTGGAACCGGTTTGCCGAAAAACTCTACGGGTGGATGGCGGAAGAGGTAGCTGGGCGCAATATAATGGAGTTGACAACACCGGAAGTTTTAGCGGATCAAGCCGAGGATATCATGTCTCTCCTGCGGCAGGGCAAGAGCTGGAGCGGCGAATTTATCGTGCAGCGGCGTAACGGCGCGACTTTTCCCGCGCAGGTTTTTAACTCGCCGATCACCGATGACAAAGGAACATTAATCGGAGTTGTCGGAATTTCCGTTGACATTACTGACCGTAAAAAAGCCGAAAAAATATTGCGCGACTCGGAAGAACGTTTGCGATTGATAATGGACAGCGCCGAAGATTACGCCATTATCACGACTGACACGGAAGGAATCATCAACGGCTTTAATCCGGGAGCGGAAAAAATGTTCGGCTTTTCAGCCGGCGAAATCGTCGGGCGAAACTTCGAAATTTTGTTTACACCCGAAGACCGTCAAAAAGGAGTTCCGGCAATGGAAAGGCAAACGGCTGCCGAAACCGGAAGCTCTACGGATGAACGCCTGCACATTCGTAAAGACGGCACGCGTTTTTATATTTCCGGCGTGATGCGCCCGCTCAAGGACGCAAAAATCGAAGGTTTCGTGAAAATCGCGCGGGATATGACTGAGCGGATTGAAGCCGAAACGGTACAGCGCGACAAAGAAATACTGCAAGGGCTTGTTCAAGCGCAGGAAGACGAGCGCAAACGAATTGCCAGAGACCTCCACGACGCGCTCGGTCAGCAGTTGACCACACTTAAATTGAAACTCGAATTAATCAGACGATTGCGTGAAAACGACGAGCAGTTGCTTTCCATGATTGATGAAACGCAGGTAATCGCCAAAAACATTGATGAAGGCGTTGATTTTCTCGCATGGGAGCTGAGACCGAGTGTGCTCGACGATTTGGGATTATTTGCCGCGCTCGACAAGTATGTCAAAGAATGGTCGCATCATTCCGGCGTTCCGGCGGAATTTATAAATTCCAGTAAAACTTTAAGCCGTTTCGCCACCGAAACGGAAACCAGCCTTTATCGAATTGTTCAGGAGGCGCTTAACAACACACATAAACACGCGCGAGCTCAAAGAGTGGGCGTCATATTGGACACGCGCGATGAGTCAATAATTTTAATCATCGAGGACGACGGCATCGGCTTTAACCTCGAAAACGAAAAAACTCGCAGCAAAGGATTAGGATTACTCGGAATACAGGAACGCGTTGCGCTTTTGGGCGGCACCATAGAAATTGAATCGGCGCCGGAACAGGGAACAACTATCTATGTTCGTGTTCCGATTGCGGGCATAAAAGACAATTCCGCTCAAAACTAAACGCGAATTCGTCGCGCGCATAGCCGTTTTTGTTTTCCGCTTGAAAGTTTCTTCAACCGGCTGATTGCGAAAACTCAAATTCAAAAACAGCCAGGCAGGCGCGTTCAACCGGCGGCTTACCGGTTCATTGCCCCGGAAAGCAGCGGCGATAAAATCTCTCTAAAATGACTCGTTAAAGGAAACTTCGCCGGTGACGGCGACTTGATAGGCGGAAACGCGCCGCTCGAAAAAGTTGGCGAGTTCCTGAACGTCCTGCAAATCCATAAACGAAAACGGGTTTTTCGCCGCGTAATGAATGGGCATTTCGAGCATTTGAAATCGCTGGTCGGCGACAAATTCGAGATATTGCCGCATATCCGAAATCGAAAGTCCCGCCACGCCGCCGCTTAAAACATCTTCGGCAAACTGCATTTCCGTTTCGACGGCTTCATCAATCATTTCGACGATTTGCGCTTTTAATTCTTTATCGAACAAATCCGGTTCTTCGGATCTTACCCGTTTGATGACTTCAAAAGCAAAATTCATATGAGCCGATTCGTCGCGGAAAACCCAGTTCGTTCCGGCGGCAAGCCCGTGCAGCAAGCCTTTCGAGCGCAAAAAATAAACGTAAGCGAACGAGGCGAAGAAAAACATTCCTTCGATGCAGGCAGCAAAGCAAATCAGGTTTAATAAAAATTGTTTCCTGTCGGCTTTCGTTTCAAGCCGATCGAGATTTTCAATCGAATCTATCCAACGCAGGCAGAATTCGCTTTTGGCGCGAATCGAAGGAATATTTTCAATCGCGGCAAAAGCTTGCTCGCGCTCGGCGTGATTCGGAATATATGTGTCGAGAAGCGTCAGGTAAAACTGAACGTGCAAAGCTTCTTCGTAAAGCTGGCGCGACAGGTACATTCTAGCTTCGGGCGAATTGATGTGTTTATACAAATTCAAAACGAGATTGTTGGCGACAATCGAATCGCCGGTTGCAAAAAACGCCACGAGGCGATTAATGAGATGCCGTTCCGCCAAAGTCAGGCGATTTGTCAAATCGGCAACGTCGGTCGAAAAATCGACTTCCTCGACCGTCCAGGTATTTTTAATCGCATTGTGATACATTTCATAAAACGCCGGATATTTCATCGGTCGCAAAGTCAGGTTAAATCCCGCATCAAGTAACATTTTCTCAATTTCTCCTAAAACTATTTCGCTAATAAATCGCAGTAATAAAAACGGTTGTTCCAGTTAGCGCCCGCTGCCTTTTCGTATTCACGAAAGGCGGTTTCGCCAATCTCTATTTCAATCTTTTTACGGAAAAACGGCGCGTCGTAAACAAAAGAATGAAACTCGCCGTTTTCGCCGCAAACGTCAACGGTCGCAGGCAAATCGGAAATAAATTGCTGATCGATCGATCTGCCGCAAAAATTCTTATCCAGCTTCGACGCGTCAACGCACACCGTGACGGCTTTGAAGTCTGAGTTTATAAATTCTTTGATCAATTCTTCGGTCGGAATTTTCCACAATGGAAAAACCGCTTCGAGATTTTTGTTTTGCATCTGTTTCTCTCGATATTCGCGCAAATCCTGCAAAAATATATCGCCGAAAATCGAATGCGTAATGTCATTTTCAATCAGAAAATCGAGCGTTTTATTCAGCTCGTTTTCGTAAACTTCCATCGAAGGCGTTTCCGGCAGGAAAACTTCAACCAGTTCGATTCCGATTGCTTCGGCTTGTTTTTTTAATAACTCGCGCCGAACGCCGTGCATCGAAACGCGCTGCCAACGGCTGTTAATAAACGTGAGAAGAAAATTCACATCCATTTCGCCTTTTTGCAGAATTTTATAAAGAGCGAGGGCGGAATCTTTGCCGCCGCTCCAATTCATTACAGCTTTCGGTTTCGTCATTTTTCAAGTTTATAAAACGGCGGTCGGCTTTTTGTTTGCGTCGAGAGCGACGAACGTGAAATTTTCCGTTACCGCTTTTTCTCTACGCTCGGAATACATTTCCTCGACGTAAATTTCCACTTCGACTTTCAGGCTTGTCTTTCCGATCTCTTTAACTCGTCCGACGAGTTCGATAATCGCGCCCGAAGGAATCGGATGCGTAAAATCAAATTTATCCGATGAAACCGTCACGCGACGCTATGACGCGAAAATCTCGTCGCCGTTATAAATGCTATTATTTTTAATTCTTTAATTTGCCGAAATTACTGACACGCGTCGCATGATTCGGGGTTTTCGAGCGAACAGGCGATGGCTTCCTCATCTTTGACGCTCGTTGCGGTCGGTGCGGAAACCGTCGTTTTATTAATAGAAGTCGCCGGACGCGATCGTAAATAATAAGTCGTTTTCAAGCCTTTTTTCCACGCATACATATACATCGAGGAAAGTTTGCCGATGTTCGGGCTTTCCATAAAAAGATTGAGCGATTGGCTCTGGTCAATAAACGCGCCTCTTTCGGCAGCCATATCAACCAGGGATTTCATCGGAATTTCCCAGGCTGTGCGATATAAATGCCGCGTTTCTTCAGGAATTTCCTTGATGTTTTGAATCGAGCCTTCGCCGAGCTTGATTTTCGTGCGGATTTCTTCGGTCCAGAGCCCGAGTTCCTTCAATGCGTTGACCAAATAGCGGTTGATTTGCATAAAATCGCCCGACAAAGTTTCGCGTTTGAAAAGATTGGAAACCTGCGGCTCGATTGATTCATATGAGCCGACAATCGAAGCAATCGTCGCCGTCGGCGCAATCGCAATCATCAAAGAATTTCGTAACCCGTGCGTTTTTATTCGCTCGCGCAAATCGTTCCAACGCCCGGCGTTTTCCGGCTGAACGTTCCACAAATCGAATTGCAGAATGCCGTCGGCGGCGCGTGTTTCGTCGAAATTTTCGTGTTTGCCGAAAGTTTCCGCCAAAGCGCAGGAAGCTGAAAGCGCGTGAAAATAAATCTCTTCCTGAATTTTCGTCGAAAGTTTAAGTGCCTCTTCCGAATCGAACGGCAGATGCAGTTGGAAGAAAACGTCCTGCAAGCCCATAATTCCGAGTCCGATTGGTCGCCACCTGGAATTCGACGTTTTGGCTTGCGGAATCGTGTAAAAATTGATGTCGATTACGTAGTCGAGCTGGCGAACCGCAAGGCGCACATTTTTTACCAGTTTTTCAAAATCGAACGCGCCGTCCGCCACGTATTTTGCCAGATTCAGCGAACCGAGATTGCATACCGCCGTTTCCTCATTCGACGATACTTCGAGAATTTCCGTGCAGAGGTTCGATAAATGAATGACGTTTCCGGCTTCTTTCGTTTGATTCGATTTCCGGTTGCTCGCGTCCTTAAAAGTCATCCAGCCGTTGCCCGTCTGCGCCAAAGTTTTCACCATTCGCCCGTATAAATCACGCGCTTTGATTTGTTTTGCAAACAGTTTATTTTCTTCGGCTTCGGCATATGCTTTTTCAAATTCCGTGCCGTAAAGGTCGGGCAGATGCGGCACGACTTTCGGGTCGAAAAGCGACCAATCGCCGTCCGCTTCAACGCGCCGCATAAACAAATCGGGAATCCAATTTGCCAGATTCAGATTATGCGTCCGCCTGGCTTCATCGCCGGTGTTGTCGCGCAGTTCCAGAAACGGTTCGATATCGGCGTGCCACGTTTCCAGGTAAACGCAGCACGCGCCTTTGCGCTTGCCGCCCTGATTGACTGCCGCGATCGACGAATCGAGAGTTTTCAGCCACGGCACGATGCCGTTGGAAAGCCCGTTAGTGCCGCGAATCAGCGAGCCGCTCGAACGGACGCGATGATATGCCAGACCGATGCCGCCCGCGTATTTCGAGAGCATGGCGATATCGGAATATTTACGGTAAATTGATTCCAAATCGTCCTGCGGCGAATCGAGCAGAAAGCAGGAAGAAAGCTGTTCGCGCTGCGCGCCTGAATTGAAAAGCGTCGGCGTGCTTGGTATATAATCCAAAGTAGAAAAAAGATTGTAATACTCAATCGCCTCGACGACATCACGCGCCAGACCGCAGGCGACGCGCATAAAGAAGTATTGCGGCGTTTCGATAACAAGGCGCGTTTCCGGCTCTTTTAAGAGATAACGGTCGTAAACCGTCTGCAATCCAAAATACTCAAACAGGTTGTTGCGCTCGGATTCGAGTTTGTCGTTGAGCTTGCGGCTGTTTTCAGCAACGAGTTTCGCCGTGCGCCCGTTGATTAAACCGAGCTTGAAACCCGTTGAAATTGATTGAGAAAACGAATGGATTTCCTGATTTCTCACTTCCTTTTCGATATAAGTGACAAGCAGACGCGCTGCTAATCTGGAATATTCCGGCTCTTCGGCAATCAATGTCGCGGCAGTGTTAATCGAAAGCTTATCGAGTTCTTTAGTAGTCGCGCCTTCATACAAACCGCCGATGGTTTTTGTCGCCACGCGCAAAGTGTCAACCTGTTTTAAGCCTTTGGCGCAGCGCCCGACAGCGCGGACGATTTTATTAACATCGACCGGCTCGAATATGCCATTTCTCTTTTTGACGCGCATCGTCGTTTCTTCAGCTACGGATTCTTTAACGGCAACACTCATTTGTGTTTAATTTCTCCTGATTTTTAAGATGTGAAACTTGCGGAAATGAAGATTTTCAGACAGGAAAATACGCAGAAATTTTCGTGTCCTTTATCCTCCCGCGAAGATTCGGATTAAACGCATTTGGGAAATGCGTTTCTTTTGGCAGGTCTTCGGACTCGTAAGCTCTTATCAAAAATTGATGTTTTCTACTCGTTGTCGCTTCCCGGTCTTTTGACCAGTGCTTAAATGACAATTTTCGTTCTTACTTACCGCTGCGGGGCAGTTCAGGATTCGCACCTGATTCCCTTTTCATATTTTTCAGTTTTAACGGCTGAATAAATAACCAAAAGTGAATACAATATAGTGTATGAGCTGGTAGAAGTCAACACGATATGTTGTAAGTTTTACTTAAGACGCGAAAGAATATAGAAATTCAGCATAAACAAGTTTAATACCCGGTCAGCTTGCTGCGAGGTTAGTTTATTTGCACTTGATTTGCACTTGATTAAGCAATCGGCAACAATAAATTATTTCCATTTTGGCTGCTGACCTGAACTATGTAAAACGCAAGCAAAATTGCGCTTTACAGAAAGCACGATGTGTCGGCAGGTTTCAGCATAATTAAATTTTACCCGCGAAAAAAGACAATATGATTTCAGTAAGCTTCCGTTACATTCGTTTTAAGTATTTATTTATTTTAACGTTCATTTTTCTCTGGCTGCCGGTCGATGGCGCGAGCGGGGAAGCGGCACGATGGGAACGACGGGCGAGGAATGTTTCTATTGTTCGCGATGACTGGGGAATTGCCCATGTGACGGGCAAGACGGACGCTGACGCCGTTTTCGGTATGATCTACGCCCAGGCGGAGGATGATTTCAACCGCATCGAGACTAATTATCTCAACGCGATGGGACGGCTCGCAGAGGCGGAAGGAGAATCCGCCGTCTGGCGTGATTTGCGGATGAAAATCTTTATCCAGCCGGAGCAATTAAAAAGGAAGTTTCAGGAAAGCCCTGCGTGGCTGCAAAAACTGATGACAGCCTGGTCGGACGGTCTGAACTTTTATCTTGCTGAACATCCGAACGTTAAGCCGCGCGTAATTAAAAGGTTCGAGCCATGGATGGCGCTGTCGTTTACCGAAGGCAGCATCGGCGGCGACATCGAAACAATCAATCTTGCGCGACTGCAATCATTTTACGGGGCTGAACCGGTCGCAGATTTTGAAGAACCGTATCATCCAGCCGAGCCGAGCGGTTCGAACGGAATAGCAATCGCTCCGAAAAACACCACAGGCGGGAACGCCCTGCTTTTGATCAATCCGCATACTTCGTTCTTTTTTCGTTCCGAATTACAGGTTACAAGCGGCGAGGGGCTCAATGCTTACGGCGCGGCGACCTGGGGACAAATGTTTATCTACCAGGGTTTTAATGAGCGCGTCGGCTGGATGCATACTTCGAGCCAGGGCGACGCGATAGACGAGTGGCGCGAAACCGTTTTGAAAAAAGGCGATAAATATTTCTATAAATTTGGCAGGGAAGAAATTCCTCTGACGACATCGGTTGTCAAAGTGCCGTATAAAACAGCGCAGGGAATGGCGGAGCGGTCATTCACCGTTTATCGCACGCATCACGGACCGGTCGTCAGAAAAGACGACGCAACCGGAGATTGGATTACCGTCGGCTTGATGAATGATCCGGTAAAAGCATTAACCCAGTCTTACAGCCGGACGAAGGCAAGAAATTACAAAGAGTTTCAGCAGGCGATGCGGCTTCACACGAATTCTTCGAACGCGACGATTTATGCCGACGCCGACGGGAATATCGCGTATTTTCACGCTAATTTTATCCCGCGCCGCAATCCTAAATTCGACTGGACGAAGCCGGTTGACGGAAGCGACCCGGAAAGCGACTGGAAAGGTTTGCTGACGCTCGAAGAATCACCGAATCTGCTTAATCCGGCAAGCGGATGGCTTTATAACAGCAATAATCATCCTTGGTCGGCAGCCGGTCCGAGCAGTTTGAAGCAATCGGATTACCCGAAATACGTTGATAACGGCATTGAGTCCGCCCGCGGTCGGCACGCGATCATGGTGCTTGAGAACCGGAAAGATTTTACGCTCGACAAGCTGCTTGACGCCGCTTATGACAGTTATCTCCCGTGGTTTGAAAAAACCGTTCCGGCGCTTGTAGCGGCATGGGACAAATTGCCGCCGAACGATCCGTCAAAGAGGAAGTTGGCGGATCAGATCGATGCCCTGCGAAAATGGAACTCGCGTTGGTCCGCCGATTCGGTGCCGACTTCTTTAGCCGTATTCTGGGGCGCGGAGATTCTTCGCGCATTGGGTCCGAGCCCCGGCGTGCCTTCAGAAGAAAACGTTCTGGCGCGAGCAACACCCGCTCAGATGATTGAAGCCTTGACGCGCGCTTCGGAACGACTCACGGCGGATTTCGGAAGCTGGCGAACGCCCTGGGGCGAGATCAATCGTTTTCAACGGTTGACCGGAGATATCGTACAGCCTTTCAGCGATGCCGCGCCGAGTCTTCCGGTTGGATTTACATCGGGAAATTGGGGCTCTCTGGCTTCCTTCGGCGCAGCGCCGACCCGCAGCACTAAAAAATGGTACGGCACAAGCGGCAACAGCTTCGTTGCTGTCGTCGAGTTCGGCAAAAAGGTTCGTGCCAGAGCGATAACGGCAGGCGGTGAAAGCGGCGACCCGAAATCCCCGCACTTTAATGATCAAGCGCTTCGCTACGCCAAAGGCGATCTGCGAGAGGTATATTTTTATTCGACCCAATTAAAAGGTCATGTGAAAAAGAAATACGCGCCCGGAGAAGAGGGCGTCTTAAAAGTTATCAAGAGTAAAATCGATGAATGAGACGAAATCAATATTCAAGCGATTTTACTGACACGGAACGGCTGCTTTTGCCGGGAGTTCGTACCGCCCGCAAAGTTCGGCGGACGCGCGCGAACAGTTTAGATTCGCGAAGTTCTAAATGCGGTTTTTTTATGTCACACGAAGCCGTTTGATGCTGAAA